>NZ_CP017241.1:3737500-4037500 GCF_001908375.1 Rhizobium etli 8C-3 | reverse complement strand
CCAGCCCATATACGCTGCCATTTCTGCTGGCACCCGCCTTGAAGGTGGGGCTTCGTAGTGGACGGTTGGATTATCGAGACGGCCAGACACAATCTGCATGGCATCGTCGTGCACCCGATATCCACCGATCATTCCAATATGGCGGTTCCCCGTCATCAGCATGGCGTGCCAGCGAAACAGGGTTTCATGATTGAGAGGCGCTGACCAGGATTCATACACATCGACCATCATCTCCGCGATTCCCCGCTCTTGCGGCTTTACCGGTCGATTGTCGGCATCGAGACCGAACTGCCGACGTAATGAGGATTGCACGCTCAGGCGATCGAGCATTTCGCCCTCTATCTCCGAGGTTTTCACTGCCTCATCGCTCAAAAGCTCGACACGTAGCAGATCACGCTCTTCGTCACCAACGTGACGGACAGCGCCGATCACTTCTCCCGATGACAGAAGGAATTGGCGCTCGAGCGGCTCAAGCACAGCCGCGTCATATACGAAATTCGGCCAGCCTTCCTGTGTCCAGTTCCATCTCATGAGTTATAGTCATCCTTTCTATAACTCAATATGGAGCAAGATTGTGCGTAATAGCAACCTATTCTATGGCTCAAGGGTGGACACCGTCTGTCCCATCGAACGCCAGGTCCCGTGTCAGCTCCTGCGCGCGGCAATAAAATGCGCGGCAGCAGCGAGCGTCGCGGCTGCATCTCCGTACGCTGCCAGAAGCGTTTTCGCATCCTCGACGTGCCGCCGAAGCTCGGCTTCAGCCCAGTCGATACCATGGAAAGACACAAGCGTTCCCTTGCCGCGTTGCGTGTCCTTGCCGGTTGCCTTGCCCATGGTGGCTGCGTCTGATGTGACATCAAGAAGATCGTCGGCGAGCTGGAAGGCAAGGCCGATCTTTTCACCGAAGGCGCGCAAGCGCTTGCGATCACCGGCTGAAGCGCCGGCGATGATTGCCCCTGCTTCGCAGGCAAAGCGGATCAATGCCCCGGTCTTCATAGCCTGCAATGTAACGATGCCCTGTTCATTCGGCACATCTTTTTCCGCCGCAAGATCGAGTGCCTGCCCGCCGGCCATCCCGCCCAGGCCGGCAGCACGCGCAAGCGCAAGAATCAGCGCCAGCTTGCTTTGCTCCGGAAGCCTGGTCTCATCGTCGGCGATAATGTCGAAGGCGTAGGTCAAAAGGCTATCGCCAGCAAGGATCGCGGTCGCCTCGTCGAAGGCTATGTGCGCCGTCGGCTTGCCGCGACGTAGCTTGTCATCGTCCATCGCTGGAAGATCGTCATGGACGAGCGAATAGCAGTGCACGCATTCCAGTGCTGCACCCACTCTCAAGGCCGCCTGTTTGTCTCCGCCAAGCAGCAGCACGCTCTCCACGACGAGAAACGGGCGAAGGCGCTTGCCGCCGTTCAGCACGGCATAGTGCATCGCCGCCCTCAGGGTTTCAGGGCGGGCTATCTCATCCTCTCGCATGTCATCGGAAAGCAGCACGTCGAGCAACGCCTCGATCTCTTGGGCGTTGGTCTTCAAACGTATTTCGAAGGCTTGGGAGCTCGCGTCCATCCGCGCTCTTTGGCATGAGGAGTGGCGCGGTTGCAACGGAAATGTCGATGCTTACAGCAAGATTTCCTCTGCACTCTGGCCTTCGCGACCGGCAAACGGTATGAGAGCGCAGGGAACAGGTGTTGGGCTTACACGTATTGGACATATCGCCGGAAAGAGAGGACGCCATTGCGATGCCGGCTCATCGCCGTCTGTTCGCTTGGCTGCGGAGCCGGTCGATCATGACGCGCATCGTGCTTGGACTCGCCGGGCTTTTGATCCTGCCTTATGTTCTGATCTTTGTTTACCTCATCCCGTTTATTCACCCTGTCTCGACGCTGATGCTGCATGATCTCGTGCTTCTGCGCGGCTACGACCGGCGGTGGGTCTCCTTGGACGACATCTCGCCGGTTCTCGTCCAGTCGGTGATGATGTCCGAGGATGGTCAATACTGCTTCCACGGCGGGGTCGATTGGGGCGAAATGCAAGCGCTGGTCGCAGACACCCTCGACGGCGAAGCGACCCGCGGCGGAAGCACAATCCCCATGCAGACGGCCAAGAACCTGTTTCTCTGGAATAGCCGCTCCTTTGTGCGCAAGGCACTCGAACTGCCGCTGGCGGTCGCCTCCGACCTCGTCTGGACCAAGCGCCGGCTGATGGAGATCTATCTCAACATCGCCGAGTGGGGACCGGGTATCTACGGCATCGAGGCGGCGGCGCGCTATCATTTCAAGGTACCGGCATCCAAGCTCTCGCGACGGCAGGCAGCGCTTTTGGCCGTTTCTCTTCCGAACCCGATCGACCGGAATGCCTCAAAGCCCCGCCGCGGCCTTCGCACGCTTGCGTCGGTCATCGAGCGCCGGGCGCAAGGTTCCGGCGATTACATCAGATGCCTTTATGATTGAGGCATGAATTATTCATTGGTCGCATTTGCCGAGCGCCGTTAAAGTCGGCCGCAAAACCAATTTGCGGATGGCTCATGGATACCCTTACCCTATATATCGGAAACAAGAACTACTCCTCATGGTCGTTCCGGCCATGGATTGCGATGGAAGCAACGGGCATTCCGTTCGAAGAAATTCTGATCCCCTTTGATTTTCCCGCAGGCAATCCGCGCATCAGGGAAATCTCTCCCACGGGCAGGGTGCCGGTTCTACTCCATGGCAGCCTTCGGGTATGGGAATCGCTGTCGATCATCGATTACGTCGCAGAACTCTATCCCGAGGCGGGGCTTTGGCCGAAGGATCGCGCAAAGCGCGCCGTGGCGCGTTCGGTCTCGATGGAGATGCTTTCGGGTTTCCGGGCGCTCAGGGGCGCCTGTCCGATGAATATCCGGCGCCAACGATCCAGGATTGCACTCGAAGATGGCGTGATGGCTGACGTGCTGCGGATCGAAACCATTTTCCGCGAGTTGAGGGACCGCTCGGGCGGGCCGTTCCTGTTTGGCGGATTTTCGGCAGCCGACGCGATGTTTGCGCCGGTGGTCAGCCGCTTCGATGCCTATGACCTTGTGACTGCCAGCGATACGCTCAGCTATATGTCGGCGCTGAAGGCGCATCCTGCCTGGCTTAAGTGGGAGGCTGCGGCCCGGGCCGAACCCTGGATCGTGGCGGATGACGAGGCCTGAGCTTCAATCCCGCAAATCGCAAAAATTCTGTTTGGGGACTGGTCAACCACCTTCAAGGCATGTATAAGCGCGCAAAATTTCCGAAATCGCGACACGTCCGTTTCGGCCGCCATCTTGGCCGGGAATGTGTCGCCTGTGAATTGGAGTATGTAAAATGGCTGTACCGAAGAGAAAAACGAGCCCGTCCAAGCGCGGTATGCGCCGTTCTGCAGACGCACTGAAGGCTCCGACCTACGTGGAAGACAAGAATTCCGGCGAACTGCGCCGTCCGCACCATATCGATCTGAAGACCGGTATGTATCGTGGCCGTCAGGTTCTGACGCCGAAGGAAAGCGCATAAAGTTTCAAGATTCTGGCACAGCCAGGATTGAAAAGGCCGGCTTCAAACGCCGGCCTTTTTGCTTTTGAGCACTATCGCATTTCCGTGTCTTGAAGTGGTGCTGTGATCGCTGCAGTATTCCTGTCGAAAAGGGGGCATGCTGAAATGATCGCTGTAATACCGCTGATGGTAATCCCGTTTATTCTTTACAATTTGACGATGGCCGGTTTGATGGGTGGCGGAGGCATTCCCGCGCTCCAGAACGACATCATCGTGCTTTCGATGATCTCCGGTGCGATCTGGAGCATGGCGCTCGGCGATCTCTTCATCGTCGTGGCGCTGGTCATCCTGTTCTTCGAGATATTGAAGGCCACCCGCAATGGATCCGGCAGCCTTGTCAATCACATGCTGTCGATGCTGGTCTTCATCGCCTTTCTGGTCGAGTTCCTTCTCGTCCAGGACGCTGCGACACAGGTCTTCTTCATCTTGATGACGATTGCACTGATCGACGTGATCGGCGGGTTTGCGGTCTCGATCCGCAGTGCCGGGCGCGATGTTTCGATTGGGCTTTGAGGCTTAGAGGTTGTCGAGCTTGTTCTGCAGGGCGCGCAGTTGTTCCTTCAATTCGTCGATATCCTTCGCCTCGGCCTTCTTCGTTTCCTTGGCAGGAGGGGTCATGAAGGGAGAGAACATCTGCATGGCCTTTTGAAACATCTCGGTGTTACGGCGGACCTGGTCCTCGACCATCTGCATCGGCAGCTGCAGGTTCTTGCCGAGCGGTGATTCGCCGAAAGCGCGCGTCACCTGTTCGCGCATCTGCGCCTGTTGTTCGGTGAAGGCGCGCATGGAATGTTCAAGGAAGCTTGGAACGACCATCTGCATCTGATCGCCGTAATAGCTGATGAGCTGGCGCAGGAAGGAAATCGGCAGCAGCGTATTGCCGGTCTTTGATTCCTGTTCGAAAATGATCTGGGTCAGTACGGAATGTGTGATGTCATCACCGCTCTTTGCGTCCTGTACCGTAAAATCCTCTCCCCTCTTCACCATCTCCGCCAGATCTTCCAGCGTCACATAGGTGCTGGTGCCTGTATTGTAGAGGCGGCGGTTGGCGTATTTCTTGATGACTATTTGACCCTCGTTCTTCGCCATATCAGTCTCCTGAACCCCGTCTGATTGTCATGGATATTCCTCCGTAACAGACTGTAGACGCAAAAGAAGCTCGGTGACAATCTCTTTGTGCGATGCGGCAACCCCTTTGAGAAAAGGGATAAATCGCATATTCGCAAGCCGTAAAGAAAATCGCCGCAATTGCCTTCCCGTTTGACTTAGGGCTGAAGCTTTGCCAGTTTCGACCTATGTAAGCTGAAGGAAAAACGAGGAGGCCTTTATGAGCAGTTCATCCATCGTCATCGCCAGCGCGGCCCGTACGGCGGTCGGCTCTTTCAACGGTGCATTCGCCACGGTTCCAGCGCATGAGCTTGGGGCTGCCGTCCTCAAAGCTGCGCTCGAACGCGCAGGTGTCGATCCAGCCGAGGTTGACGAGGTTATCCTTGGTCAGGTGCTGCAAGCAGGCGAAGGCCAAAATCCGGCGCGCCAGGCGGCCATGAAAGCGGGCGTTCCGAAGGAGGCTACAGCCTGGGGCGTCAACCAGCTCTGCGGTTCGGGCCTTCGCGCGGTTGCTCTTGGAATGCAGCAGATCGCAATGGGGGACGCAAAGATCATCGCAGCCGGGGGCCAGGAATCCATGTCGATGGCTCCCCATGCCGCCCATCTGCGCAGCGGTACGAAGATGGGCGACATGAAGATGGTCGACACCATGATCAAGGACGGCCTGACGGACGCTTTTTACGGCTACCACATGGGTATCACCGCCGAGAACGTCGCCCGCCAGTGGCAACTTTCCCGCGACGATCAGGATCAGTTCGCGGTCTCCTCTCAGAACAAGGCCGAAGCGGCCCAGAAGGAAGGTCGCTTCAAGGATGAGATCGTTCCCTTCGTCATCCAGACACGCAAGGGCGAGGTGACGGTGGATGCGGACGAGTATATCCGTGCCGGTGCAACGCTCGATGCGATGGGCAAGCTTCGTCCGGCTTTCGACAAAGAGGGCACGGTGACGGCTGGCAATGCGTCGGGCCTCAATGATGGCGCGGCAGCGGCGATACTGATGACGGAAGCGGAGGCCGCAAGGCGCGGGATCCAGCCGCTGGCACGCATCGTTTCCTGGGCGACGGCTGGTGTGGATCCTCAAGTCATGGGTACGGGCCCGATCCCTGCGTCGCGCAGGGCGCTGGAAAAGGCTGGCTGGTCCGTCGGCGACCTCGACCTGGTCGAGGCGAACGAGGCCTTTGCCGCCCAAGCTTGCGCCGTGAACAAGGATCTTGGCTGGGATCCGGCCATCGTCAACGTCAATGGCGGCGCAATCGCGATCGGTCATCCCATCGGTGCATCCGGAGCGCGGGTTCTCAACACGCTGCTTTTCGAGATGAAGCGGCGCAATGCCAAGAAGGGACTAGCAACACTTTGCATCGGCGGCGGCATGGGTGTGGCCATGTGCTTCGAGGCACTTTGAATAGCAAGCAATAGATATTGAAGAATGCCTGATCAAAGGCGAATGACCGAGAGGGGAGCGAAGCATGAGCAGAGTGGTTTTGGTCACTGGTGGCACGCGCGGCATCGGTGCCGCCATTTCGATGGCACTTCGGAATGCGGGCTATAAGGTCGCCGCCAATTATGCCGGCAACGACGAGAAGGCCAGGGCCTTCCATGACGTCACCGGCATCCCGGTCTTCAAGTGGGATGTTTCCGATTACGTCGCTTGCGGAGAAGGTGTCGCAAAGGTGGAGGCAGAGCTCGGCGGCATCGAGGTTCTGGTCAACAATGCCGGCATCACGCGCGATGCAATGTTTCACAAAATGACGCCGCAGCAATGGCATGAGGTCATCAATACGAACCTTACCGGCCTTTTCAACATGACGCACCACGTGTGGGGCGGGATGCGCGACCGCAGCTTCGGACGCATCGTCAACATCTCGTCCATAAACGGCCAAAAGGGTCAGATGGGCCAGGTGAACTATTCGGCCGCAAAGGCGGGCGATCTCGGCTTTACGAAAGCACTTGCCCAGGAGGGCGCAGCAAAGAACATTACCGTGAACGCCGTCTGCCCTGGCTATATCGGCACGGAAATGGTCCTCGCCGTTCCCGAGAAGGTGCTCAACGAGCGGATCATTCCCCAGATTCCCGTCGGGCGTCTTGGCGAACCGGAGGAAGTCGCGCGCTGCGTTGCATTTCTCATCTCCGACGACGCCGGCTTTATAACCGGCTCGACCCTTTCGGCCAACGGTGGGCAGTTCTTCGTTTAGTTGCTGCGCGCACGCCTGATTTTTACCCTGACTGGTACTCTTTGCCGACGCATGTCGCCGCCGGAAAGCGCGCCAGAGGCGGTCATGAGAAACGCTGACGCAACCAGAACGGCGACAGCGGTATTCAAGATGATCTGGGCCATGGGAGCATTCCTTTGCGTAAACGGCAATCGTTGCCGTGCTATGGAAGGAATATGCGCCTCATCGCATTCGTGGAGTAGATTTGACTTTCGCGACCGATCGTCAACATGCTGTTGACGACGCGCAACAAAAAACGGGCGCCGACGCGCCCGTTTCCATTCCGTCCCGCCAATACTTAGTAGCTTCGCGGGCAGCGTGCTTCGTAGCGGCGGCCATATCGGTCGCGATAGACGCAGTAGCCGCGCCGTTCCACGGACTGGCCGATGAGAGCGCCAGCGAGGCCGCCAGCCACTGCACCGACGGCAGCGCCGCCCCAGCTATCGCTCACAGCACCACCAATGATTGCACCGGTACCAGCGCCAATGGCCGTCCCCCTCTCCGTCGGCGTGCAGGATGCAAGGGCGCCCACAAGGGCGCCTACAATCGCAATTTTTTTCATCATGACTTCACTCCCAGTTACCTGCCGTTAGATCCGGCCCATTAAGACAAGAATAATAATAATGATGAGAACTAGCCCCAAACCACCGGAAGGTCCATATCCCCAACCACGGCTGTATCCCCAGTTCGGGAGAGCACCAATCAAAAGCAGAATAATGATAATGAGAAGTATCGTTCCGAGCATGTTGCGATTCCTTCAACTCATCGTGAGTCCGAATGGACAATAAACACGCAACCGCCATTTTTGTTCCCGGCTAAGCTCCGCAATATGCAAAACGATCAAGGTCTTCTGCTTGAGACACTGTTCGAGAAAACCTCAAGCGTTAACGGGGACTGTCGATGGCAGCGCCGAGCAAGCAACGCTCTGCAATGTTTCTGTGGTTAAAATTCAATTACAATACAACATCTTGTGGTGAACGAACCGGGAAAATTACGATGTCGCTGATTCGTCAGCGATTCGTTCCGGATTTGATCGAGGTGTTAATCCGATCGCGTGAAGGCGCTGGTCGGATATGATCCGGCTTCCGAAACCGCAAGCATCGTCACCGTTGCGATCCGCCGCCCGAAAGTTCCGGATGGGGCCGGAGCATCTATTCCGGGCAGTTTGCCGGCGATTTCTCCTCGACGTCTGTTCTTGGCAAAAACCTTGACCCAAGCGGCGTTTTCGAGCTTTGCAGGCTCTGATGCCGATTCAGCATCTAGTAGGAAAAACCGATTCAAAACCAATACTTAGCCGTGAACAAAAGCTGAATCACCGCGAGTCACCGATTCGTCGCTGATTCGTTCTCACGCTGTTCCGAATCCTAAAACAGTCACTTAGCGGCATTTCCTGAATCAAGTTTGCAGCTCATTTTAAAAAACGGCCCTTGCGTTTGGCCGGGCGGCTGTCCATGTGTTGTCTGCTTCGGAAACGTAAGCGCACTTGACCACGAGGCTCGCCGCCTCACTTGCATGGACAATGACACTGACATCGCAGCCCATGATACGGAGCGGGCGCGGCGTGACCGCGGTGCTCGGCCCCACCAATACGGGCAAGACCCACTACGCCATCGAGCGCATGGTAGCGCACGGCACCGGCGTGATCGGCCTGCCGCTGCGTTTGCTGGCACGTGAAGTCTATACGCGTGTCGTCGAAAAGGTGGGAGTGCAAAATGTTGCCCTGGTGACCGGCGAGGAGAAGATCTCGCCGCCGACTGCGCGCTTTTCGGTTTGCACGGTCGAAGCCATGCCGCGCGAAACCGGGGCCGCCTTTGTCGCGATCGATGAAGTCCAGCTTGCAGGCGACCTCGAGCGCGGCCACATCTTCACCGACCGTATCCTGCATTTGCGCGGCCGCGACGAAACGCTGCTTCTCGGCGCCGACACGATGCGGCCGATCCTGCAGCAACTGCTGCCGGGAATCACGGTCGTTGAGAGGCCGCGGCTTTCGCACCTCATCTACGCGGGTCAAAAGAAGATCACCCGTCTTCCTCAACGCTCGGCTATCGTCGCCTTTTCGGCAGATGAGGTCTACGCCATTGCCGAATTGATCCGCCGCCAGCGAGGCGGTGCTGCGGTTGTCCTCGGTGCTTTGAGCCCCCGCACCCGAAATTCTCAAGTTGCGCTCTATCAGGCCGGCGATGTCGAATATCTCGTCGCAACCGATGCGATCGGCATGGGTCTCAATCTCGATGTCGATCACGTGGCATTTGCGCAGGACCGCAAATTCGACGGCTACCAGTTCCGCAATCTCAATCCTGCCGAACTCGGCCAGGTTGCCGGACGTGCCGGCCGCCACGTCCGTGACGGCACATTCGGGGTAACAGGCCAGGTGCACCCGTTCGATGAGGAACTGGCGCAGCGGATAGAGGCGCACGAGTTCGAAAATGTCAGAGTCTTGCAGTGGCGGTCGAAAGAGCTTGATTTTTCGTCGATACAATCATTGCGGGCGAGTCTTGAACGGCCGCCGAGCGCTGAAGGTTTGACGCGGGCCTTGCCCGCCGTCGACCAGCAAGCGCTTGAACATCTGACGCGTTATCCGGAAATCATTGATCTGGCTACAAATCCGCAGCGCGTGGAGAAGCTTTGGGAAACTTGCGCGCTGCCCGATTATCGGCGTATCACCCCAGCACAACATGCCGACCTGATCTCGACGCTCTTTTCCGATCTTGTGCGCTATGGCACGGTGAACGAGCAGTTTCTCGCCGAGCAGGTGCAAAGGGCCGATCGCACGGATGGCGAAATTGACACGCTTTCGGCGCGAATCGCGCAGATAAGAACATGGACTTATGTGTCGAATCGACCCGGATGGCTTGCCGATCCGACACACTGGCAGGAAAAGACGCGGGAAATCGAGGATCGATTGTCCGATGCGTTACATGAAAGGTTGACGAAACGCTTTGTTGATCGCAGGACATCTGTGCTCATGAAGCGCCTGAGAGAGAATGCGATGCTGGAAGCTGAAATCAGTGTGAATGGCGATGTCTTTGTTGAAGGACATCATGTGGGGCAGTTGTCCGGATTCCGGTTTACCCCAATTTCGGGTGCGGACGGTTCGGACGCCAAGGCGATCCAAACGGCTTCGCAAAAGGCGCTTGCCCTGGAGTTCGAGGCACGCGCCGCGCGCCTCCATGCTGCAGGCAACAGCGATCTGGCGATCAGTGCCGACGGCCTCATCCGGTGGCTTGGCGATCCGGTTGCGCGCCTTGCTGGCAGCGAGCACGTCATGCGTCCTCGCGTCATCCTGCTTGCCGACGAACAGCTGACCGGAAACGCGCGCGAGCACGTCGCTGCCCGCGTCGAGCGCTTCGTCAATCACCACATCAGCATGGTCTTGAAGCCGCTCGATGATCTCTCGCGTGCGGAGGATCTGCAGGGCCTTGCCAAGGGCCTCGCCTTCCAGCTCGTCGAAAATCTCGGCGTGCTGTTCCGCCGCGATGTGACCGAAGAGGTGAAGTCGCTGGATCAGGACGCTCGCGCTTCCATGCGCCGATATGGTGTTCGCTTCGGCGCCTACCACATTTTCGTCCCGGCGCTTTTGAAGCCGGCTCCGGCTGAGCTCATCACGCTGCTTTGGGCCCTCAAAAATGACGGGCTCGAAAAACCTGGCTACGGCGACCTCATTCCGGTGCTGGCGGCAGGCCGCACGTCCGTCGTGACCGATCCGGGCTTCGAGCGCACGTTCTATAAGCTCGCCGGCTTCCGTTTTCTCGGCAAGCGCGCCGTTCGCATCGATATTCTGGAACGGCTTGCCGACATCATCCGTCCGTTGCTGCAGTGGAAGCCGGGCCAGGCGAACCGGCCCGAAGGCGCTTATGATGGCCGCCGCTTCACGACCACCACCGCGATGCTCTCGATTCTCGGCGCGACGCTGGAGGACATGGAAGAGATCCTCAAGGGTCTCGGCTACCGTGCCGATGCCGTGACGGCCGAGGATGCGGCAGCTCATCTTGCTACCCAGGATGCTTCCACGACCCCGGCAGCCGAAACCTCTGGCGAAGAGGTCGCCGACAAGGCCGATCACGACGATGCCGACAGCACATCGGAAGAAGCGGCTTCCGTGGCGCCGGCTGCAGAAGAAAAACCTGCTGTCGAACCGGCGGCGGCCGAAGCATCCGCGGCCGAACCTGCAGAAGCGGCAGAGCCTGTCGAACCGAAACCTGTCCTGCTGTGGCGCCTTGGCGGACGCAACGACAACCATCGTCAGGCACGCGGTGCGGGGGAACGTCGCGGCGGGGACCGTCAGCAGCAGGGCAACCGCCGTCAGGGCGGGGGTGAAGCAGCAGAAGGCAATCGTGGCGAAAGCCGGGACGGCAAACGCCACGAACGCGGCCGCGACGCAGGCAAGCCGAACCAGGCCCGTGGCGATCGCAACGAGCAGCGGGGGGATCGTCAAGATCGCGGCGACCGCAAGGATCGCAATGACCGCAAGGATCGCAACGACCGAAACAACAATCGCAACGGCTCGCAGCCGTTGCGCTTCGAGGCAAAGCCGCCACGCAAGGAAAAACCGATCGATCCGGATTCTCCTTTCGCAAAGCTCGCTGCCTTGAAGGAGCAGATGAAGAAGTAGCCGATGAGCGGGGAGACACAGCCAGGAAGCGGTTCGCGTCAGCGCATCGACAAGTGGCTGTTCTTCACGCGCATGGTGAAATCACGCTCCCTGGCGCAAGGCCACATCCAGTCGGGCCACGTTCGCATCAATGGCGAGCGCGTACAACAACCCAGCCAGACGGTGAAGGCGGGTGACCGCGTCGAGCTGGCGCTCGATCGACGGGACGTGGTTCTGATCGTGAAGGCATCGGGCGAGCGGCGCGGGCCATTCGAAGAGGCAAAACTACTTTACGAGGATCTGACGCCGCCCCAAGGTGAGACAAAACGTCTCACCCCCTACGAGCAGGCCGTCCGTTCGACCGGCGCCGGCCGGCCGACAAAAAAAGAGCGGCGCGCAGTAGACAGGCTGATCTCGGACGAGGATTAGAAAACTCTGTCCATCAGGACCTGATCGGCAGATCGTTTATTCTTGAAATTCGACCACAAAGCCGATACGTCACAGTCAACTTGCCGGACAGTGTGCTTGCCGCCAAAGCCTGTCCACGCTGTCCTCCGGCCAGGGGAAAGGCGCGACGTTCCAGGTTGCCCGGCCCCGCTTGCGTAAAAATCCTGGAGTTCTTCATGACCTATGTCGTGACCGACAATTGCATCCGCTGCAAATATACCGACTGCGTCGAAGTCTGCCCTGTCGACTGCTTCTATGAGGGCGAAAATTTCCTCGTCATCCACCCGGATGAGTGCATCGACTGCGGCGTCTGCGAACCGGAATGTCCTGCCGAGGCCATCAAGCCGGATACAGAGCCTGGGCTCGACAAGTGGCTCAAGATCAATGCTGAATATGCCAGCAGCTGGCCCAACATCACGGTCAAGAAAGAACCGATGGCGGAAGCCAAGGAGATGGACGGACAGCCCGGCAAGTTCGAGAAGTACTTCAGCGAAAAACCAGGTTCGGGCGATTGACGATTATCTGGCCGGCAGAGGGTTGAAAACGGAGCCGAAGCCGAGCGTAAACGTTTATAAAATGATGTGTTGATATGGGTGCCATGTGTGGCCCGCATGACTCATGTTAAGCAAATTATTGATTTCCTCATATTTTTATGATAGGTTTGCCATACTGATCCATTTGAGGCACGAAGCGTGCCCAAAACCACCACGAAAGCAAAAGAAATCCGTACGCGGTTCCCCGTGAGATATCAACGCCTTGAGCTGTTCGATCATTGATCGCGCGCAGGGAGATCTTTTGCTTCTGTCTGGTGGGACCAGAGTGAAGTCACCCGACGGAGCTGATCCGTCTCATCCGGGCCTGACTGACCCGGCTCCGGCCGCTGCCGGACGCGTAACAGGGAGTTTTTGATTAGCATGACGATCCAGCAGAAAAAACCTTCAGCAGCACGCCACGGCTTCAAGACCGGTGAATCGATCGTATACCCCGCTCACGGCGTCGGTAACATTACGGCCATCGAAGAGCAAGAAGTCGCCGGCATGAAGCTCGAGCTTTTCGTTATCGATTTCGAGAAAGACAAGATGCGCCTGAAAGTCCCCGTTGCCAAGGCAATGAGCATCGGTATGCGCAAGCTTTCAGAAACCGATTTCGTCGAGCGCGCCCTGAAGGTTGTGCAGGGCAAGGCACGTGTCAAGCGTACCATGTGGTCCCGCCGTGCACAGGAATATGATGCCAAGATCAATTCCGGTGACCTGATTTCCATCGCAGAAGTCGTTCGCGATCTCTATCGCGCTGACAATCAGCCGGAGCAGTCCTATTCCGAGCGTCAGCTCTATGAAGCGGCACTCGATCGCATGGCGCGTGAAATTGCGGCCGTGAACAAGATGTCTGAAACCGAGGCTGTCCGTCTCGTCGAGATGAATCTCAACAAGGGTCCGAAGCGCGGCAAGGCAATCGAAGAAGACGATTCGCAGGACGAAGCCGCTTGATACTGCCTTGTTTTCCTTAATAAAAAGCCCGGCCCACGTGCCGGGTTTTTTTATGGAACTTTTTCCGCTCAGCCGCGTTTAGACACAGAATGTGCGGATTGCATCAGGAAATAGCTGCCTGATCGAACGTTCGCATTCCTGTCAACGTTCGATGAGGAGCGGATCATGCCTTCCACAATTTGCCAGGCCGGCAACTTGAAGAAAGAGGTCCACCCTTACCTGCCTATGACAAAGAGATAGGGCCTCCTCCTGAAAAATCCAGGAGCGGGGCCTTTTATGCATTCACACACTGGATTTGATCCGGGCGGGCTTGGTCCGGGAGTAACCTGTTTGTTTTCTTTCAAGGGCGCGAGGCCTGATTTTTTAGGAGACCGATATGAAGAACATGTCTGCAGACCGGCGCATGATCAAAATCGCCATGGCGGCTCCCTATCTTGCTCGTGAAGAAGAACATGATCTGGCCATTCGCTGGAAGGACAATGAGGATCGCGGCGCCCGCAACCAGATCGCGATGGCTCACATGCGTCTCGTCATTTCGATGGCGGGCAAGTTTCGCAATTTCGGTCTGCCGATGAGCGATCTTGTCCAGGAAGGTTATGTCGGCCTCCTCGAAGCGGCTGCCCGCTTCGAGCCGGAGCGTGAGGTACGCTTTTCCACCTACGCAAGCTGGTGGATACGCGCATCGATCCAGGATTACATCCTGCGCAACTGGTCCATTGTCCGCGGCGGTACGAGCTCCGCCCAAAAGGCTCTCTTCTTCAATCTGCGCCGTCTACGCGCCAAACTTGCCAGAGGCGACTCGCATCTTACCCTTCAATCCATCCATCAGGAGATCGCTGCTGCCCTGGGTGTCAGTCTTGCCGACGTCCAGACGATGGATGCGCGCTTGTCCGGCAATGACGCCTCGCTGCAGGCGCCCTCGGTTTCCGGCGATGCCGACAGCGCGGAGAAGATGGATTTCCTCGTCAGTGACGATCCGTTGCCGGACGAGCAGGTTTCCAACATGATTGACGGCGAACGTCGCCGCATCTGGCTGACATCGGCGCTGAAACATCTCAACGAGCGCGAGATGAAGATCATTGCGGCACGCCGCCTTGCCGAAGAAGGCGCAACGCTCGAGGAACTCGGGGCCGATCTTGGAATCTCCAAGGAACGCGTCCGCCAGATCGAAAGCCGCGCCATGGAAAAGTTGCGCAGCGCTCTTGTCAGTGCCGATCCCCACATGGCGGCTCACGCCTAAAGCTCTTACTTCCAGCAGCACGAACTGGCCCGGCGAAAGCCGGGTTCTTTTTTATTCGGAAATGATCTTCACGCGGTCGCCTGGCGAGACAGTGGCGCCCGTTGGCAGGGCATTGATCAGCTTGAAGAGATCGAGTTTGCGATCCGTGCCTAGCATACGCGCCGCCAGCGTTGCGACGTTTTCGCCGGGACGCACGCTGATGACCCGGATCCTCAGAGGCTTCAGCGTTGCCGCCTCCTGCGGTGTCATGCGGCGGAAGCTGGCCCGCAACACCTCTGCTGTCTGCTGCAAGGCGGCACTGCCCTTTGGAACCGCCGTCAGGAAGCGGAAGATCTGCGAATTATTGCGCACCACGGTCACGTCGAAATCCCATCGATCCGCGGTTGCACGGGCCGTTGCCGCTTCCATGCCGTTGACGGTGATCGGTCGGATCGTCGAAGGATCGAGGCCGGTGACCCAGCCGCTCGATATATAGTTTGTCAAGCTTTGGTTGTCGCTGTCGGCAACGCCGTCGAAGCGGATGGCCACGTCTCCCGGCCCGGTTGCCATGACGGCCTCGACCTTATTGTCGATGCTGAAATCCGGCGGCACGTCGAAGCGAATGCCGAGACCGCCGTGCAGGAAGGTCTGGCCGCGAACATAGCCCTCCTCCGGACTGTCGCCATAGAGAAGACCGTCGATGCCATCGAGATAATAGCCCCGGCCCTTGTCACCGACCGTCCCTTCCTGGCCAAAGGCGCGGGCGTGATTGCGCGCAAGATCGATACGCTGCACCGAGTTCGGGTGGCTCGAAAGGAAGTCCAGGCTTTGGTCGGCCTCGGGATCGGCGGACATGAAGCGGCTATAGGCCGCCATGGAATCGAGGAAGCGAGTGGCGGCGTAAGGATCGTAGCCCGCTTCGCCGAGCATGCGGACGCCGATCACATCGGCCTGCAGTTCCTGCTGGCGCGAGAAGGCGGCGAGACGCAGCTTGCCGCGGGCAAGCGCCTGCTTGCCGGCGATGTCGCTCGACAAAACCTCGGCCACCACGCGGCTCGCAATGACCTCCGCCTCTTCGCGCTTCTGGCGTTCGATGCCGTGATTGGCCGTAACGTGGCCCATTTCATGCGACAGCACGGCGGCGACCTCGGAAGCGTCGTTGGCAAGCGCCAGCAGCCCACGGGTTACATAGAGATAACCGCCCGGCAGCGCGAAAGCGTTGATTGCAGGCGAATTCAAGATCGTGATTCGGTAGGACTGGCTCGGATTCTCCGATACCGCCGTCAGCGCACCGGCAATGCGCGCAACGAGGCGTTCAGTCTTGGCGTCCTTGTATTCGCCGCCGTAGCTGGCAACGATACGCGGATGTTCGCGCGCGCCCATGGCGGCACGCGGATCATTCTTTTGCACTTCATCGACGATCTGCGGGCTGGAAGAGGGAGAGACCGTCGGCTGATAGGATTGCTCGAGGATCGACTGGCAGCCATTGAGCGCGACTGCCGCCGCAGACACCAGCAGCGCATGGCGGCTCCACCGGTATGGCGCAGAAAACACGTCACTGGAGGGCACAGGGCGTTTCCACGTCGTCATGCTGTCCAGCCTGGCTCTCCGAGTCATCTTGCTTTTCGGCCGGTTTGCCGCATGTCCGATCCGGCCGCTTCCAACGGGGTTCAACAGTCGTCCATCCCGGTTCTCGCACTGCAAAGCGGGAAGACACACGCTACTGCTGTAACTGATTTCCGCATCGGTTGCATAGCGAGACTCTGTTTAATTGTAGCGCCGTTGTATTTTAGCAAGCGTGGCGTCCAACGGTGGATCTTTCGCTCGGATGAAATTGTGGCGAAAGTGCCATCGCAATTATGAGATTCGTCAACCGTGCAGAAATCGCCTCAGCGCGGGCATATCTTCCCGCGCGAGATACTCGGTGAGTGGCGCGGCAAGAACAATCGCGCCTTTATCGATAAAGACGCCGAAATCGGCGATGCGGCGCACTTCGTCGGGATCATGCGAAACGATGATCACCGTGTTTTCGGTCTCCATGTGCAAACCAAGCAGCAGTTCGCTCATGCCTGCGCGCAGGCCCGGGTCAAGTGCTGCAAAAGGTTCATCCATCAGCAGAACGGCGCGCTTTCGCACAAGCGCGCGCGCAAATGCGGCTCGCTGCCGTTCTCCACCGGAAAGCGTTGCGGGCATTCGGCGTTCGAAACTGGCCAGGCCGACCTTCTCAAGCGCCCGGGAAATTTCTCTGCGATCTTCGGCGCCAAGCTTCAACGCCGGATCGATTCCCAGTCCGATATTGGTAAAGACATCCAGATGGGCAAAGAGATTGTTGTCCTGGAAGACGACCGAGACTGGACGTTCGGCCGGATAGGCGGCCGTTACATCGGCACCGTGCATCAGGACGCGGCCGCTGTCAGGCCGTTCAAAACCGGCAAGGAGATTGAGAAAGGTTGACTTACCGGCGCCGGAAGGGCCGCTCACCGCGACGATCCGGCCGGCCGGCAGACGGCAATCGAAACAGAAGGCGTGCGTGCCGAGCACCAGGCGCACGTCCTGCATTTCGATCTCGTCCTGATCAGCGCTCGCCATCGCCATTCTCCCGTCTCGGCTCGCCGGCCGTTCCGGCGATTGTCAGCAGCAGGCAAATGAGACCGAGGATCAGCGCAAGGCCGTCGGCATCGTTCGTCCGGTAGCTGCCCATGCGGCTGTAGATGAGCCAGGGCAATGTGACAAAGCCTTCGGAGCCGAAGAGGGCAACGGCCCCGAGATCGCCGAGCGAGAGCGCCATGGCGAACGACAAGGCGGTGAGCAGCGGCTTCTTCAAGGCCGGCCAATCGATGAATCTCAATCGAGCTAGGCTTGTAATCCCAAGGCTTGCGGCCAGTTTCTGCGTCCGGCGCTGATGCACGAGATAGGCCGGCTCCAGCACGCGCATGACAAAGGGAAGTGCCATCAGCATATTGATGAGAACGACGAGCAGGGCCGCAAAGCGCGTCGCATCGCCGAAAGCACGCAGTGCCATGAACCAGCCGGTTGCCAGTACGATTGGCGGCACGAGCAGGACCATCGACGATGCGCCGCCCATGGCTGAAAAAAAGATCCTGTCGGCAACGTCGCGCCGCCTCTTCGATACGATTGCATGCCGGGCACGAATCATGGCCATCGAAAGGACGATCGAGAAGAGGGCCGCCGAAAGCGAGATCGCAAAACTCATCCCGGCTGACTGCCAGAAGATCGGCTCCTGCAGCAGCTTTATGAGATCGGCGTCCAACCCGGCGGCGATGATCGACACCAGCGGAAGGCCGAGGAAAAGCACGGCGATCAGCAAGAGCAGACCGTCGGCCAGTCTGGCGCGCGGGCTTTTGCCATCGAGCCGCTTGATGCTTCTGCCTTCGGTAAGGCCCTCATCTCCGATCCGCGGAATAAATGCCATCGCACCGAGGATCATCGCCGTCAGCGCGATCTGAAGGAGCGACAAGGCGATTGCGCGGCCGGGGTCGAAATCGAAACGGAGCGACTGGTAGATCGCGACCTCGATCGTGGTTGCTGCAGGGCCGCCACCGAGGATCAGCACCAACGTGAAGCTGGTGGCGCACAGCATGAAGATCAAGCCGGCTATCCCGGGAATGAGCTGGCGGATCGCCGGCCATTCGACAAACTGGAAGACCGAGCCGGACCGCATGCCGAGGCCGCTTGCCATCAGCCAGTATTCGGCGGGCACGCGTTCGAGACCTGCAAGCATCAGGCGACAGGCAAGCGGCAGGTTGAAGAAGATATGGGCGAGAAGGATGCCGGTCAGCCCATAGATGCTGACCGGTTCGTCGAGCCCGACCTTCATCAGCAGCGAGTTCAACATCCCCTGCCTGCCCCATATCCCGATCAAGCCGAGTGCTCCGATCAGTACCGGCAGCCCCATGGGAACCGCCATCAGACGGACGATCCACACCCGCCCGGCAAAATGCGGCTGGCGGGCGAGCGCGCGTGCGACCGGAATCGCAAAGGCGATGGAAAGTGCGGTCGAAAGCAGCGCCTGCAGCATCGTGAAGCGCAGCACACGCAGAATATAAGGATCGAGAACAATGCCGAGGATTGCCGCGCTGCCCCCGGAAAAAAACAACGAGACCGCTGCAAGGCCGACAAAGAGCGCGATGGCGGCGAGGCTGATTGCCCCGCCGGTCAATGCACGCCGTCGTTCGGCTGCGGTCTCGAGCATCAGTTCATGCTCATCGCCGCAAGCCACTCGTCGATCCAGGCCCTGCGGTTCCTGGCGACTTCGTCGGGGCTCATCAGGAAGGTCTTTGCCGGATTGACGAGCGCGCTGAAGGCATCCGGCAGCGGCGTGGACGTTGCGGAAACGGGCATCATCCAGTTGTTCGTTGGGATGGTATCCTGGAAGCCCGGCGTCACCATGAACTTCAGGAAGTCGCGGGCGAGATCCTTCTCGGGTGCATTCTTCAATAGGCCAGCGACCTCGATCTGGATATAATGGCCCTCCGAGAAAGCTGCGGCCTGGTAGCGATCGGTATTTTCAGTCACCATGTGATAGGCAGGGGATGTGGTGTAGGACAGCACCATCGGCGCCTCTCCCTTGGTGAACAGGCCATAGGCCTCCGACCACCCGGGCGTGACGGTCAGGATGCGGTTCTTGAGCTTGTTCCAGGCTTCCGCCGCCTTGTCGCCGTAAATCGATTTGACCCACAACAGCAGGCCGAGGCCCGGCGTCGAGGTTCGTGGATCCTCGATGACAATCTTTTGCGAAGGATCACCTTCGACCAGATCCTTCATGCTCTGAGGCGGGTGCTTGATCGTTTGCCTGTCGTAGATGATCGCGAAGTGACCGTAGTCGTATGGAACGAAGACCTCGTCCACGAAGCCGCCCGGCACCTTGAGCGCGCTGACATCGACGCCGCTTGCGTCGAAAAGGCCGGTCTCCTTGGCTTCTGTCACGAGGTTCGTGTCGATGCCGAGGACGACGTCAGCCCTGGTGGAAGCTCCCTCGAGCTTCAAGCGCGAAAGCAGCGCGACGCCGTCGGCAACACTGACGAAATTGACCGTGCAACCGCATGTCTTTTCGAAAGCGGCCTTGACTTTCGGGCCGGGTCCCCATTCGGACGTGAAGCTTTCATACGTGTATATGGTGAGTGTCTTTTGCGCGGCGTGCGCGGCAGACACGCCGAGCGTCGCGGCGAAAAACGCTGCGGTCAGCGAAGGGATAATCGATGTGCGGCCGGACATGGCGCGCCTCCTCCTTGGGTTACTTTTGAACGGGAAAAGGGCGTTGGCGAATGTCACGCGTCTAATCCCTCCGCCGGTGTTATCCGGATCAGGTTCCGCGGGTTGGCTTAATGCCTCTCAGCCGGTATCCTTGCGGACGTCCAGGCACCCCGTTAGAGCGTCGGCAGATGTATCGCCATGACGGCCTTATGACAAGGGCAAGCACGCTGACGGTAGACCCTTTCCCTTGGCCCCTGCTTTGCGCTATGGGCAATGCGATGAGCCAATCCACTTTCACGATCCTGCTCGGCGGCGAACTCAGCCTGACCGAGCGCCTGCGTTCTGCCGTTTCAGGCAGCCGCTTCATCGCCGCCGACGGCGGGATGCGGCATGCAGCAGCGCTGGGCGTCGTGCCTGAGCTTTGGGTCGGGGATTTCGACTCGACACCGCCGGATCTGGAGGGGGCATTTCCGCACGTCCCGAAACAGCCCTACCCGGCCGCCAAGGCCGCAACGGATGGTGAAATCGCCGTGTCGGAGGCGATTGCCCGTGGCGCACGGCGACTTGTCCTTGCCGGTGCGCTCGGCGGAGAGCGCTCGGACCACGCGTTGCAGCACCTGCTTTACGCCGTCAGCCTTGCCGAACAGGGCTTCGACATTCTGTTGACCTCCGGAACGGAGGAGGCCGTGCCGCTTATCGCCGGTACGATCGAGCTCGATTTGCCGAGGAACAGCCTGTTTTCGGTATCCGGCTTCAGCGAGCTGCATGGTCTTTTCATCGAGAACGCCCGCTATCCGCTCATCGATTTTCATTTGCCCTTCGGCTCCTCGCGTACCATTTCCAACATTGCACAAGGCAAGGTCCGTTTCACGCTCGGCAGCGGCCGGGCGATCGTCCTTGCCCGCCCTGATGATTTTTCCGGAGTCTGATTTTTGGCCCCTCCCATCCTGAAACTCTACGATATCTTCCTACGCTTCGGCGGAACGCCTCTCTTGGCCGGCGCGAATCTGCAGGTCGAGCCGGGCGACAAGATCTGTCTGGTCGGCCGTAACGGCTCGGGCAAATCGACCCTTCTGAAGATTGCCGCAGGGATCGTTGAAGCACAATCAGGCGAGGTGTTCCGCCATCCATCCTCGACGGTGCGTTACTTGGAGCAGGCTCCGGATTTTGCCGGTTTCAATACGGTGCAGGCTTATGCCGAAGCCGGTTTGGGACCGGGTGATGACCCTTATCGCGTGACCTACCTCCTTTCGCATCTCGGTCTCACGGGCGATGAGGATCCGAAGAAGCTTTCCGGCGGCGAAGCGCGACGTGCCGCGCTTGCCCGCGTGCTGGCGCCTGAGCCGGATATTCTCCTGCTTGATGAGCCGACGAACCATCTCGACCTTCCGACCATCGAATGGCTGGAGGGCGAACTCCAAAAGAGCCGCAGCGCGCTGGTCCTGATTTCCCACGACCGCCGTTTCCTCGAAAGGGTCTCGACGGCGACCGTCTGGCTCGACCGGGGCATGTCGCGGCGGCTCGACCGCGGCTTTGCCCATTTCGAAACCTGGCGTGACCAGGTGCTCGAGGCGGAAGAACTGGAGCAGCACAAGCTCGGCAAGGCGATCGAACGCGAGGAGCACTGGCTGCGCTACGGCGTAACCGCGCGTCGCAAGCGCAATATGCGCCGCCTCGGCGAGTTGCAGACCATGCGTTCGCAGTATCGTGGCCACAAGGGGCCGCAGGGGACCGTGCAGGCTTCCGTGTCCGAGGCGCAGGAATCCGGCAAGCTGGTGATCGAAGCGAGAAAGATCACCAAGACCTTCGGTGACCGCCAAATCGTTGCGCCCTTCTCGATCCGCGTCAATCGCGGCGATTGCATCGGTCTGGTCGGACCAAACGGCGCGGGCAAGACGACGCTTCTGAAGATGCTGACGGGACAGCTCGCGCCAGACAGCGGCACGGTGAAGCTCGGGACCAATCTCGAGATCGCAACGCTCGACCAAAAGCGCGAAGATCTCGATCTGGAGGATACGCTCGCGCACTACCTGACCGACGGGCGCGGCGAGAACCTGCTTGTGAACGGGGAGCAACGGCACGTCACCGGCTATATGAAGGAGTTCCTGTTCCAGCCGGAGCAGGCGCGCACGCCGATCAAGAACCTGTCAGGCGGTGAGCGCGCGCGGCTGATGCTGGCGCGTATCCTCGCGCGCCCGACCAATCTTCTGATCCTCGATGAACCGACCAACGACCTCGATCTCGAGACGCTGGACCTGCTGCAGGAAATCGTCGCCGGCTTCCCGGGCACGGTCATCCTCGTGAGCCACGACCGCGACTTCCTCGACCGCACGGTGACCTCGACCATCGCACCCGCCGTCCCCGACGCGCCTGATGGACGCTGGATCGAATATGCCGGGGGCTATTCCGACATGCTTGCCCAGCGCAAGGGCGCAATGGAGGAGCGCAAGCAAGCCGACAAGGCCACGGAGAAGCCGAAAACCGGGACTGCTGCGGGCGTGGCAGATGTCTCCAGGGGCAAAGGCAAGCTCTCCTACAAGCAGAAATTCGCGCTCGAGACCCTGCCCAAGGAAATGGCCAAGGCAGAAGCTGAAATCGCCAGGCGCGAAGCAAAGATGGCCGACCCCGATCTCTTCAGCAAAGATACTGCCACCTTCAACCGGCTTGCGGCGGAAATGGAAAAGTTGCGCGACAGCCTGACGAAGATGGAAGAAGAATGGCTGGAGCTTGAAATGCTGCGCGAGGAGCTGGAGGGCTAGCGGCTCGAGGGTTGATGCGATTCTGTCTCGCTCATCGTTTCAGACGTCGCGCAGGCCCTGTCTGTCCTTGCTTCGACGCGTGGCACTGCGAATGCTCAAACGACCGGCGCAGGTGCGTGTGCCGTGCCAGTTCCCGCTGCCGGAAGGGCCGGCTGGTCGATCTTGGCCGCCAGTGGATGCAAATGCAATGTACGTGGATTGAAGGTTTCGAGGTAGGCCTCAGACCGTCCGATATAAATCATGGTGGAATCGGACAGCGTCGTCAGCAGTGCCATCAGGGTTGATTGCCATTCCGGCTCAAGGCCCTCCAGCACTTCGTCGAAGATGATCCAGCGCGGCCGCGCCAGCAGCAGGCGGGCAAAGCCGATCGCCTTCTGCTCATCGGAGTCAAGTATCTTGTCCCAGCGGGCCCGTCTATCGAGACGCGCAATGAGGTGGCCAAGGCCGGCTTTCTTGAGCGCTGCTTCGACGTCCTCGCTCTTGTAGGTGTCCACCGGTTCGGGAAAGGACAGCGCTTCGCGCAACGTGCCACCGGGCACATAGGCCACCTCTGGAACGAAAAGCATCCCGTCGGTGGGCGGCAACCCTATCTTGCCGCTGCCGCAGGGCCAGAGGCCGGCAAGCGCCTGGAACAGCAGCTTGCGGTTCACATTGTGATCGCCGTTGATCATGACCTTCTCGCCGGCCCTGATCGTGACATCCGTCTCGCGGACGGCAAAGCCGCCGCACAGATCGATCTCTTCGCCGAGCTTGGCGGCGATCATGAGATTCTTCAGGGTTAGCGTATCCGCGTTATCCTCGTAGGCGATCGCATTCTTCGGATTGATGGGCTCGTCCATGCCGTGCAAGGCATGGCGGAAATCCGTCACGCGCATCAGCGTCGCGCGCCACTCGGCGATCGCGGCGAAATTAGCAACATACCAGCGCAGGGCGGTATTGACCTGGTTGAAGGCGCCGACGGACATCATCAACTCGCCGAAGGTCAGGCTCCCCGAAAAATAGGCGGGAGCCGCGACGATGATCGGGACGACGATGACCAGCCAGCCGTAGCCGGCAGAAACCCAGGTGAGGTTGGTGTTGGCCATGGTCAGGCGCTTCAGGATGGCAAGTACCGAAGTGATATCCTCATTGATCCGCCGACGTTCGTTTTCCTCGCCGCGGGCCACGGTAATCGCCGGCATGTTCTCGTTGGCATGCATGAGCGAAAAGCGAAGCTCCGCTTCCTTGGAGAAGCGGTCGGCATTCAATATCACCAGCTTTCGGCCGACGATCTGGCTGAGGATCGAGGCGGATGCCGCATAGAAGATCGCGGCCCAGACCATATAGCCCGGAATGGCAAAGGCGTAGGTGCGAAAATGGAAGACGAAACCGCTCGAAAGCTCCCAGAGAACGCCGATGAAACTGACGAGCAGGATCGTCGACTGGATGAGGCCGAGCGTCAGGCCGGTCGTGCTTTCTGCAAGATTGCGGGCGTCTTCATGCAGCCGCTGATCCGGGTTTACGCCGATCAGGCCGGTTGAGGCGAGACGCAGCGCACGCTTGCGCTTCAGCCAATGATCCACGAGGTCACGGGTCAGCCCTTCGCGCATATAAAGCGCGGTCATCTGGTTGAGCCACGCCTGGCCGACGTTCATGAGCAATAGCGAACCGGCAATCAGCGCGAAGACCTGGAGCTGATGGAAGAATTCGCCAACGTCGCGGCGCTGCAGGGAATCGTAGAACGGCGCGTTCCAGCGGTTCAAGATGACCTGGCCATAGGCCGTCGCCAGAATTACGGCGAGCAGAATCGAGGCGAGAAGCAGAATCCTTCCGCGGACTTTGGAATCCCAGAATGCCGCGAACATCAGTTTCAGGCGGTATCCGAGGCTGAGTTCGAAACCTACTCTATCCTGCCCTTGAATGCTCGGCCTGCCTTCGACGTCGTCTGCCATTATGCCCTTCCATGCGGACAATGATGATCCTTGCTTAACATGGTGACCCGCCCTGTCCATCAACAGATTTTACCAGTCATTAACGCGTGAGTTACCTTGGTTCAACGCGGCCCTTCAGAATTGCGATTGATTCGCGTGGGCTCCGGCGCTATTTAATGTTTTCCGTGGTGATTTGGCCGGCCGGCTTGCAGCCACGTTAAATAAGTCGCTAAAGGGCCGCGTGCGGACCGGTAGCGATTCTCTCGCCGCCGGTTTTTTATTTGCCGGTACCTTTTGTTGTGACTGAGTGACCGCAATGCCCATCAAGATCCCCGATACTCTGCCCGCTTTCGAGACCCTCGTTCATGAGGGCGTGCGGGTGATGACCGAAACGGCGGCGATCCGTCAGGATATCCGCCCTTTGCAGATCGGGCTTCTCAATCTCATGCCGAACAAGGTCAAGACGGAGTTGCAGATGGCGCGCCTTGTGGGCGCTTCGCCGCTTCAGGTGGAGCTCTCGCTGGTCCGCATTGGAAACCATCGGGCCAAGAACACATCCGAAGACCACCTGCTCGCCTTCTACCAGACCTGGGAGGAGGTAAGGCATCGCAAGTTCGACGGCTTCATCATCACTGGCGCGCCGATCGAAACCCTGCCTTACGAGGACGTGACCTACTGGACGGAGATGAAGAAGATCTTCGATTGGACCGAGACGAACGTTCACTCGAGCATGAATGTCTGCTGGGGCGCAATGGCGGCAATCTACCATTTCCATAAGGTTCCGAAATACGAGCTGAAGGAAAAGGCCTTCGGTGTCTATCGGCACAAGAACCTCAAGCCTTCATCCGTCTACCTCAATGGCTTTTCCGACAATTTCGAAGTGCCCGTATCGCGCTGGACCGAGGTCCGGCGCGCCGATATCGACAGATCCGAAACCCTCGAAGTCCTCATGGAATCCGATGAGATGGGCGTGTGCCTCGTGCATGAGGAAAAAGGCAAGCGGCTCTACATGTTCAATCATGTTGAATACGATTCAACATCGCTTTCCGACGAATATTTCCGTGACGTGAATGCCGGCGTGCCGATCAAGATGCCGCATAACTATTTCCCGCATAACGATCCGTCGCTTGCGCCGCAGAACCGCTGGCGCAGCCATGCGCATCTGCTCTTCGGCAATTGGATCAATGAAATCTACCAGACGACGCCCTATAATCTCGACGAGATCGGTACAAGAAAGTGAACTGCACCCGCCGCTGACCTTGTTGCGGCGGTGTTTTCTTTTAGTGTTGATGGTTGCGGTCCTCGGCAAATGGAGGCAGGTTCGCGGACCTGAAACCAATACAGATTTGGGATTGCGAACTATGTCGGAAAAGCTTGAACGGGAAGTTTTCGGAACGACGAAGGATGGCGAAACCGTCCATCGTGTCGAAATCAGGGGCGGCGGCCTTACAGCCAGGATCATGTCTTGGGGGGCAGTCATCCAGGATCTCCGGCTCGACGGCCATGATGCGCCTCTCATGCTCGGCTTCGACGACTTTGCCAGCTATCCGTCACATTCCTCCTATTTTGGTGCAACGCCCGGCCGCTGTGCCAACCGCATCGGCGGCGGCAAGTTTACCCTCGACGGCAGGGCCCATCAGCTCGAGCTCAATGAAAAGGGCGTTTCGCATCTGCATGGCGGCAGCGACAATATCGCCAAGCGCAACTGGACGATTGTCGAACACGATGTTGATTATGTCGTCTTGAAGATCGTCGATCCGGACGGTCGCGCAGGCTATCCAGGCAACTGCACGGTCCAGGCAACCTACCGTGTGCATGGCAATGGCGAGTTTTCTGTGGTCTACGAGACGACCACCGACCGGCCGACGCTCGCCAATGTCTGCCAGCACGCCTATTTCAATCTCGACGGCCGCGAAGATGCGCTCGGCCACGACATCATGATCGCTGCCGATCATTATCTACCGACTGACGAGAAGCAAATCCCGACCGGCGAGGTCCGAAACGTCGAAGGTACGGTTTTCGACTTCCGCGAAATGGCCCCGATGAAGCGATTCGATGAACGCGGCGAGCAGGTGCTTTACGATCACAATTTCTGCCTTTCGACGGAACGCACGGCCAAGCGCTCCGTCGCACTGGCGCGCAGCGTCAATTCCGGTGTCTCGCTTGAGGTTAGAACCACCGAACCGGGCGTGCAATTCTATGCGGGATTCAAGCTCGACGTAGCGGTAGCAGGCATCGGCGGTCGGAAATACGGGCCGTTCGCCGGTTTCTGCCTCGAAACGCAGGTCTGGCCGGATGCGGTCAATCACGAGGGCTTTCCGAACGCGGTGCTGCGCCCAGGCGAGGTGTTGCGGCAGGAAACGGACTACATCTTCACGAAAAGCTGATCTTCGCGGCCATTCGATCCTGATAAACCATCGCGCCGTCACGAGGGTTCATCTTTTTCGAGGTTCGAGATTCGACTTGATAAGTGGTTCTAAATAGGTTCTATGGTTGATCCATGGATAGAACCAGTCTGATAGCGGAGCTCGATGCCCGCAGTCTACGCGACGAAACGATGACGGGACCGCTTTACAAGCGGCTGGCACTGGCGTTGACAGGTCTCATTCAGGAAGGTCTTCTCAAACCGGGTGCAGCCCTTCCCGGAGAGCGCGATCTTGCCGAAGCCCTGAAACTCGGCCGCGTGACGGTGCGAACCGCCTATCGTCATCTGATGAGCTCCGGCGCATTGGAATCGCGTCACGGCAGCGGTACCTTCGTTTCCAGTAAGGTGGAGCGCATGGAGCAACCGCTCTGGCGTCTTTCGTCTTTCTCTGCCGACATGCGCTCACGTGGCCGTTTGCCGGCGGCAAGGATATTGTCCCGCACGATCAATTCGCCCTCGCCGGAAGAATCCTTCCTTCTCGGACTTGGGCAGGATGAGGCCGTTCTGCGGCTGGATCGTCTGCGCCTGGCGGATGGTTTGCCGCTGGCGATCGAGCGGGCGGTTGTGCCGGTCAAGTTCCTCGGCGGCAATGCCGGTGGTGAGGGATCGCTTTACGATGCGCTGGCCGCAAACGGCCACAAGCCGGTGCGTGCGCTGCAGCGGCTGACCGCCGTGACGCTCGATCCTTCATCAGCCTCGATGCTGAACGTAAAGACCGGCGCGCCGGCGCTCCTGATCGAACGGATTTCGCGCCTGGAAGACCAGCGCGTCGTTGAATACACCCGTTCGCACTACCGAGGCGATGCCTATGATTTCGTGGCCGAACTGAAAATTGGAGATGATCAATGAGTGAGAACCAGTCGCTTATGCTTAAGGAGGCGGGCCAGTCGCCGGACGTCGTCGCGACGCTCCTTCAAAAGGAGAAGCCGGTTTTCGCCGAAATCGCCAAGCTGTTTTTTCCGGTTCGCCCGAGCGTGGTGACGACGGCAGCGCGCGGCTCTTCGGACCATGCTGCAACCTTCTTCAAATATCTGTTCGAAATCACTGCCGGTATTCCCGTGGCTTCCGTCGGCCCGTCGATCGCTTCGGTCTATGGCACGGCGCTGCAGTTGAAGGGGGGCGTCCACTTCACGGTTTCGCAATCCGGCGCCAGCCCGGATATCGTCGCCCTTCAGGATGCTGCCAAACGCGGCGGCGCGACGACGATCGCCGTTGTGAACGTCACCGACAGCCCGCTTGCAAAGCAGGCAGATATCGTTGTGGGACTCAATGCGGGTGCGGAAAAGAGTGTCGCCGCGACCAAGTCCTTCATCGCCTCGGCTGCCGCGCTCGCCGGTGTGACGGCTGCGATTGGCGGTACGGCGGATCTGCAAGCCTCACTGGAGAGGTTGCCGGAGGCTCTGTCGGCGACTGCTGGTATCGATACGACTGCCGCAGAAGACGTGCTCTTCAATGCAACCTCGCTTTATACGGCAGGCCGCGGGCCAGCTTTTGCGATCGCGCTCGAGGCCGCGCTGAAAGCCAAGGAAACCTCCGGCCTTCACGCGGAAGCCTTCTCGCTGGCTGAACTGATGCATGGCCCCATGCGCCTCGTGCAGCCGGGTTTCCCGATCGTCGCCTTCCTGCCAGACGACGCGGCCTATGCCAACAACGTCCAGGCACTCGAGCGACTACAGAAGCTCGGCGCAACGACGGTACCATTTTCGGCCCAGCCGCTTTCCGGCGTCAATCTGCGCGTGCCGACGACAGGCAACGGCCTCATCGATCCGCTCGTGTCGCTTCTCGTCTATTATCGCCTGATCGAGTCCGTTACGCGCCGCAAAGGTTTCGATCCAGACAAGCCGGCGAACCTGCTCAAAGTCACGGAGACGATATGATGCCTCGTAAGATCTTCACAGGTGCCCGGATCTTCGACGGCGAGAGGTTCCACGACGAAAAGGCGCTGATCGTTACAAATGGCCGGGTCGAGGCCATCGTCCCGTGCAACGGCTTGCCCGAAGGCGAGACGATCTCGCTCGACGGCGGTGTGCTTTCGGCAGGTTTCGTCGATGCGCAGGTGAATGGCGGCGGCGGGCGCATGCTCAACGATGAGCCGTCCGCAGCCTCGATGTATATCATTGCTGACGGTCACCGGCGCTACGGCACGACGGCGCTGCTTCCGACGCTGATCACCGATACGGCAGATGCGACGGCGGCCGCGATCGAGGCAGCGAAGGATGCGGTTAAAACCAATCGCGGCGTGGCCGGTCTTCATCTGGAGGGTCCGCATCTGGCGCCAGCCCGCAAGGGCGCGCATCTGGCCGAACTGATGCGCCCGGTCGATGACAAGGATGTCAGAGCTTTCATCCAAGCCCGCGAGGCAATCGGTACGCTGCTCGTGACGATGGCGGTCGAACAGGTGACGGTGGCTCAAGTCCGCGAACTGAGCGGGGCTGGCATTATCGTCAGCATCGGTCATTCGGATTGTTCGAGCGAAGCTGCAGAAGAGCGTTTCGATGCTGGTGCACGCGGCGTCACCCATCTTTTCAATGCCATGAGCCAGATGGGGCACCGCGCGCCCGGTCTGGTTGGCGCGGCGATCGACCATCCGTCGACGTGGTGCGGGATAATCGCCGATGGCCACCACGTCGATCCAAAAGCGCTGCGGACTGCACTTCGCGCCAAGCGCGGGGAGGGCAAGCTGTTCTTCGTGACCGATGCCATGTCGCTGGTTGGCTCCAGCAAGGATAGCTTCATGCTGAACGGCCGCACCGTACGGCGTGAAAAGGGGGGCTTCTGCTCGAAGCTGGTGCTTTCGGACGGCACGCTTGCCGGATCGGATGTCGATATGGCGTCGAGCATCCGCTATGGTGTCACCTATCTAGATCTGACGCTTGCCGAGGCGCTGCGCATGGCAACACTCTATCCGGCCCGGTTTCTCCGGCTCGATGGATACGGCCATCTTTCGCCGGGAGCACGCGCCGACCTCGTGCATCTGACGGATACGATCGAAGTCGCCGCCACCTGGATCGACGGCCAAGCGGCCTGAAACAGAGGAAATGCCATGACGGCCGTTACGGATGCCTATTTCTCAGACCTGATCGGTCGTCTTGAGGCTTTGAAGGCAAGCCTTGCCGAACCCATGGCAAAGGCCGCAGAAGTCGTTCTCGAGGCTGCGCTTCACGACCAGCGCGTTTACGTCTTCGGCACGGGCCATTCGCATATGCTGGCCGAGGAGGTGCATTATCGCGCCGGCGGTCTTGCCTTCACCGTGCCGGTTCTTATCGGCTCGGCGATGCTGCATGAGGGGGCGGTCATCAGCTCGGTCTATGAACGCACGCAAGGCCTCGTTCGGCCGGTGCTCGAGCGCTACGGCATGCAGCCAGGCGACGTCATCATCATTGCTTCGAATTCGGGTGTGAATGCCGCACCAATCGAGGCTGCAGATTATGGCCGCGAGATCGGCGCCAAGGTGATCGCTATCACCTCGGTTGCCTATTCGAGCGCGATTGCCAATGGCCGCCGGCGGCTGGCAGATATCGCCGATGTCGTGCTGGATAACGGATTGCCGCCAGGCGATGCCGTGCTCGATCTGGCTGGAAACGGTCTCAAGGTGGGCCCCGTGTCGACGGCTGTCGGAGCAACAGTGCTCAACGCAATCTTTGCCGAAGTTGCCTCGACGCTGTCGAAGTCCGGCGACGCGCCGGTCTATCTCAGCGCCAACATGCCGGGAGCTGCGGATGTCAATCAGCGCCTCGTGAAAAAGTACCGGCCGCGCAACCCGCATCTATAGTTCAAACAGAAAGGCCGGCGTCAGACCGGCCTTTCTCGATGAAAGATGTCCGAAGGATCAATCCTTGGCGCGTTCGACGTATGAATTGTCTTCCGTTGCGATGACGACGCGCGTGCCCGCGTTGATATGCGGCGGCACCATGGTGCGCACGCCGTTCGAAAGCATCGCTGGCTTGTAGGAGGAAGACGCCGTCTGGCCCTTGACGACGGGTTCCGTCTCGGTGATCTCGAGCGTGACGTGGCGCGGCAGCTCGATTGCCAGCGGAATGCCTTCATGGATCGACAGAATGCAGGTCATGCCTTCCTGGAGGTAGGCCTTCTGGTCTCCCATTATCTCGTTGTCGACGACGACCTGATCGTAGGTAGCCGGATTCATGAAGTGGAAACCTTCGCCGTCTTCATAAAGATATTGGAAGTTCACATCCTCAACGAAGGCGCGCTCGACCTGCTCGGTCGTGCGCCAGCGCTCGGAAACCTTCACGCCGTCGACGATGCGGCGCATGTCGACCTGGGTGACCGGCGTACCCTTGCCGGGGTGAAAGTTCTGCGCAGTGAGAACGACGTAGAGTTTGCCGTCCACGTCGAGAACGTTGCCCTTGCGGACCGAAGAGGCGATGACCTTGACCATAAGACTTCCTTGTAACTCGGCTTTTGGCGTCGTAGAGGGACTGTCTGGATGGCCCCGATGACGCAAATCGTTTTTCGTTGGGGCGCAACTAACCTAAAATCCGGCAAAACGCCAGCCCTCGCGTTGGCCCCCCAGGTGAAGAAAGCTGACAATGAACCTTACCGGCGCCAAAGCGTCTCCTTGGTGGACCCCCAGCGTTCACGCGGACCGCCGCCCGTTCCTGATTGGACGGAACGCGATCCAGGCGGCGCTGCGCAGCCACTTCGCGCGCAAGGATTTCATCGAGGTGGATCCGGCGACGCTGCAGGTTTCGCCCGGCAACGAGGCGCATCTGCACGCTTTTGCAACCGAGGCGCTGACGACGGACGGGCAGGCGGCGGCATCTCTTTACCTGCACACCTCGCCGGAATTTGCCTGCAAGAAGCTGCTCGCAGCCGGTGAGCAGCGCATCGCCTGCTTTGCACATGTCTATCGCAACCGCGAACGCGGCCCATTCCACCATCCCGAATTCACGATGCTGGAATGGTATCGCGCCGGCGAAAGCTATGAAACGCTGATGACGGATTGCCTGCAGGTCCTGGCGCTTGCCGCCGAAACCGTGAAGGCGCCGAAGTTGATCTATCGGGGCGCCGAAACCGACCCATTCGCCGGACCTGAACGCATCAGCGTCGCAGATGCATTCGAGCGCTATGCGGGCATCGCCCTGTTGGCGTCGGTCGCCGCCGATGGCTCCACGGATCGAGAATATCTGGCTTGCGAACTGCGCCGGAATGGCATGCGCGTTTCAGCCGACGACGGCTGGGCCGATCTCTTCAGCCGCGTCCTGGTTGAGAAAATAGAACCGCACCTCGGTTTCGGCCGCGTGACCATTCTGGATGAGTACCCGGTTTCGGAGGCGGCACTCGCCCGTCCCTCGGCGCGCGATCCGCGGGTTGCGGAACGTTTCGAGCTCTATGCCTGCGGTGTTGAACTGGCGAACGGCTTCGGCGAACTCACCAACGCGGCAGAACAACGCCGCCGCTTTGAGCTCGAGATGGCAGAGAAGGCGCGCGTTTATGGCGAACGCTACCCGTTAGACGAAGATTTTCTCGATGCGCTTTCGATCATGCCCGAGGCAAGCGGCATCGCGCTCGGCTTCGACCGGCTGGTCATGCTGGCGACAGGAGCATCGCGCATCGACCAAGTGCTCTGGGCGCCGGTTGCGGAGTATCGCTGATGAATATCCTCCGGCCGATCAAAAGCGTCGATGACCTGTCGAAAGCCGGGTTATTGGTCGATCGCGACCGGCCTTCGCTCGAAGAGGTCGCTGCACGATACGCGATCGCCCTGACGCCGACCGTCGCCAAGCTGATCGATCGAGCCGACGTCGACGATCCGATCGCGCGTCAGTTCGTGCCGGATGCGGCCGAGCTTGTCGTAACACCTGAAGAGCGCGCCGACCCGATCGGTGATCATGCGCACAGCCCGGTTGAAGGCATTGTGCATCGATATCCCGATCGTGTGCTGCTGAAGGCCGTGCATGTCTGTCCGGTTTATTGCCGCTTTTGCTTCAGGCGGGAGATGGTCGGACCTCAAGGTCTCGGTACGCTCGATGCGGCGGCGATGATGGCTGCTTTCGACTATATCCGCAGCCATGCGGAGATCTGGGAGGTGATCCTTACGGGTGGCGATCCGCTCATCCTTTCCCCGCGGCGGCTTGAAGAGATCATGCTGCAGCTTGCGGCCATCGAACATGTGAAGATCGTCCGGTTCCATACACGTGTGCCTGCTGTCGATCCGCAGAGGATCGATGCCAGGTTGATCGCAGCATTGAAAGCGAGCGGCAAGACGACCTATATCGCGCTTCATGCCAACCACCCGCGCGAAATGACGCTCGAAGCCCGTGCAGCCTGTGCCCGCCTCATCGATGCGGGCGTCGTCATGATCAGTCAGTCCGTACTCTTAAAGGGCGTCAACGACGCTGCCGGCGTTCTGGCGGACCTGATGAAGATATTCGTCGAGACGCGCGTCAAGCCTTACTACTTGCACCATCCCGATCTGGCCCCCGGCACCAGCCATTTCCGGCTGACGATCGAAGAAGGCCAGAAGATCGTTTCTTCGCTGCGCGGCCGCATCTCGGGGCTTTGTCAGCCGGCCTATATCCTTGATATCCCCGGCGGCCACGGAAAGGCAGCGATTGGCGAAAATTCTGTCCGCAAGACGGCAGATGGTTGTTTTTCCGTCTTGGATTACCAGGGCGCAGAGCACTCCTATCCGCCATCGGGGTGACGCAAGGATGCGCAGCGTATCATTCCTGCACTTCCAGCCTTAACATCAATCTTGACGCCCGCGGCAGGAGTAACGCCTAAGTGTCTGTCAAGAAAAAGATAAAGACCATCGAGGCAGGATACCCTCTAAAATTTTAAGTGTGGGCCTTCCTCATATTTAACCAGACACATTAGCGGAATGTTTTGTTTTCCGGCCTAAAAGAACGCTCATGATGAAGGCGATAATCGCCAACTCGGGATCATGACTAATCTTGGAGCTAAGGATGAACAAGACAATCCGCGAATTGCTCGCCAAATTCGGCAAGCTTCCTGTTTCGATCGATCAGGTGGCCGACGATGCCGATCTTTATGCGGCCGGTCTGACATCCTTTGCTTCCGTGCAGCTCATGCTTGGTATCGAAGAAGCATTCGATATCGAATTCCCCGACAATCTCCTCAATCGCAAGTCCTTTGCCAGCATCTCCGCGATCGAAAAGACCGTCGACATCATCAAGGACAACCGGAAGGTCGCGTGATGAATTTTCCGGTCAAGATCACGGAACAGAGTCTTATCGTCAGAACGGCGCGCGTTGGCGAGATCGCCGCGAAATATGCCGACGCTGTCGACGCCGAAGGCCGCTTTCCAAGCGAGGCTGTCGATGCGATGAAGGCCGAGCGACTGCTCGGCATTCAAGTCCCGCGCCACCTTGGCGGCGAGGGGGCTTCGACGACCGAAGTCGCCGAACTCTGCTCCCTTCTTGGCCAGGCTTGCGCGGCAAGTGCAATGATCTTTGCCATGCACCACATCAAGCTCTCAAGCCTTGTCGAGCACGGCACCGAAAGTGAATGGCATGCAGGCTTCATGCGGCGCGTCGCCGCCGAGCAGCTGCTGATCGCATCGGCGACGACCGAAGGCGGGATCGGCGGCAATCTGCGCAACAGCATCTGCGCCATCGAGGTCAGCGGCGACAGCTGCCGTCTCGAAAAGGATGCGACCGTGATCTCCTACGGCTCGCATGCCGATGCGATCCTCGTAACGTCTCGCAGCCATCCGGACGCGACACCCTCCGATCAAGTGCTCACCGCGTTTCTCAAGGACCAGTATACCCTTGAGCGTACCCATATCTGGAACACGCTGGGCATGCGCGGCACCTGCTCCGACGGCTTCCTCTTCAAGGGGCAGGCGCCTGCCGTTCAGATCCTGCCGAAGCCTTTCGCCGAAATCGCTGCGCAGTCGATGCTCGCTTCGTCGCATCTGCTCTGGAGCGGCGTCTGGTATGGCATTGCCGTCGATGCCGTCTCCCGCGCGCAGGCTTTCGTACGTGCCGCGGCCCGTAAATCTCCTGGTGTTGCGCCACCCGGCGCGCTGCGGCTCGCCGAAGTCTCCAACCTGCTGCAGATGGTGAAATCGAACGTCGTGGCGGGCCTCAAGGCTTACGAGGGTGCCAAGGCCGACCCGGACAGGCTTTCGTCGATGGGCTTTGCGGTAGCCATGAACAACGTGAAGATCGCTTCGTCGGAAACGATCCTGGAGATCGTCAACCACGCCATGCTGATCTGCGGCATCGTGGGCTACAAGAACGGTACGCCCTTCAGCCTGGGCCGGCATCTGCGCGACGCTCATTCCGCCCAGCTCATGATCTCGAATGACCGCATCCTCGGCAACACGTCGAGCATGCTTCTCGTCCACAAGCAGGACACTAGCCTACTGGGGTGACAGTCATGGATATGCAGACCTCGTTTCTGGACCGGCTCTTCGAATCCGGTCTACTGATCGATACCGGCGTCGACGGTCTTTATGGCCGCAGCGGGCAGTTCGAAGAGGTGATCACCGCCTTCGAGCGGCTGATCGACAAGTTCGGCGGTGCGGATGGCGCAGAAGCGATGCGCTTCCCGCCGGGCATGAACCGCGCGCTCTTCGAAAAGAGCGGCTACATGAAAAGCTTCCCGCAGCTTGCAGGCACCGTCCACAGCTTCTGCGGCAGTGAACTCGATCACATGAACCTGCTGCAGTGCATGGAAGTCGGCGACGACTGGACGAAGGGCCAGGAGGCGACGGATATCGTGCTGACGCCGGCCGCCTGCTATCCGCTTTATCCGACAATCGCCAAGCGCGGCAATCTGCCTGCAAAGGGCGGCCTCTTCGACCTGCAGTCCTATTGCTTTCGCCACGAGCCATCGAAAGATCCTGCCCGCCAGCAGCTTTTCCGCATGCGCGAGTATGTCTGCATGGGAACCGAAAGCCACGTTACCGACTTCCGTCAGCGCTGGATGGATCGCGGCGTCGAGATGATGAAGCAGGTCGGCCTCCAAGTCGTCATCGACGTCGCCAACGATCCATTTTTCGGCCGCGCCGGCAAGATGATGGTCAACAACCAGCGTGATCAGAACCTGAAGTTCGAGCTGCTGATCCCGATCACGTCAACCGCCAATCCGACAGCCTGCATGAGCTTCAACTACCACCAGGATTCTTTCGGCCAGAAGTGGGACCTCAACCTCGAGGACGGCAGCGTCGCGCACACTGCATGCGTCGGCTTCGGTCTCGAGCGCATCGCGCTTGCGCTGTTCCATCATCACGGTCTGGACGTGAAGGAATGGCCGGCGAATGCGCGCAAGGCCCTTTGGGGCTGAGCGGTCCGATGTCGTGCGTTTTCCCGGCCATCCGACCAGATGGCTACCGCCAGCATGCACTGCATTCCAGTGAGCGCATGTGGCCGGAAACCAACTGCTATATCGACCTGTGGATCGAAGTGCTGCACACCCTCAGGCTGCCGCCTGAAGCGATGCTCGGCTTTACGCTGACGCAGGATTTCGAGGGCGATCAATTCACCTTCTTCAAGGTGCCCCTCGAAGACCTCGAGGCGCTTTACGGCATCCGTGTCACCGAACTCGCGATCTTCGACCGCGTCGAGCATCACGTCGAAACGCAGATCAGGCGCGGCCGGCTTTGCCTGGTCGAAATGGACTCCTTCTATATGCCGGACACGCAGGGTACGGCCTATCATTGCGAACACGGCAAGACGACCGTCGCCATCAATCGGCTGGATGTTGCCGCAAAACGCGTTGAGTATTTTCACAATGCCGGCTATTTCCAGCTTGAGGGCGAGGACTTCGACGGTCTCTTCCAGATGCATCTGTCGGAGAGCAATTCGCCCTTCCTGCCCTATACGGAATTTGCAAAATTTCCCGAGACGTTTGCAGGCGAGAATTATATCGGCGATGTGGCGCACCGTCTTTTCAAGGTCCATTTCTCGCGCCGGCCTGCCGAAAACCCGATCCGTGCATTCGCCAAGCAGTTTCCACAGCAGGTGGAAGCTGTCGCCGAACGCCCGTTCGGCTTCTTCCACAAATATGCCTTCAACACCTTGCGCCAGTTCGGTGCGAATTTCGAGTTGGCCGCAGATCACCTCGCGTGGCTTTCTGAAGGCAGGTTCGCGCAGGCTGAAGAGAATGCCCGGCGCATCTCCGAAGTGGCGAAGTCGGTGCAGTTTCAACTTGCACGTGCCGTCACGCGCAGGAAGTTCGAGCCATTGAAGGCGGCGCTTGATCCGGCGGCGGATGCATGGGATGCCATGATGACTTCGATTTCCGATCGGCTTTGATACCGGGGGGTGAGCATGGGGGGGCGGTTGGCGAGCGTCGGCGCGGAAGAGACCCTGCTTTGCGAAGGCTGGAACCTGGTCCTGACGGAACCGGGAGCTTGGTTGACGCCGCATGACATCCCACCGTCTTCGAGGTTTATTGCCGCACCTGTTCCCGGCACTGTGGCTGACGCTTTGGAGCGCGCCGGTCTCTTCGATCGCGAAAATCCGGAGCCGCTGAATACTAAGGATGCCTGGTACGTCTGCCGGCTCTTCGACGCCCAGCCAGGCGATGCCATACTTCGTTTCGGTGGACTTGCGACGCTCTGCCACGTCTTTCTGAATGGGCAGGAAATCCTCTCTTCCGAGAGCATGTTCACGGCGCATGAAATCCCCGTCACGCTTATGGGCGGCGATGATCTGGTCCTTTGTTTCCGTGCCCTCGGTCCCCGCCTGAGCGAGCCCGGGGCCCGCGCCCGGTGGCGTCCTCAGATGATCGCGCCGCAGGGACTGAGGAACTTTCGTACGACGCTGCTTGGGCACATGCCTGGCTGGTGCCCGGAAATTCACGCTGTCGGGCCGTGGCGGCCGATTACGCTTGTTCGCCGCAACATGATGTCGATCGACAATGTCTCGATCCGCGCTGTGCTGGAAAATGGGGTCGGCCGCCTCAGTGTTTCGCTGCACGCCGATGCCGAAAATCCCGAGATGCTGCTTCGCTGCGGGGAGGTGGAGCAAGGCTTTGAGAAGATCGGCGGAAATCATTATTCGGCGATCCTCAAGCTGCCGGAGGTCACGCCCTGGTGGCCGCATACGCACGGGACCCCGCATCTTTACGAGCTGACGCTCATTTCGCACGGCACAGAATATTCGCTCGGAAAGACCGGCTTCCGGCGGATCGAAATCGATCGTGGCGCCGATGGCAACGGGTTCGGCCTTCGAGTGAATGGTGAGCCCGTCTTTTGCCGCGGTGCTGTCTGGACGACGGCCGATATCGTTCGCCTGCCGGGTGTCCGAGCGGACTACGAGCCCTATTTGCGCCTTGCTGCCGGCGCCGGCATGAACATGATCCGCATCGGCGGCACGATGGCTTACGAGACGCCAGAGTTCTTCGGGCTTTGCGATGAACTCGGCATTCTTGTCTGGCAGGACTTCATGTTCGCCAATTTCGACTATCCGCGAAGCGACAAGGCCTTCACGGGCCACGTTCATGCCGAAGTCGAGGGCTTCATCCATGGAGTTCAGGCTTCTCCTTCGCTGGCGGTTCTTTGCGGCGGAAGCGAGATTTATCAACAGGCGGCGATGCTTGGGTTGCCGCAGGAATTCTGGCGCGGACCGCTGACGGAGGATGTCATCCCGGCGATCGCAGAGCGTATGCGCCCCGACGTGCCCTACGTGCCGAACTCCCCTAACGGTGGGGCCATGCCGTTCTCGCCAAATGCCGGCGTTACCCATTATTACGGCATTGGTGCCTATATGCGCCCGCTGGAGGATGCTCGCCGCGCCGACGTCCGGTTTGCCGCAGAAACCCTGGCCTTCGCCCATGCACCGCAACAAAAAACGTTGCAGCGGCATCTGGATGTTCCGGCCGTCCATAGTCCGCAGTGGAAGGCACGTGTTCCACGCGATCGCGGCGCCTCATGGGATTTCGAGGATGTTCGCGACTTCTATCTGGAGCAACTTTATAACGTCGACCCAGCGGCGCTGCGCCGCCAAGACCCGGAGCGCTACCTCGATTTGTCCCGCGCCGTGACAGGCGAGGTTCTGATGGAAACCTACGCCGAATGGCGGCGCAAGGGGTCAGCCTGCACCGGTGCTCTTGTCTGGACGCTCCAGGATATTCTGCCTGGTCCAGGTTGGGGCGTTGTCGATTCCACCGGGGAGCCAAAACCGGTGTGGTATGCCATGCGCCGCGCTTTCCGCCCGATTCAAGTGCTGCTGACGGACGAGGGCACGAATGGCCTCGACGTGCATCTCATCAACGAAACCGGCGAAAGCCTGCCGGTTGAGCTTGAAGTCCTCTGCCTGCGAGATGGCAAGCAGAGAGCCGTCGGCGGCAGCCAAGCACTGATACTTGCACCACGATCCAAGGAAAAGCTCGCCGCGACCGAGCTCTTCGGTGCCTTTTTCGACACGACCTATGCTTTCCGTTTCGGTCCGCCCTCCCATAACGTAACCGTTGCGCGGCTGCGCTCAGCCGATGGCGGCATGCTTGCCGAAGCATTCCATTTCCCGCTCGGACGGTCGAAGGCGTTTCACGATGCCACGATCGATGGGAAGGTGGTAGAAGATGGCGACAACTGGACCCTTGAGTTGCAGGCCGATCGCTTTGCACAGTCCGTTCACGTCGAGGTCCCAAATTACCGTGCAGCCGACGACTGGTTCCATCTGGCGCCAGGTTCGCAAAAGCGCGTCAGATTGCATGCCCTTGCAGGCGCGACGCAGGGGAAGGCGCCCTCAGGTGAAATCAGGACGTTGGGAGGTTCGCGTATCTTGGCGATTTGACTGCTTGGCTGCGGTCCTCACGCGGTATTGCCTGGCGCGTTCCGATCTTCAGCGATACGGAGCGGACTTCCTGAAGGTAGAAGGACTGGGCATGCGCCTGTGTAAGATTGTGATCGGCTTCCGGGATGATGTTGAGCCTGACATTGCCGTAGCGTTTCAGATATGAGCCATTCTTGCCAAAATGATCGTTGAACTGCTCAAGACCGGTATCATGGGCGGTATAGATCAGCGACACCTCGACCTTGCGGGCGTTCAGGGACTGGAAGAGATCGAGAATTGCAGTACGCTCCTCGGAGCGGAACGGCGCGAAATCCAGCATCGGACGGCTTAGCCGGATCGCTCGTCGCATGAGCGAGGTGATGAAATTTTTGATTGCCCGCGGGACATCGATTTCGCCACGCAACAACCGCTTTAGGGTCTCGAACTGCAGCAGCTTAAGGCGGTATGTTTCGAGCGAACGCGGCACGTGGCGAAGCGATGCGTCGACCGTGAGCTTGCCGGACCAGTGAAAGACATAGGGATTGGCGGCAATCAAGCCGCTGGAGCGTTCATCCCAGAGACTGCCCTGGAAAGCGAGGTAACCGCCGCTGCAGCGGCCGACAAGCACGGCAGGCAGAAGCTTGGATGATTCCAGAAGATCGAAGGCCGCCGTGATCTCTTCGTTCTGTCGCCTGGAATAGAGCACCTGCTCTGGCGCGCCCGGCGTGGGAGGGCTATCTGCGACATTAGCATTGTCGAAGCGCAGCGAGGGAATGCCGTCGCGGGCAAGCGCGCGTGCCATTTTTACGGATGTACGGCCCCAGCCCGCGTTCCGGTCGTAAGCCGTCGTCAGGATGATTGCGGTTGCACCACGACGCGCAGCCGTGGGCTGGCAAAGAATGCCGTAGAGTTCTCCAGCCTTTCCAAACCGCAGCGGCACCTCGGTGAACTCGCTGGTCTTAAGCGGTGCCGCAGTCGGGCGCTGCCTTGGCGTTGGCGTTTCCATCTTGGGCGTGGAAATCGATTTCACCCATTCGACGATGCAATTGCCGGTCTCTACCGGTATCGTTGCGATCGTCGGATTGAAGACGAGTTCGTCATAGCCGCGGTAGACAGCTTCCTGCGTGTCCGGATGCAGGTCTTTGACATGGGCGGCAAAATCTTCGTCGGCCGAACGATTCGGACGTGTGAGCACCAGGCAGTTTGCTGCAGCAAGCTTCGAAAGCTCCATGAGGTTTATCTTGCGAACCTCCGCGGCGATTTCGTCCGACATACGAAGGCCGGCGATCCATACGCCCTGTGTTTCGCGCTGGCTTTCGGCAACGCCCATTCCGTCGTCGATCATCTTCGACCAAACGGAGAGTTCACGCAGGTAGAGCCGGCCGGAGATTGCCGGCGCCATCAGTGCAATGCCCTCGACGCCACCCAGCCTTTGTGCCAGATCGACCGCAATCGTGCTGCCGAGACTTTGGCTCACAAGTATGATGCTGTCACAGCCGGAAAGCGATTTCAGCTGCGCTGCAGCCTGTTCTGCCGTTTCGAGCCAGACGGCTAGGCCGCGGCTGTGGTCGGCTACCTCCAGCGCGTCTCCGGTTCCCGCGTAATCGAAGCGCAGGCTTGCCACACCCGCTTCGGCAAGTTCTTCCGCCAGGACACGGAAGAACTTGCGGGTGCACATTTCCTCAAATCCCCAGGGACTGACAAACAGAACGGCCGTGGATTTGCGTAGGGCTTGGCTGGCAGGTGCGAAAAGGCCGATCGTGCCGGCAAAAGTCACCGGCTCGGCCGCTGCGGCAGCCTTTCGAGTTGTCTTGCTTTTGTTGGTATCCAGCCCCGTGCTCATTTCCATTCCTCGTCATGCTCTGCGCGGCGTGAGCAGCGCCAGCGCATGAAATGCTAGTGGATGCGCCATCTTCGGCAGGCGATCTACGATCTGTTCCATCACCGCAATGTCGGCAGCCGGAACAGCGTTCAGCAGGCGCAGGGCGATCCCATAGGCGCCCGCTGCTGCGACAACCGCGACAGCAAGACCGCCAATTCCTGGAACGAAATGGATCGCTCCATATGCTGTCGCCCCGCAAAGGGCCGCAGCAGCGGCGATGCGCAGAATTGGAACCGATATTTGGTAGATCGGGCCGTCGAGGTCGATCCGCGCGACCATCAACGTGCACATGACCGTAAATGCCAGAAAACGAATTGCCGCAGCGCCTTCTCCGCCGAACCAGGGTACGGCGGCAAAGCAACCCACGGCGAGTACAAGACTGGCTATGCCTGCAATCATCAGCCGTTCGCCGATTCGATTGACGGAATAAAGATATTGCGTGCAGATCTGCGTGAAGACGTAAGGTATGGCCGTCAGCGCCAAGATGGCAACCGTGCCGCCGGCCGGCGCGAAGGGCTGACCGAAGATGGCAACGACGAGCGGCTTGGCGATGGCGGCAAGACCGAAGCTCATTGGCAGCGTGATGTAGGCAATGCTCCGAACCACCCCTTCAAAGATGCTTGCAGGGAGTTTGCCGTTGGGATTGGAATGAATCTTTTCCGAATAATAGGGGATAAGGCTACCGCTCAGTTGGACGGGAAGCTGCAGCGCGAGATTGGCCAGCGACAAACCGACGGCGTAATAGCCGACCGCCTCCACGCCAAAGTCCTTCTGAAGGAAGAAGAGCTCGATGCGGTTTAGGAAGATCGATGTGTTTGCGTATTCCAAGGACAGAATGAATGAAGAGCTTGCAAGATAATTCACGCCGATACCACATGAGCTTGCGCGGACCGAGGCAATCCTGAGGGTAAAGAGGAACATCAGGAACTGACCGGCTGCATAACCGGCCAAGGCGCCGCTGACGCCATAAAGCAGCGCACCTGCAAGCACGATGACGACCTGCAGGATGGAGCTTGCGATCGTCAGCCGAAAATAAGGCGAAAGGTTCTGCTCCCCGATGAGATAGTTCTTCGTGTAAGCGCCGATCGACTGGAAAAGGAAGAGGACGCCGGTGATGACAATCACGGCCGGGGTCCCGACGGCCCAATGAAGCTGCTCGGCTTCGAAGTAGACGAGGAAATAAACGGCGAGCACCAGCAGCGACGCAACGATCGTTGGCCGTACGAGATAGGCTGCAAAGCTGCGGCGTTCTTCGTAGGATCTGCCCTGGGCCCGCAGTTGCGGCAGGATGCGCAGAAGCATGACGCCAGTGCCTAGTTCTGCGACAAGCGCTCCGGTCGTTACCAGCCACAGGGAAAATGCGATTATCCCGTTCGCTTCCGGGCCGAGCAGGCGCGCGGCAATGATCGAACATGCAAAACCCGTCGCAAGCAGTGTCAGGCCTGCTGCCGCATTGAGCACCGAGTTTGCCATTATGCTCTTCGCCATGAATACTACCGCTTTTCCTTTTCCCGGAGACCACAGCGCATAATGAAGTGTCTATTTCAGATACCTTAATATTTGCCGCTTAAAGTCCAGTTAAACGTCGCACCGGTGGTCATCATGAGAATCGCCGAGAATTGCCGGCTTTCTGCCTTCAGGGGTATCGATTGTTCAGTCTCATTGTCTGTACCGTTGATCGTTTCGATCAACTCGAGCGTCTCTTTCAATCATTGGCAAGGCAGACGCTGAAGACCTTTGAAATCATTCTGGTTGATCAGAATGGAGATGGCCGGCTGATCGATCTGGTGGAACGCTTCGCTTCCTCCTTTCCCATTCGCCATCTCCGCTCCGGGCGCGGGCTTTCTCATGCGCGCAACAACGGAATTGCGAAAGCGTCGGGAAGCTATGTGTGCTTTCCGGACGACGACTGCTGGTACGAGCCGGCTACTTTGGAAACCGCAGCGCGGCTCTTTCGAGAAAACCCCGCCCTTTCGATCGTAACGGGGCGAACGCTTGATGCGGACGGCAACCCCTCCGTTAGCCCGACAGGGGATCGCAGCGTAGAGATATCCCGCAGGAATTATCTGAGTTGCGGCAATTCGAACGGCATCTTCGTTCGTCGCGAAGCGCTTTCTTCAATCGGCGGCTTCGACGAGAATCTGGGCGTCGGGTCGGCATCGCCGTTTCAAAGCGCAGAGGAGGCCGATCTCCTGCTGCGTTTCGTCGGGGCTGGCCAAAAACTCGCGTATTTCCCGCAGCTCATCGTCCATCATGATCAGGTCGTGAGCGTGATCGGCACCCAGCAGATCGAACGGGCCCGAAAATACGGCCGCGGTTTCGGTGCGCTGCTGCGCAAGCACGATTTCTCCTTGCCCTACGTAACCTACAGAGTTGCACGCCCGGCGATCGGCTGGCTTGTCGCCTGCTTCCGCTGCAATGCGGATGAAGCGGCGTTCAAGCGAGCATGGCTCAAAGGGATCGTCGAAGGGTACAAGGCTTGGCCGAAATGGAACGGCATTGATCAGTCGCTCAGGATTGAATCGTAGACGCTGAAATAGCGCCCCGCCACCGTTTGCCACGAATACCGGCCGGCTTCCTGCATCAGCGTCAGGCGAATGCCTGCCGGATCAGCTGGAAGGGCAAGATAGGCCGATTCGAGAATATCGGCCGAGGCTTGCGGATCGGAAAAGTCGGCAAGGCGGAGCAACGGATGTTTTGCGGCCAGACCGCAATAGGCTGCATTTGCGTTGAGTACCGGCAGAAGGCCGGCACTCATGGCTTCAAGGGCGACAAGTCCGAAGCCTTCATATTCAGAGGCGGAAGCGAAAATCGACGTTCTGCCAATAAGGCGTGCAATCGAATCGTTGTCCGGCGAAACAGTCAGCGTCACGGTCGTTTCGAGCCCGCGTGCCTGGATTTCCCGCCGCAGGTCTGCTTCCCTGAGGTCGGATTCAGACCCGACGATGTCGAGGTGCCATTCCCGATTGCGTGCTTTCAGGACGACCATGACATCCAGCAGATGATCCAGGCGCTTGTTGATGGAAAAGCGGCCGATGGTAATGATGCGGCGCTGGGGTTGGTGGGATGCGCTGTCGGCGAATTTGCCGATGTCCACGCCGTTTTCGATCAGGATGCTCGTTCCTGGCGATATCTTGCGAAACTGCTGCAGATCCGACAGGCTGCAGCCGACGATGCGCGTGTAGGCCGTTGCCGACATGCGTGTCAGGGTCTGGAACCAAAGCTTCTTGATCGCGGCATAGTTTCGAGTGTGGAAGAAGCCGCCGTGAGTGGTCACGATCATCGGCTTGCCATGCAGGAAGCGTCCCAGGGCCAATGCATCGAAGAAGAAGTCGATCGCGTGCACGTGAATGACGGCCGCGTCCCCCAGGTGGCGAAAGACTTGCGGCGCGATCGGATAGCGCCGGCTGCCTGACCAGGGGATGCGGACCACCTCGATGCCGTCGATCGTCTCATGAGCGGGCAGTTTGTTGTCCCGCGACGTGAAGAGCGAATCGAGCGTTATGACGCGGACGCGGTAGCCGTACTTGATCGTCTGGTAGGCAAGATTGGCGACAACGTCTTCGAGCCCGCCGCGATTGGGCAAGAACTGGCGCACGACATGCACGATCAGTGGCACAACACCTGCCTGCGGCACCGACGTGACGGTCTCTGTTTCCACTGCTGACATCGTTCACCTTCCGGCCACACGGCCGCAACTCGGCTTTGACCAGATAATGGATGGCGTTAAAACGCGGTTTACGGAAAAGACCGGCGGATAGATTGTTGCGGAAGAAGGTTAATCCTATCGGTCAGAAGGCCTTGAAGGTCAGCGTCGTCAGCGAGCGAACAATGCCCGGAATATTGGCAATGTTGTCATTGATGAACTTGCCGATGTCCTGGCCCTCCTCGATATAGACCTTGAGAAGCAGGTCGTAATCGCCGCTCGTCGAATAAAGCTCCGAGACGCGTTCGGTCTGGTAGATCGCGTCGGCAACCTCGTAGGTCTTGCCGGGCGCGCATTGGAGCTGGACGAAAATGGGTTTCATGGGCGTTTCCTGCGAAAAATTCTGATGGGGCGCATAATGCTCGAAAGCGCTCTTCCGATGCAAGCCGTTCCGTCATCCTGCTTTTGCTTCTGCGGTGATCCAGCCGCGAAAGGCTGAAAGCGGCGCATAGTCGGCGCGCTCGAAAGGACAGGCGAGATAATAACTTTCGCTGCTTTCCATTTCCCGGCCGATCGCCGCGACAAGATCACCGCGCTTCAGCTCGTCCTGAATGAGAAATGTCGGCAGCAGCCCGACGCCGAGGCCGGTGATCGCTGCCTGGGCCGCCGTCGCAAACTGGTCGACCAACATGCCGTGTACGTTCTGGAAGGCGACTCTGTTATCGGCAAACCATCGCTCCCATGCATCAGGGCGGGTCGTCAGATGCAATAGGGGTACATCCAGCAGGTCCTCAGGTTTGGTGATGGCGTGCTGCCTCAGGAAGGCGGGGCTGCAGGCTGCAACGGTTTTTTCGGACATCAGGAAGGTCAATTCCGCTCCCGGCCAATGCGGATGGCCGAAGTGAATAGCCGCGTCGATGGAATCGAGCCGGAAATCGAAGGAGGAGAGCCGGGTGACGAGATTGATCGTAACGCCTGGATTCTGGCTCAGGAACCGGTCGAGGCGCGGTGCCAGCCAGCGGGTGCCGAAGGTCGGCAGGATGGCGAGGTTCAGCGTTCCCCCATGTGGATTAGCGCGCAGGTTCAGCGAAGCGCTGGAAATTCGGCGAAGTGCTTCGCGGATCTCGCGGGCGTAGCTGTCGCCCGCAAGCGTGAGGCGCACCGTCTGGCGTTCGCGAAGAAAAAGTTCAGCGCCAAGCTGTTCTTCAAGAGCCTTGATCTGGCGGCTGACAGCGCTCTGGGTAAGGTCGAGCTCGCGTGCTGCCGCCGTCACACTGCCGGTTCGGGCAACGGCCTCGAAGGCGGCAAGCAATGAGATCGACGGCAGAAATCGTCGCGAGGGCAGCATGGTTCATTCCAATTGAGAATGATCTGTTTCCAAAACGTCGATATTCACGCCGCAAGAGCCTTTGTAAAGAGCTCTATCCTGCAAAATCGGAATGACCCGGAGTTCTGATGCCGAGTACCTTCGTTTCCACCGACTGTATCCGTTCGCTCTTCACCGAAGCGATGTCTCAGATGTATCGCACGGAGGTGCCGCAATACGGCACGCTGATCGAGCTTGTGGCCGACGTGAATGCGGGAGTCTTGGCAAGGAACCCCAAATTGCGCGAGCGGCTGGACCGCGCCGGCGAACTCGATCGCATCGATGTCGAGCGCCATGGGGCAATCCGCCTCGGCACGGCTGATGAGCTGTTCACCATCCGCCGTCTGTTCGCCGTCATGGGCATGCAGGCGGTGGGTTACTACGATCTTTCAGTTGCGGGCGTGCCGGTGCACTCCACCTGTTTCCGGCCGGTCGATCAGGCAGCGCTCAACGTCAATCCGTTCCGCGTCTTTACCTCGCTGCTCCGGCTCGAATTGATCGACGACCGGGGACTTCGCGCCGAGGCGCAGACCATTCTGGCCAAGCGGCAAATCTATACGTCGCGCGCCATTGCCTTGATCGAGCGCCATGAGCAGAATGGCGGCCTGACGGAGGCAGAAGCCACCGAATTCGTCGCCGAGGCGCTCGAAACCTTCCGCTGGCATGGCGAAGCAACAGTCAGTGCACCAACCTACAGGCGTCTGCACGATGCCCATCGCCTGATTGCCGATGTGGTCAGCTTCAAGGGCCCCCATATCAACCATCTGACGCCGCGTACGCTTGATATCGACGAGGTGCAGCGGCGCATGCCGGAGCGCGGCATCACGCCGAAGGCCATCATCGAAGGTCCGCCACGGCGCGACTGCGATATCCTGCTGCGCCAGACAAGTTTCAAGGCGCTGGAGGAGCCGATCGCCTTTGCAGATGAAGCGGGCAAGACGCTGGGCACCCATACGGCCCGCTTCGGCGAGATCGAGCAGCGCGGCGTTGCGCTGACAAAAAAGGGGCGCGCACTCTACGACCGGCTGCTTGCCTCTGTGCGCAGCGAGGTGCAGGTCGGCGCTGCGGGAACCAAGGCAAATGATTATGATTGCGAGCTTGCGGAGCGCTTCAAATCGTTGCCCGACAGTTGGGATGCGCTGCGCCGGGATGAACTTGCCTTCTTTCACTATTCAGCCACGCCTGCCGGCATCGCGGCTGCCGCCGAGGGCGAGTTGCCGCCCGATCTGGAGTTGTTGATCGCCAAGCGCTATCTCGCTTTCGATCCGCTGGTCTATGAGGATTTCTTACCAGTCAGCGCGGCAGGCATCTTTCAATCCAATCTCGGTAGCGATCAGCAGGAGAACTATGCCACGCGCTCCAACCGAACAGTTTTCGAAGAAGCGTTGGGCGCGGCCGTGCAGGACGACCTGAAGCTCTATGCCGAGCGCCAGTCGTCTTCTTTCGACTTCGCGATGAAGACGCTGGGGATCGTCGGCCTGGCGTTGAAAACCGTTGACTGAGACTGCTTCCGCAATGCCGTGGACGGCGCTAGAGTGCCTGCCGCGATTGCTTTGAATGGACTGGCCATGCTGAATGATCCCCGCTCCCACGGGCTCTGGGAAAGGACCGCACCGCTGCCGCCCGAGACATCGGCTCTTCACGGCATGGCGTCGGCCGATGTGGTGATTGTCGGCGGCGGCTACACCGGGCTGTCGTCCGGTCTTCATCTTGCCGAGGCCGGTTCGAAGGTCGTGCTGTTGGAGGCCAAGGAGATCGGTTTTGGTGGGGCTGGCCGCAATGTCGGACTGATCAATGCCGGCATGTGGGTGATGCCGGACGATCTGCCTGGCGTTCTCGGTGAGATCTACGGCGATCGCCTGCTCGATATGCTGGGCGAGGCGCCTCGCCTTGTCATGGAGTTGATCGAAAAGCACGACATCGCCTGCGAGCTTGAAAAGAACGGTACGCTGCATTGCGCCGTCGGTGCGCACGGGTTGAGGGAAATTAAGGCGCGTGCTGCGCAGTGGTCCGCGCGCGGGGCGAAGGTGATGCTGCTCGATGCCGCAGAAACCGCCCGTCGCGTTGGCAGCAGTGCCTATGCCGGATCGCTGCTCGATATGCGTGCGGGAACACTGCAGCCGCTCGCTTATGCTCGAGGTCTGGCGCATGCGGGTATCAAGGCGGGCGTTTCGATTCATACGTCGAGCCCTGTCATCGCAACCGAGCGAAACGGCAGCCGATGGACGGTGAAGACTGACAGCGGCCAAGTGACCGCTGACTGGATTATCGTCGCGACGGATGCTTATAGCACCGGGCCATGGGAACAGGTCCGTGGCGAGCAAGTGCATCTTCCCTACTTCAATTTCGCGACGGCGCCGCTCAGCGACAATCTGCGCAAATCACTTCTGCCCGGTCGCGAGGGCTGTTGGGATACGCGGGAAATCCTGTCCTCATTCCGGATGGATCATGCCGGGCGCCTGATCTTCGGCAGTGTCGGAGCGCTGCGCAATACCGGCGCTGCAGTTCACAAAGGCTGGGCGAAACGATCGCTGAAGAGGCTCTTTCCGCAGATCGGCGACGTCGAATTCGAATATGAATGGTACGGCAAGATCGGCATGACCGACAATGCGCTGCCGCGCTTTCACAAGTTCGCGCCGAATGCCGTTGGCTTCTCCGGCTATAATGGCCGGGGCATTGCGCCTGGTACGGTCTTCGGCCGCACGCTGGCACAGCATATATTGGGCAGGATCGCGGAAGCGGACCTGCCCTTGCCGGTCACGGACCTGCGCAAACCCGGTTTCCGCGCGCTCAGGGAAATGTGGTACGAAGCCGGCGCCCAGGTCGCTCACTTCGCCGACGCGCGCTTTTGAGTAGAAGCTCGCAATCAAGAACAAGAAAGTTGGAAACACGACAATGACCATCGCTACGCTCGATCTCGCAGCCGAGACGCAGAAACTGCTTTCCGAACTTGGTGTCGACGCGGCCCGCTATACCGGCGGCTCGCTGCGCGTCGCTTCGCCGATCACCGGCAGGGAAATCGGCCTGCTCAAGGAACATTCCGTCGCTGATGCCAAAAAGGCGATCGACGAAGCGCACAAGGCATTTGCTGAATGGCGCGCAGTCCCTGCGCCCAAGCGCGGCGAACTCGTCCGCTTGCTTGGCGAGGAGCTTCGCGCGGCAAAGCCGGCGCTCGGCCGTCTCGTTTCCGTCGAGGTCGGCAAGATCACGTCCGAAGGTCTCGGCGAAGTCCAGGAAATGATCGACATCTGCGACTTCGCAGTCGGCCTTTCACGCCAGCTCTACGGCCTGACGATTGCAACAGAGCGCTCCGAGCACCGCATGATGGAAAGCTGGCATCCGCTCGGCGTGGTCGGCATCATTTCGGCCTTCAACTTCCCGGTCGCGGTCTGGTCGTGGAATGCAGCGCTTGCCCTCGTCTGCGGCAATTCCACCGTTTGGAAGCCGTCGGAAAAAACGCCGCTGACGGCACTTGCCGTACAGGCGCTGTTCGAAAAGGCTCTGAAGCGCTTCGTCGCCGAAGGCGGGCAGGCACCGGCGAACCTTTCGACGCTGCTGATTGGCGGCCGCGATGTCGGTGAGGTCCTCGTCGATCACCCGAAGGTACCGCTGATTTCCGCCACCGGCTCCACGGCCATGGGTCGCGCCGTCGGCCCGCGCCTGTCGCAGCGCTTTGCCCGTGCTATCCTTGAACTCGGCGGCAACAATGCCGCCATCATCTGCCCGACAGCCGATCTCGATCTGACCCTGCGCGGCGTTGCCTTTTCGTCGATGGGAACCGCCGGCCAGCGCTGCACGACGCTTCGCCGTCTCTTCGTGCACGAAAGCATCTACGACAAACTCGTGCCTCGCCTGCAGAAAGCCTATCAATCGGTCCCGATCGGCAATCCCCTGGAAAACGGGACGCTTGTCGGTCCGCTGATCGACAAAGCGGCCTTCGAGAAGATGCAGTCGGCTCTGTCCGAGGCAAGGTCGGCTGGCGGCAAGGTCACGGGCGGCGAGCGCGTCGAAAACGGGGCTGCCGAAGCCTTCTATGTGCGTCCGGCGCTTGTCGAGATGCCGTCTCAGACCGGTCCTGTCGAACACGAGACCTTCGCACCGATCCTATATGTCATGAAGTACACCGATTTCGACGACGTGCTGGACCTGCACAATGCCGTGCCGCAGGGCCTCTCCTCCTCGATCTTCACCAATGACATGCGTGAAGCCGAAACCTTCGTTTCCGCCCGCGGTTCGGATTGCGGCATCGCCAACGTCAATCTCGGCCCGTCGGGCGCCGAAATCGGCGGTGCTTTCGGCGGCGAAAAGGAAACTGGGGGTGGCCGCGAATCCGGCTCGGATGCCTGGAAGGCCTACATGCGCCGCGCGACGAACACGATCAACTACGGCAAGACGCTGCCGCTCGCCCAAGGTGTCAAGTTCGACGTCGAGTGATCGAGAGCCGCGTTGAATCTGAAGGGACGATGACGTAACACCGTCATCGTCCCTTCTTTTTTTGCCCAAGGTTTTTTCTCCATGCACATGACACTTGCCGCAGCCGAAGCGCTGGTCATCGACGCGTTGAAGCGAAGCGGAGTAGAGGAGGGCAATGCGCGCTCCGTCGCGCGTGCGCTGGTTGCCGCAGAAGCCGCAGGACAGGGTGGCCACGGGCTGCGCCGCGTCCTGGCCTATGCGGCCCAGGCAAGGTCCGGAAAGGTCGACGGAATAGCCAAGCCGGTCGTTTTCCAGCCCTTTCCGTCCATCATCCAGATCGACGCCTGCCACGGCTATGCTTATCCGGCTTTCGATCTCGCCGTGCCGTTGCTGTCGGAGACGGCGCGCAAACAGGGCATTGGGCTTGCCGCCATCCGCCGCTCGCATCATGCAGGTGTACTTGCGCTGACCGTCGAACGGTTTGCCGAAGCTGGCCTCGTGGCGCTGATGGTTGCGAATGCCACGGCTTCAATGGCTGCCTGGGGCGGACGCAAGCCCGTCTTCGGCACCAATCCCATTGCCTTTGCAGCGCCCGTTCCCGGAGACGATCCGATTGTCATCGACCTTGCATTGTCGCGCGTTGCGCGTGGCAAGATCATGGCCGCCCGGCAAAAGGGAGCATCGATCCCGTCGGATTGGGCCCTTGATCGTGACGGCCAGCCGACAACCGATGCGGTTGCCGCTCTGGAGGGCACCATGGTGCCGTCCGGCGAGGCCAAGGGTGCTGCCCTTGCCATGATGGTCGAAATTCTCGCAGCACCGCTTGCGGGTGCCAATTTTTCCTTTGAATCCACGTCTTTGTTCGATGACAAAGGAACAGCGCCCGGCCTTGGGCAGACCTTGATCGTCATCAATCCCGAAGCCAGCGGTGGAAGCTTCGCGGTATCGCGTCTGGGCGAGCTTGCCGCTCAAATTTCTTCCGATCCCGGCGTGCGCCTGCCCGGTCGCCGTGGTCAGAGCGCTCGAAAATACGCGCTGGAGCATGGCATCGAAGTCGAGGATGACGTGATCGACGCCATTCTGGCCATATAGGACATTCTAGAGTTGATGGATGGGTTCAAGTATTTGTGAAGGCCGGCGGCAAGGCGAAACTTGAAACCCGAAATCAAGAAAAATATACCGGGCGCGCATCACCCGGGACTTTGGGTGACACCGCCATGGAGAGCATCATGAAAATTTCTCTTGCGCGCTTTTCCGCGCTTGCTTTGGCCGCCTCTGTTCTTGCTGCGACGGCGCTGGCATCCAGCGCGCATGCGCAGGAATCCGATGGTATCGTCGTCTATAACGCTCAGCACGAAAGCCTCGGCCGCGAATGGATCGATGCCTTCACCAAGCAGACCGGCATTAAGGTCACGATGCGCCAAGGCAGCGATATGCAGTTCGCCAACCAGATCGTCCAGGAAGGCGACGCTTCCCCGGCCGACGTCTTCCTGACCGAGAACTCTCCGGCGATGGCGCTCGTCGATTCCGCGGGCCTTTTTGCCCCAGTCGACAAGGAAACGCTTGATCTGGTCCCGGCGCAGTACCGTCCGGCCGATGGCATGTGGACCGGGATCGCCGCCCGCTCGACGGTGTTTGTCTATGACAAGACCAAGCTTACCGAAGACAAGCTGCCGAAGTCGATGCTCGATCTCGCCGATCCGGCCTGGAAGGGCCGTTGGGGCGCGTCGCCTGCCGGTGCCGATTTCCAAGCGATCGTCGGTGCGCTGCTGCAGCTGAAGGGCGAAGAAGCAACGGTTCAATGGTTGAAGGCGATGAAGGAAAACGCAACGCCTTACAAGGGCAACAGCATTGCCATGAAGGCTGTCAATGCCGGCGAAGTCGAAGGCGCGCTCATCTATCATTACTATTGGTTCGGCGATCAGGCGAAGACTGGCGAAAACAGCAAGAATGTCGGCCTGCATTACTTCAAGAACCAGGACCCGGGCGCGTTCGTCAGCGTATCGGGCGGCGGCATCCTGAAGTCGACGCAGCATATGAAGGAAGCCCAGGCGTTCTTGAAGTTCGTCGCCGGCAAAGCCGGGCAGGACATCTTGAAGAACGGCACGTCCTACGAATACGCAGTCAGCGGCCAGTCGAACGACAAGCTCGTCCCGCTTGCCGATCTGAATGCGCCGAAGGTTGAGGCTTCGGAGCTTGACAGCAAGAAAGTCGTCGAGCTGATGACGGCGGCGGGGCTGATCTGAGCCTTCCTGCCGCAGGCCCATTGAGTCAAAACTATTGCTTTTGGCTCAAGAAAACCTTACGGCATGACCATTCCGGCAACCGCTTCAAAAAGGGACGGTTGCCTTCCTTTTCCAGCGTATCAAAGGCGTCGGCCTTGCTGCAAGACAACAGATCGCTTGTTTGCGGGCTCGCGCCCGGCAATGGAGCGCCAGTCAGCGGGACAGGTTTCCTGCGCGGGCGCATGCCGCACGCCTCCGTCGTCGTCTTTGCAACGCTTATCGCAATTTTGAGCCTCGTGCCGCTTGGCTTCATCGGTTGGATGACCGTCAATGTCGGCTGGCAGACGGTCAAGGAGCTGGTCTTCCGGCCCCGTGTCGGCGAACTGCTCGTCAACACGATCTTCCTCGAGGCGCTCACCATTCCCCTGTCGATTGCTCTTGCCGTGACGCTCGCCTGGCTGACGGAGCGGACCGATGTCCCGTTTCCGCGGTTCTGGTCCTGGCTTGCCGTTGCGCCGCTTGCCGTTCCAGCCTTCGTGCACAGCTATGCCTGGGTGAGCCTCGTTCCCGGCATGCGCGGCCTGCAGAGCGGCGTCTTTGTTTCCGTGCTCGCCTATTATCCTTTTCTCTATCTGCCGGTCGCTGCTGCTCTTCGCCGCCTCGATCCGGCGATCGAGGACGCTGCTGCGTCACTTGGACTAAATCCCTGGCGCGTCTTCTTCCGCACGATCCTGCCGCAGTTGCGGCTTGCGATCTGTGGAGGCTCGCTCTTGATCGGGCTGCATCTCCTGTCGGAATACGGGCTTTACGTGATGATCCGCTTCGACACCTTTTCGACCGCGATCGTCGATCAGTTCCAGTCGGCCTATAACAGCCCTGCGGCCAATATGCTCGGCGGTGTGCTGGTCGCTTTTTGTCTTTTCCTGCTTGGCCTAGAAATCCTGCTGCGCGGCAACGAGCGCTACGCCCGCGTCGGATCCGGTTCCGCACGTCCCGCCGATCGCCGTCGTCTCGGCTGGTTTGTCGTACCTGCCATTCTGCTGCCGGGCACGCTTGCGGTGCTGACGCTCGGTGTCCCGCTGATGACGCTCGGCCGCTGGCTCTATCTCGGCGGCGGCGAGATCTGGCGGCTGGATGCGGTCGGAAATGCGTTCGTTCAGACGATCGTCCTTGCCGTCGCAGGCGGCGTGCTGACGACGATCGCGGCCGCGCCCATGGCCTGGCTTTCGGTCCGCGCCCCGGGGCGGTTCCAGCGCTTGCTCGAAGGCTGCCACTATTATGTCGGCTCGCTTCCGGGCGTCGTCGTGGCGCTTGCCTTGGTGACGATCACCGTGCGGCTGGCGCTGCCGCTCTACCAGACTTTTGCGACCCTCATCGTTGCCTATGTCCTGCTTTTCCTGCCGCGTGCGATGGTCGGACTTCGTGCCAGCATCGCACAAGCACCTGTCGAGCTGGAACGGGCTGCCATGTGCCTGGGGCGCACGCCATCGCAGGCCGTGCGCCAGATTACCATGCGCCTTGCTGCCCCGGGCTTTGCTGCAAGCATTGCGCTGTCGGCGCTTGGCATTACCAACGAACTGACGGCAACGCTGATGTTGTCGCCGAACGGCGTTGAAACGCTGGCAACGAAATTCTGGTCTCTGACCAGCGAAATCGACTATGTGTCGGCCGCTCCCTATGCGGTGATGATGATCGTGCTGTCGCTGCCGCTGACCCTTCTTCTTTATGCCCAATCGAAACGGACCGCCGGCCAATGACCCTGCTTACGATCCAGTCTGTCAGCAAGCGCTATGGCCAAGTGACAGCCCTGGACAAGGTGACGCTGAGCGTTGCCGCCGGAAGCCGCACCGCAGTCGTCGGCCCCTCGGGTTCGGGCAAAACGACTTTGCTGCGCATCGTCTCCGGCTTCGAGCGGCCGGATGAAGGGCAGGTCGTCCTCAACGGTGAAGTGCTCGCGGATGGCTCGACAACCGTTCCCGCGCACAAGCGCGGCATCGGCATCGTCTCGCAAGACGGGGCGCTTTTCCCGCATCTGAGCGTTGCCGACAATATCGGCTTCGGTTTCGAGCGAAGCGCTCCCGATCGCGGAAAACGGATCGTCGAACTACTGGATATGGTCGAGCTCGACCGCAACATGCTGACGCGCCGTCCCCACCAGCTTTCGGGCGGCCAGCAGCAGCGCGTGGCTCTGGCAAGAGCCCTCGGCCGCAAGCCGCGCCTCATGCTGCTCGACGAACCCTTCTCCGCACTCGATACCGGCCTTCGCGAACACATGCGCAAGGCTGTCGCGCGTGTGCTGCAGGCGGCGGACATCACGACGATTCTCGTCACCCACGATCAGGCAGAGGCCCTCTCCTTTGCCGATCAGGTCGCGGTGCTCAGGGAAGGAAAGCTGATCCAAGCGGGTTCACCGCAATCCCTCTACCTGCAGCCGAAGGACCGCGAGACCGCACTCTTTCTGGGTGATGCGGTGATGCTTCCGGCGATCATCCGCGATGGCTTTGCCGATTGCGCGCTCGGCCGTGTTGCGGTGGAAGGCAGCCATCAAGGCAAGGCCGAGATCATGCTGCGGCCGGAGCAGATCCGCGTCGTTGCCGATAAAAGCGAACCTGCCCATGGTGGTCGTGTCGTCGAGGTCGAGTTCGGCGGCGCGACCTGCACCGTGGCGGTGTCTCTGGAAGGCGTGGCGCTGCCGCCGATCTTGATCAAGACATCCAGCGTGGCTTTGCCCGAACGCGGCGATCGTGTTCGCCTTGATATCGCCGGCAAGGCGCATGTCTTCGGCCGCCGTTAAGCGGTCTTTCGCGAAACCCTGTCCGTTTCCGCCCGCTCCAGCCAGCCGCCCGTAAAACCGGCCCGTTCAAGGCCGAGACGAATGACCGGCGACTGCCGCATCAATTGCCAGATGAATTCCGACCGATCGTTTTCGATCGTCATCACCAGCAATCCCTGGTCGATCGCGACGCATCGATCGTCAACCCAACCTTCAGGCCGGGCAGTCTTCACCGTCGGGTTGAAGCCGCCTGGAAAGCGGCCTTCACAGAGCAGATCGGGATAGGCGGTGAGCAGCGCCTTCAGGCCATCCAGCGACGCCTGCCGGTCGTAGGGCAATGCCGCAACCGCCGCCCAGGGCGCTATTGTCCCGTCATCCGGGCCAAGCGGTGCACCACGGGCGGCGTAACCCAGCACCTTCGGCCGGCGGCCGCTGCGCATGTTGCGCGTCGGTGGCGGGCCGTCGGTGGCCGAAAGTCCCCAGACATCCTTATGGTAGCCAACGAAGTGTCCGGGGTTGCGTTCGGCATAATCGCGCTGCACGGCGATCGAAACTTGTGTGTTGCAGAAATAGTCCCAGTCGCGGGCGGCCATCTCTCGATCCTGGATCCCGCGGAAGTCGATCCAGGCATGCGGGAAGAGGTGAATGAAGAACGGGCCAGCATAGAGATAGGGCGTTTTGCCGAAGAGCATCCAGGAATAGCTTGAGACGAAGGCATCGTAGCTTGATGGCGGGATCGGATGGGTCGGCGAAGCAAGCGCCAATATATAAAGCAGGAGCGCCTCGTCATATCCTTGCCAGCGCCAGCGCAGAAAGCCACTGCCCGGCTTCCAGCCCATGCTGACGGTCTGCCCCTTGTTCAACGCCCAATGCCAGTCGATGCGCTCATAGATGAATTTCGCGAGTTCGCGGATTTCAGTCTCCACCGCATCGGCCCGATCGAAATAGGCCGCAGCCGTCAGCATGCCGGCGACCAGCAAGGTCGTGTCGATTGTCGAGAGTTCGCTGTTCCAGGCCCGGTGGCCGGTATCCATATGCAGGAAGTGGTAATAGAAGCCGCGATAGCCGGTCGCGTGGCGTTCGCGTCCCTGATGGCTCCTGGCAAAGAAACGCAGCGTCGTGACCGACCTGCCTGCCGCTTCCGCCCGCGTCATCCATCCCCGCTCGGCAGCGACCGCGTAGCTCGAAATCGCAAAGCCGACGGCAGCGATGCTGCAAGGAACTCCGGGCACTGACGTATCCGCGACCAGGCCGTTTTCAAGATTGGTATATTTCAGAAAATAGTCGAATGCGGATTTCTGCAGCCTGTCGATCAGCGCGGCATCCGTGTCGTCAATTCGTTGCAGCATACATCAAACCAAACGTTGCCCGCCCGCGCTCAACATGGCGATGCGTTGCGCGCAAATCAAACTTTTTTCAGCTAATGCGGCAAATGGCTGCGCCCGGCCGTTTTGGCGACGCGGCGTGCGGACATGGCGTTAAACCATTAAACCGCCTCACGGCGGTTTATCATAAGGTTTTGATATGTTTGAAAATTGGAGCGGGCGAAGGGATTTGAACCCTCGACCCCAACCTTGGCAAGGTTGTGCTCTACCCCTGAGCTACACCCGCTCAATCCGCATCGGTCCGGGGTAGTTGGTGGACCGTGGGCTGCCACCTTGCGGCGACGGGCGCTATATGGCCCAATCGATTTTCAAATGCAACAGGGAAATCACCCAAAGGCCAAGAAAAATTCCACGCCGTCAGAAGCTCCTTTTCAAACTGCCGCAAATTCAGGAAAAAGCGTCGATCCGGAAGATTGCAAAACACGTCCCTCCGACTTAATCAGGGGCACCTTATTCTTTCCAGGACGGACGCCGCGATGACCGAAGCCAGGCCGAAAAACAAGAACGATCTTTTCGCCTTCCTCGATGGGCTCGGCATCGCACACAGCACGCATGAGCATGCTCCAGTCTTCACCGTGGCCGAATCGGTGTCGCTGCGCGATGCTATTCCCGGCGGGCATACAAAAAACCTTTTCGTGAAAGATAAGAAGGATCAGTTCTTCCTGCTGACGGTCGAGGAGCATGCCGTAGTCGATCTCAAGACAGTGCATGCGCTGATCGGCGCCGCCAGCAAGGTTTCGTTTGGCAAGCCGGAAAAGCTGATCGAATATCTTGGCGTGATCCCCGGCGCGGTCACCGCCTTTGGCGCCATCAACGACACGGGCAACAACGTGACCTTCGTTCTCGATGCAGACTTGATGAAGGAGGAGGTCGTCAATTGCCATCCGTTGTCAAACGATGCGACGACATCGATTGCAAGCGCAGATCTCATCCGCTTCATGGAAGCGACCGGCCATAAGCCGCTTGTCTTGAAAGTGACGGCCTGACATACGATTTTAGCGCTAGAAAAAGCCGGGCAACCGGCATGGCGGGAGATACCAATGAGCGGTAGCGACAATTCTTACAGCAATTCCTTCGGCAGTCAGATGTCGGCAACAGCGACCTTCGGTTCGGCGCCGCAGCCGGCGGCCGGCGGCGGACATATCAGGGATACGACAACCGCCACGTTCACGAAGGACGTCATCGAGGAATCGCGCAACCAGCCGGTGCTTGTCGATTTCTGGGCGCCTTGGTGCGGTCCATGCAAACAATTGACGCCAGTCCTCGAAAAGGTGGTCAATGAAGCGCAAGGCCGCGTGAAGCTCGTGAAGATGAATATCGACGATCATCCGTCGATTGCAGGCCAGCTTGGCATCCAGTCGATTCCCGCTGTGATCGCTTTCGTCGGCGGCCGCCCGGCCGACGGTTTCATGGGTGCCGTGCCGGAAAGCCAGATTCGCCAGTTCATCGACCGCATTGCCGGTCCTGCCGGTGCCGACCAGGCCGCGGAGATCGAAGCGGTTCTCGAGGAGGCCGCGGGACTTCTGGCCGCGGGTGACGTTAATGGCGCCGCGCAACTCTACGGCGCGGTTATGCAAGCCGATCCGGAAAATGCCAAGGCGATTGCCGGGATGGCCCAATGCCTGATTGCCGCCAACCAGCATCAGCGCGCTCGCGAAACGCTGACCGATCTGCCGGACGAGCTTGCCAAGGACGCCGGCATTCAGGCCGTCATTACGAAGCTCGATCAGATCGAAGAAGCCCGCAAGCTCGGTGATCCGATCGCCCTCGAACACGACCTTGCGCTCGACCCTGATAACCACGACGCGCGCATGAAGCTTGCCAAGATCCTGAATGTCGAGGGCAAGCGCGACGAGGCGGCCGAGCATCTGCTCCATATCATGCGCAAGGACCGGACCTTCGATGACGACGGCGCACGCCGCCAACTCCTGCAGTTCTTCGAAGTCTGGGGCTTCAAGGATCCGGCAACGCTGTCGGCGCGGCGCAAGCTGTCGGCGATGCTCTTCTCGTAACTTTAAGGCCTTGCCCTTGCGTTTTTGGGCAAGGGCACCACATTTCAGGGGCAGGACAGGGAGCAGCTTTTCGCTCCTGTCGCTTGGGTGTGGGACAAGTTTTGATGCAAGTCGGGAACGCAAGATATTTAAAGCCCGGCGATCTGCCAGATTCGATCGCCGTCTTTCCTCTGACCGGCGCTCTTCTTCTGCCTACGGGACAGCTTCCGTTGAACATTTTCGAACCGCGTTATCTCGCGATGTTTGACGCTGCGTTGGCTGGCAACCGGCTGATCGGCATGGTCCAGCCGGCGCTCGGCGACAACGATTCGACTTCGGGCAACAAAGGCAGCGAACCTCAACTTGCGCCCGTCGGCTGCATCGGCCGGATCACCTCTTTCGCCGAAACAGGCGACGGGCGCTATATCGTTTCGCTGACGGGTGTCTGCCGTTTCCGCCTGCTTGGCGAGAAAATGACGCATGAGCCGTTCAGAAGCTTCCGCATCGCTCCCTTCATTTCCGATCTCTCTGCACGCGACGAGGAAGATGCCGTCGATCGTGGCGCTTTGCTCTCCGCTTTCAGGGCCTATCTCGACGCGAACAAGCTGGAAGCTGATTGGGAAAGCGTAGAGCGCGCCAGCAATCTGACGCTCGTGAATTCGCTTGCGATGATGTCGCCCTTTGGCCCTGCAGAAAAGCAGGCGCTGCTGGAGGCTCCCGATCTCAAAACCAGGGCGGAAACCCTGATCGCTATCACTGAAATCGTGCTTGCGCGGGTCTTCGGTGACTCCGATACGGTTTTGCAGTAATTCATCGGATATGGACGAAAAACTAAGTCGTGTTGATCCGAAACTGCTTGAGCTGCTTGTTTGTCCGCTGACCAAGGGCACGCTGCGCTATGACCGCGAGCACAACGAACTCGTCTCGGAAAAGGCGCGCCTTGCCTATCCGATCCGTGACGGCATCCCGATCATGCTGGTGTCAGAGGCGCGGCGGCTCGACGATTAGATCGTCTCGCCTGCCAGAAGTCGTGGATTGTTCCTGGCCGCGGTCCCGGCCGCCTGCCCGATGAAGAAGGATTTGAGGCCCGGCAGCCGGTCGACGATTCCGAGGCCGACGTCGCGGGCAATGCGTAACGGCATCATGTCATTGGAAAACAGCCGGTTCAGCACGTCGGTCGTCACCCCCATGCGGAAAGTATCGAAGCGGCGCCAAGTCTGGTAACGCTCGAGTATATTGATCGAGCCGATATCGAGCCCGAGCCGGTCGGCCTCGACGATCGTTTCCGCCAATGCTGCCACGTCTTTGAAGCCGAGATTGAGGCCTTGGCCGGAAATCGGGTGAATGCCGTGTGCTGCATCGCCTGCAAGTGCAAAGCGTGGCGCCACGAAAGCCCGGGCGAGCGTGAGGCCGAGCGGGAAGGCGCGCCTTTCGCCAATCACCTTGAGCGCGCCGAGCTTGTGGCCGAAACGGCGCTCCAGTTCCTCTTCGAAAATCAGGTCGTCGCCGGCAACAAGCCGGTCGGCATCGTGTGCCCGCTCGGTCCAGACAAGGGAGGACCGGTTGTTGGTGAGCGGCAGGATCGCAAAGGGGCCGGAAGGCAGGAAATGCTCTTCGGCGCAGCCATTGTGCGGCCGCTCGTGCTCGACGGTCACCACGATGCCGGACTGACCGTAATCCCAGCTGACCGTCTTGATGCCCGCCAGATCGCGGAGTTTCGAGCGAACGCCATCGCAGGCGACGAGCAAGCGTGATTGAAGTGTGCTGGCATCGGACAACGTCACAGAGATCCGGTTTTCTTCTGTCTTCAGGCCGGTGGCGCTCAGTCCATGCCGGATTTCGATGCCGAGACGATCACAGACGCCGCGCAACGCCCGGACCAGGACGGCGTTCGGGATCATGTGCGCAAAAGGGCGGCCATCTTCCACTTCACCATCGAAGGTGAGGAAAACCGGGCGGACCGGATCGGCTGTCCTCGAATCGGTCACGATCATCTTGGTGATCGGCTGGGCTTCGGGTTGAATTTCCTCCCAGATGCCGAAGACCTCCAGCATCTTCGTTGCCGCGGCGATGATTGCCGAGGCGCGCATATCCTTCTGCCATACATGCTCAGGCGCCGCTTCAACGACCGCGACATCGAGGTGGGGCGCCGCCTGCTTGACCGCGACCGCCGCGGAAAGGCCGACGTAACCTGCGCCAACAACCAGCATGTCCTGCATCGCCCGCTCTCCGCGCCTTGTGATTACTTTGATGATCTATATAGATCATCGCATCCCCACTTCCTACCGTTGGGAGCTGAACAAATGATGGACGACGCGGCCAAACCCACAGCCATGGAAACGCTGCTCGCGACGCTTGATCTCGAGCCGATCGAGGTCGATATCTTTCGCGGCCGCAGTCCGCAGGTCGGCTGGCAGCGCGTCTTTGGCGGACAGGTGATCGGTCAGGCATTGATGGCTGCCCAGCGGACGATCGAGGCAGAGCGCTTCGTTCACTCGCTGCATGCTTATTTTATGCGGCCAGGCGATCCCTCCGTACCGATCGTCTATCAGGTGGAGCGCATCCGTGACGGATCGAGCTTCAACACGCGCCGGGTGGTGGCAATCCAGCACGGCAAGGCGATTTTTGCGCTCTCGTGCTCCTTCCAGATCGAGGAGCCGGGTTTTGATCATCAGCTCGCAATGCCCGATGTTCTCATGCCGGAAACACTGCTGGGCGAACAGCAGATCAAGGAGCAGTATCTCGCGCATGCGCCGGCGGCTGTGCGCAAATACTGGGAGCGCGAACGGCCGATCGAAATCCGGCCGGTTTCGCTGACACACTACCTTTCCGACAAGAAACTCGACCCGCGCCAGGACGTGTGGGTACGGGCGACAGGACCGGTCCCGGACAGTCGGCACTATCAAGCTGCCGTGCTTGCCTATCTCTCCGACATGACGTTGCTCGATACCTCGCTCTACGCCCATGGGACGTCGATCTTCGACCAGAGCCTGCAGGTTGCGAGCCTTGACCATTCCATGTGGTTTCATCGGCCTGACAAACTTGAGGATTGGCTGCTTTACACACAAGACAGCCCATCGGCTTGCGGTGCGCGCGGTCTCACGCGCGGTAGCCTTTTTACCCGGTCGGGTGTTCTGATTGCGTCAGTCGCGCAGGAAGGTCTGATTCGGAAAAAGGCAAATGAATAAAAAATGTGCAATTTTGCGAATTTGGGCATTATTTGGGCGGTTGTTGCCGTGTCATTTGCCTCTTAAATAGCACCGTTCATTATAGTCTTTACTTTTCAATAACTTATAATCGCTTCGAAACTGGCACGCCCTTTGAATGTAGATCCCCAGTCGCTGTTCTTGAACGTCAGCGGCAAGGAGAGTCGGCACCGCGCCGAGGATAACGAAGGATGGGAAAACCAGATGAAAATTGTGATGGCCATTATCAAGCCGTTCAAGCTCGATGAGGTCCGCGAGGCCCTCACGGCGATCGGCATTCAGGGCCTGACCGTGACCGAAGTGAAGGGCTACGGACGCCAGAAGGGACATACCGAAATCTATCGCGGTACGGAATATGCGGTCAGCTTCCTGCCGAAGCTCAAGATCGAAATCGCAGTCGCATCAGAAATCGTCGACAAGGCCGTCGAAGCCATCGCGTCGTCGGCCAAGACCGGCCAGATCGGCGACGGCAAGATTTTCGTCTACTCGATCGACCATGCCGTCCGTATCCGCACGGGCGAAACCGATACCGAAGCGCTGTAAGAACGGCCGAGCAAGGAGCTTTATCCCAATGTCAATTTCGAAGTTTTCTTCCACATTTGCGCGGCTCGGGGCTGCGTCTGCCGCGCTCCTAGCGCCGGTCGTCGCCTTTGCGCAGGAGACCGCGCCGGCTGCTGCCGATGCCGCGGCTGCAGCGGCTCCGGCCTTCACCATGGATAAGGGTGACAATACCTGGATGCTCGTCTCCTCGGCGCTCGTGCTGTTGATGACCATTCCTGGCCTGGCTCTCTTCTATGGCGGCCTCGTGCGCGCCAAGAACATGCTCTCCGTGCTGATGCAGGTCTTCATGATCACCGCCGTCGTGTCCCTGATCTGGGTCACCTACGGCTACTCGCTGGCCTTCACCGACGGCGGTTCGCTGAACAGCTTCATCGGCGGTTTCTCCAAGGCCTTCCTTGCCGGCGTCAACACGTCGTCGCTCGCCGAGACCTTCTCGAAGGGCGTCGCCATTCCGGAATACACCTTCATCGTGTTCCAGATGACGTTTGCCTGCATCACGCCCGGCCTCATCGTCGGCGCGTTTGCCGAGCGCATCAAATTCTCCGCCCTCATCCTCTTCGTTATCCTGTGGGTCACCTTCATCTATTTCCCGATGGCACACATGGTCTGGTTCTGGGGTGGTCCGAGCTCCTACACCTCGCCGTCCGGCCTGATCTTCTCCTATGGTGCAATCGACTTCGCCGGCGGCACGGTCGTTCACATCAATGCCGGTATTGCCGGCCTCGTCGGCGCCATCATGCTTGGCAAGCGCACGGGCTATAAAAAGGAAATCATGGCTCCGCACTCCATGACGCTCACCATGGTCGGTGCATCGCTTCTGTGGGTCGGCTGGTTCGGCTTCAATGCCGGTTCCAACCTCGAAGCCAACTCCTATGCTTCGCTCGCCATGATCAACACCTTCGTCGCAGCGGCTGCTGCCGCTGTTTCCTGGTGCATCGTCGAAACCTTCGCCCGCGGTAAGGCTTCCATGCTGGGTGCTGCTTCGGGTGCTGTTGCCGGTCTCGTTGCCGTTACGCCGGCAGCAGGCTTTGCAGGTCCGATGGGCTCGATCGTTCTCGGCCTGATCGTCTCGCCGGCCTGCTACTTCTTCGTCGACGTCGTGAAGAACAAGTTCAACTACGACGACAGCCTTGACGTCTTCGGCGTGCATTGCATTGGCGGCATCATCGGCGCGATCGGCACTGGCATTCTCGTCAACCCGGCTCTCGGCGGCGCAGGTATCGTCGACTACTCGACCCCGGACTTTGCTGCATCCTACGCCGGGACGGCAACTCAGGTCTGGGCTCAGCTAAAGGGCGTCCTGACGACCCTCGTCTGGTCGGGCGTCGGCTCGGCGATCCTTTACAAGATCGTCGACCTCATCGTCGGCCTGCGCGTAACCCCTGAGGCAGAACGCGAAGGTCTCGACCTGTCGACCCATGGCGAAGCCGCCTACCACTCTTCTTGATGGCAGGGTCAGCGGCGCCTGGAAAAGGGCGCCGCTCAGCCCGTCGCGGCTCTGTTCAGCTATACAGGCCCAATCGTGGCCCGGACCTTTGGTTCGGGCCCTTTTTATTTGCCGGTCCGGCTTGTCCAGCCTCTCATGGTTAACATCGCTTTAACCCTCCTTTGATTAGGTGGGGCGGACGCATATTGCGTGGCGACGCCTCGGCGATTCGCGCGCTCAGCATTGGACGGGTTGGGTATATGGCAAGAAGCACGTCGCCGGTGATTGATAGCCGGCCGGACCGTTTCTCCCTCACAGGGTTCGTGTTGCGGCAGGCGCAGGCTCTCCTGGGCTTTGCGATCTTCCTGCTGTTGGCGCTCGCAGTCGCGGCACTCGCGACATGGAACGTCACAGATCCGAGCTATTCCTACGCAACCGGCAATCCGCCGGCAAACGTCCTGGGATATGGCGGTGCCGCCTTTGCCGACATCGCCATGCAGTTCTTCGGCCTTGCAAGCGTCGTGGCGCTGTTGCCGGTCGTCGCCTGGGCCCTGGCATTGATTTCAGGCCGTCGTATTAGCCGCATTCCTGCACGGGCCGGCGCCTGGGCTCTCGGCTCGATCCTTTCGTCTGCCGTGATCGGATGCTTTCCGCCGCCGTTGACATGGCCGATCCCCAACGGCATCGGTGGCGTCATCGGCGATATGATCCTGCGTTTTCCGGCTCTTTTTGTCGGAGCCTATCCGAGCGGCGCGTTCGCCACGGCGGTCGGCTGCGTGTTCGCGCTGCCCACAGCCTGGATGATGCTCTTTGCTGCCGGCATCGTCGGCCGCACCGAAGGCGAAGAGGACGAGGGCGATGCACTCGTGGCTATACCTTCCAAGGCCCGCTCGGTTGGTGATGCCGACGAGGAGGAGGATGACGAAGGCGGCGGCTGGCTCGCGTTCGGAGCGCTGACACATGCCTGGTATATGAGCCAGGCGCGGATGCGCCGCATCCTCGGCATGGCGCCACGCAAGCGCCGCCAGAGCGATTTCGAATCGCCCTACGACTTCAACGATGATGAATTCGGCACCCTGAACGAGCCCGTCCGCGCCAAGGCGCCGGCAGGCCGCAGCGAGCGCCTGGAGCCGTCCATGGAACCGCGCGCCAATTCGCTGCGTCGGGTCGTCTCTGCGCCCTCGATTTCGATCAGCGACGACGATGGCGAAGCGCCATTCGATAGCGACATGCCTCCGCGTCCGGCCGATATTCTACCGGACGACGACGAAGATGACTGGATGATACGTGCACCGGCAAAGGCGGCCGGCGGCAAGCCTGAGCCGCGCGTCGTGCCGCAGATCTCGCGTCCGAAGCCAGGTGCCCGCATCGAACGGGAATCACAGGGTACCTTCATTCGTCCGGAAGGCTTCCAGCTCCCCTCTATTCACCTGCTCGCCGAACCAAAGAATGTCATCCGTGACTCATCGCTTTCCGCCGATGCGCTGGAGCAGAATGCCCGCATGCTCGAAGGCGTTCTGGAAGACTTCGGCGTCAAGGGCGAAATCATCCATGTCCGCCCGGGCCCGGTCGTCACACTCTACGAGCTCGAGCCTGCCCCGGGCATCAAGTCCTCGCGCGTCATCGGCCTTGCCGACGACATTGCCCGCTCCATGAGCGCGATCGCCGCCCGTGTCGCTGTGGTCCCTGGCCGCAACGCGATCGGCATCGAACTGCCGAACTCGACGCGTGAAACTGTTTACCTGCGTGAACTGATCGCATCGCGTGATTTCGAAGGTTCGAAGGCGAAGCTCGCCATGGCACTCGGCAAGACGATCGGCGGCGAAGCCGTCATTGCCGATCTCGCGAAGATGCCCCACCTGCTGGTTGCCGGTACGACGGGCTCCGGCAAGTCGGTTGCCATCAACACCATGATCCTCTCGCTGCTCTATCGTCTGACGCCGGAACAGTGCCGCTTGATCATGATCGATCCGAAAATGCTCGAGCTTTCGGTCTATGACGGCATTCCGCATTTGCTGTCGCCAGTGGTCACCGATCCGAAGAAGGCTGTTGTCGCGCTCAAATGGACGGTCCGCGAGATGGAAGAGCGCTACAAGAAAATGTCGAAGATCGGCGTCCGCAACATCGATGGCTTCAATGCGCGCGTTGAGCAGGCGCTGGCCAAGGGCGAGGCGATCTCCCGAACCGTGCAGACAGGCTTTGACCGCCACACCGGCGAAGCGATGTACGAAACCGAGGAATTCGACCTGCAGCCGATGCCCTACATCGTTGTCATCATCGACGAAATGGCCGACCTCATGATGGTCGCCGGCAAGGATATCGAAGGCGCCGTCCAGCGTCTGGCGCAGATGGCGCGCGCCGCAGGCATCCACGTGATCATGGCGACCCAGCGTCCGTCCGTCGACGTCATCACCGGCACGATCAAGGCGAATTTTCCGACCCGTATCTCCTTCCAGGTCACGTCGAAGATCGACAGCCGCACGATCCTCGGCGAACAGGGCGCCGAGCAACTGCTCGGCATGGGCGATATGCTCTATATGGCTGGTGGCGGGCGCATTCAGCGCGTCCATGGTCCCTTCGTGGCTGATATGGAAGTCGAGGAGATCGTGTCCTATCTGAAGACCCAGGGCGCACCGCAATATCTTGATGCGATCACCGCTGATGATGACGAAGACGATGATTACGGCGGTCCGGCGGGGACCTCAAATCTGGCCGATTCCGACGATCCCTACGATCAGGCGGTCGCCATCGTGCTTCGCGACGGCAAGGCCTCGACCTCCTACATCCAGCGCCGTCTCGGCATCGGTTACAACCGCGCCGCATCATTGATCGAGCGCATGGAGCAGGAAGGCGTCATCGGACCTGCGAACCACGCAGGCAAGCGCGAAATCCTGGTTCCGACCGAAGGCGATATCCTCGATCGCTAGAGGCCGAAAAAAGATGCCGGGGCAATGACTTCACGGAAACCTGATCGCCTCGCAAACGTTACCTTCTGCAGCGATGCCTCTGCGCCATGAAGACGCCGCCTTTCGGCAGCATGCAGGTCGCATCATAGGAGACCTAGATGACCAACTCCGATTTCAATTCCAGTGGCTTGCTGCTCAGCCGCCGTCACCTTCTCGGGGCCATGGCTCTGGCGGCTGTTTCGGCTGCAGCGCCGTTCGGCGCCCTTGCGCAGGCAGCGGCCGGCGGTTCTTCAACGGCACAGGCAATTGCCGACCATTTCTCCAACGTCGCCACCATGCAGGGCGAATTCGTGCAGTTCGGCCCGCGCGGCGAACAGACAGGCGGCAAATTCTACATCGAGCGCCCCGGCAAGCTGCGCTTCAACTACAACGATCCGTCGCCGATCCGGGTGATCTCCGACGGCAGGAATGTCGCGGTCGGGAACCTGAAGCTGAAGACCTGGAGTCTCTATCCGCTGTCCAAGACGCCGCTCAGCCTGCTGCTTGCACGCAGGATCAACTTGTCGGACGGTTCGGTAAAGAGCGTGAAGGAGGAATCGGACCTGACGACGATTTCGCTTGGCAACAAGACGATCTTCGGGAATTCGACGATCACGATGATGTTCGATCCGAAGACCTACGATCTGCGTCAGTGGACGATCACCGATAACCAGGGCAAGGACACGTCCGTGATGGTGTTCAATGTGAGGACCGGCGTTCAGTTTGATCAGAAGGTCTTCAGGGTGCCGTACGAAAGCATTCCAGGGACTGCCGCTTCCCGTGACTGACATATGACTTTCTGTGAAAAACGCCCGGTGAAAGCCGGGCGTTTTTGCGTGTGGACGTTCCATCCGCAACCCCTTTGCTCTAAGGCCTTTTCAGTCTCGTTGAAAGGCAATTGCATGAGCTTCTCGATTACCACCTGGAACATCAACTCGGTGCGGCTGCGCATGCCGATCGTCGAGCAGTTCGTCCTCAAGCACAGGCCGGACATCCTCTGCCTGCAGGAAACCAAGGTTCCGAACGAACTCTTTCCGGCGGCCCCTCTGCGCGCCATGGGTTACGAGCACATCATCGTCCATGGCCAGAAGGGCTACCACGGCGTCGCAATCGCCTCGCGCATCCCGCTCCAGGAGGATCATCGCCTGGATTACGGAAATGTCGGCCACGCGCGCCATGTCTCGGCGGTCTTCGAGCGTGGAGGGCGCCGCGTGCGGCTGCATAATTTCTATGTACCCGCCGGCGGCGACGAGCCGGACCCGGCCATCAATCCGAAGTTCGCTCATAAGCTGGATTTCGTCGAGGAAATGAAGCTGCTGAAGGCCAACGGCGAAGCGAATACCTCGGCGATACTCGTCGGCGATCTCAACATCGCGCCGCTCGAGCACGACGTTTGGTCGCACAAGCAGATGCTGAAGATCGTCAGCCATACGCCGGTCGAAACCGAGGGCCTGCTGGAGGCGATGAGGCGCGGAGCCTGGCTTGATCTCATGCGCCAGCACGTGCCGTCGAACGAAAAGCTCTATACCTGGTGGAGTTACCGCGCCAAGGACTGGGAGGCTGCCGATCGTGGCCGCCGCCTCGATCACATCTGGTCGTCATCGGACCTCGGCCCGCTGCTCCAGCGCATCGAAATCCTCAAGGAAGCTCGCGGATGGGACCGGCCCTCCGATCACGTGCCCGTGACTGCGCATTTCAATTTCTGAGATCTACGAAAAGCGGTGAAGCTGTGCGCTCGCGCGCGACGCCAATTCCGCGATGTTGTCGCGAATGCGGCTTTCTATGATGCGGGCCGCATCCGGATATTCCTCGATCAGCCTGTAAAAGAGTGCCCGCGTGATGCGGATCACACTGGAATCCTCCCGCGCCACGGCGGTGAACTTTCGCTCCACCAGCGTTACGAGAGCGAGCTCGGACAGCAATGTGCCCTCGCGTGCGATGTGCGCGACCTTCGGATGACCGTCGGGGCCCGTCGTGCTGAGTTCCAGCGCGCCGCTGGCGACGACATAAGCGCTTTCGGCCGGCGATCCTTCGCGGAAAAGCATCTGCCCGGTGGAAATCGAACGGCGGTCGGCGCCGAAGGCGATCAGCCGCAACTGGTCGGCCGACATGCCTTTGAAGAGCGGCTGCTGCGAAAGCATGTTAATGTCGTCTGTCAGCGCCATCCGGCTCTTTGCCCTAAGGTACGATCTTGTAGCCGCCGTTTTCCGTTACCAGGATCTCGGCGTTCGACGGGTCGCGCTCGATCTTCTGGCGAAGGCGGTAGACGTGCGTTTCAAGCGTATGGGTCGTCACGCCGGAATTATAGCCCCACACTTCTTCAAGAAGGACGTCCCGGGTAACCACCTTCTGTTCGGCGCGATAGAGATAGCGGATGATCGCCGCTTCCTTCTCCGTGAGGCGAATCTTCTGGCCGTTTTCGGTGGTCAACAGCTTCTGGCTCGGCTTGAAGAGATAGGGCCCGACCGTGAAGGTCGCGTCCTCGCTTTGTTCGTGCTGCCGGAGCTGGACGCGGATGCGGGCCAGAAGCACCGAGAAGCGGAAGGGCTTGGTGACATAGTCGTTGGCGCCGGCCTCCAAACCGAGGATCGTATCGGAATCCGTATCGTGCCCGGTCAGCATGATGATCGGCGCCTTGAAGCCACCCTTGCGCAGCAGCTTCACGGCTTCGCGTCCGTCCGTATCCGGCAGTCCGACATCCATGATCAGCAGATCGACGGGCGTGTTGCGAGCAGCTTGTATGCCCTTGCCGGCCGTCGCCTCCTGCAGGACCGTGAACTCATCATAGAGCGCAAGCTGCTCCGTGAGAGTTTCGCGAAGGTCGTCGTCGTCATCCACCAGTAGAATGGTGCGTGCGGTCATGCGGTTCTGTTCCTCAGATTCCGTCTCATCAAGTCCTACGCCATATTTCGATCGCTGGCAAAGACCGGAAGACGAGCTGTTGCCGGGCCAGGGCCGATGTGATTTCAATCGAAGTCCCAAGCAAAACAAAAACATGTGAGAAAAATGGAGAAAACAAGGCGAAGCGCAAGAACTGTATCATCCACCATTATTGTGCGCCCCGCGCCCGGCAGGAAAAGCCGCGCACTCATTCAATGCGGTCCTTTCGTCTTTCCTGCCGCGATCGGCCGTTCCGGCCGCACCATCTTGAAGCGCGAGGGCGACGGTGCAACGCCGATTGCTTCCATGAAGCTGCTTTACGGGTTTTGCCGCGGCAAACATCCGAGCCGCCTTAAGACACCGCTCCCGATCCGCCGCATCCGTGACGACATGCTCTGGTGCGACCAGCCCGGCGACCCGAACTACAATCGCCTCGTCAGAGCGCCGTTCCGTAAAAGCCACGAAGAGATGAAGCGCAAGGACGGTCTCTACGACATATGTCTCGTCATGGATTGGAATATCACATCCCGCGCCCGCAATCGGGGATCAGCCATCTTCTTCCATCTGATTGGGCCGGGATATCAGCCGACAGCCGGTTGCCTTGCCATCCATCCGCGCGACATGCGCCGCCTTTTGCCGCACATGCGCAAGGGGACAGTCATACGCGTTGTATGAGCATCAGGGGTGATAATCCGTGCACCGTCTCCTATATCCGCTTTGACCGGCGCTCAGGCTGAAGGGCCGGGACATCCGCTTGCGGGTTCAAATTCATGACCCACCAATCCTTCAAACTCCCGGAGATTTATTGTGGCCAATCAACCCATCATCACTTTCCATGACGGACATTCCATTCCCCAGGTCGGCCTCGGAGTATGGCAGACGCCACAGGAGGTCGCGGCTCCGACGGTTCGCAAGGCTCTCGAAGTCGGCTACCGCCATATCGACACGGCTTCGGGCTACGACAACGAAGAGGGTGTCGGCGAGGGCGTGCGGTCCTCCGGTCTCGATCGCAAGGATGTTTTCATCACGACAAAGCTTCGCAACACCGACCAGGGCTACGACAGCACTCTGCGTGCCTTCGAGGGCAGCCTGAAGAAGCTTGGCACCGAATATGTCGATCTCTACCTGATTCACTGGCCGTCACCGCATCGCGGACTCTATCGCCAGACCTGGAAGGCCTTCGTCAAGATCAAGGAGGAAGGCCGTGCGCGTTCGATTGGCGTCTCCAACTTCTATCCGGATCATCTGGATCACATTATTGGCGATACCGGGGTGGTCCCGGTCATCAACCAGATCGAACTGCACCCGGATTTTCAGCAGAAGGCGGCGCAGGACGCTCACCGGAAGCTGAATATCGTGACCGAATCCTGGAGTCCGCTCGGTCAAGGGAAGTTCATCGCCAACCCGGTTATCGGGGAAATCGCCAGGAAGCACAGCAAGACACCCGCGCAGGTCATCATTCGCTGGCATATCGAGAGCGGCCTTGTCGTGATCCCCAAGTCGGTGACGCCGTCGCGCATCGAGGAAAACTTCAAGGTGTTCGATTTCAAGCTCGATGGCGAGGACATGGCAGCGATTGCCAGGCTTGACGACAGGAATGCCCGAATGGGACCGGAGCCCTATACGGCAACGTTTTGAGCAACAGACCGCCATCTCCTCCTCCACCATTGCGCGGAGGAGGAGGCGTTCGCTCAGGTGAGTTCACGCGGTGTCACGAAGCGCTCGAGACGTCCGCTTCCAGGCGATATATCCGCCCAGCTGTTCGCCTCAAAGGCGATGATCGCCATGCCGGCAGTGGCGAATTTCTCCTTCAAGCGTGCGCAGGCCTCCCGATCGCCGTTTCCGATGAGATTGTTCGCGAGATCCTGAAATCCGGGATTGTGTCCGACAAGCATGACGGTTCGAAACGACGGCTCAATCTTGTGGAGCAGGCCGACAATGCGCGTTGCCGAGGCTTCGTATAAATCCGGCACATCGCGTTCCACAGTCGAGGCGGAAAGCTTTTTTGCTACACGCTTCCATGTTTCCTGCGCGCGCCGCGCCGTCGACACCAGGGCGAGATCCGGCAAGAGCCCTTCACGATCCATATAGGCGCCGATCAACGGCGCGGCCTTTCGCCCGCGCTTGGCAAGCGGGCGGTCATGGTCTGCGACATCGTCCGGCCAAGCGGATTTTGCGTGGCGCAGCAGAAAAAGGCGAAGGTACTTCGGCGAAGGCTTTTTCGACGCATTCATGCCGCTCACCTGAAAAAGGCAGGAGACCATTGTCTCACCGAATGCGCATCTTGTCTTCTCAAGATGGCATGCCTCCCTTTCAAACCGAAAGGGAGGCAATATCCGTCAGTTCCACTCGCGGATATCGACGAAATGGCCGGCGATTGCAGCAGCGGCAGCCATGGCCGGCGAAACGAGATGCGTGCGCCCCTTGAAGCCCTGACGGCCTTCGAAGTTGCGGTTGGACGTCGATGCGCAGCGCTCGCCCGGCTTGAGGCGGTCGTCGTTCATGGCAAGACACATCGAGCAGCCCGGCTCACGCCAGTCGAAACCGGCTGCCTTGAAGATCTTGTCGAGGCCCTCGGTTTCGGCCTGTTCCTTCACGAGGCCGGAGCCGGGAACGATCATGGCGTTGACGGTCGAAGCAACGGTCTTGCCTTCGACGACCTTGGCAACTGCTCGAAGGTCTTCGATACGGCCGTTGGTGCAGGAGCCGATGAAGACGCGATCGATGTTGATCTCGGTGATCGGCATGCCTGGCTTCAAGCCCATGTAGTCAAGCGCGCGCCACTTTGAGGCTCGCTTGGTTTCGTCCTGAATCTCGTCCGGGTTCGGAACGACGCCCTGAACCGAGACGACGTCTTCCGGCGAAGAGCCCCAGGAGACGATGGGCGGCAGTTCGGCGGCGTTGAGCTTCACGATGCGGTCGAAATGTGCGCCTTCGTCGGACTTGAGCGTCTTCCAGTAGGCAATCGCCTGTTCCAGAGCCTCGCCCTTCGGCGCACGCGGCTTGCCCTTGATGTATTCGAAGGTCGTATCGTCGGGCGCAATCAGGCCGGCGCGGGCACCGCCTTCGATCGACATGTTGCAGATCGTCATGCGGCCTTCCATCGACAGCGCACGGATCGCTTCGCCAGCATATTCGATGACGTAGCCGGTGCCGCCAGCCGTGCCGATCTCACCGATGATGGCGAGAACGATGTCCTTGGCGGTGACGCCTGCCGGCAGCTTTCCGTCGACCTGCACCAGCATGTTCTTCGCCTTCTTCTGGATCAACGTCTGCGTCGCCAGGACGTGCTCGACCTCGGACGTGCCGATGCCGTGGGCGAGCGAGCCGAAGGCGCCGTGCGTGGACGTATGGCTGTCGCCGCAGACGATCGTCATGCCCGGAAGGGTGAAGCCCTGTTCCGGCCCGATAATGTGCACGATGCCCTGACGCTTGTCGTTCTCGGAGTAATATTCGACTTTGAACTCGGCCGCGTTCTTGGCAAGCTGCTCGACCTGGATGCGGCTCTCCTCGTTCTTGATGCCGAGATGGCGATCAGGCGAGGTCGGAACGTTATGATCGACGACGGCAAGCGTCTTTTCGGGAGCACGAACCTTGCGGCCCGTCATGCGCAGGCCTTCGAACGCCTGCGGAGAGGTCACTTCGTGGACCAGATGGCGGTCGATGTAGAGAAGACAGGTGCCGTCTGCCTGTTCGTCGACCAGATGGTCGTCCCAGATCTTGTCGTAAAGGGTACGCGGTGCGCTCATGGCTGTTCAGTCCGTTTTTGGATGCAATGGGAGAAGAAATAGGCGGCAAGGCCCGCCGGCCATCATTCGATCAACGAAGTCGGCTGTTGAGCGCACCGGATACCGTCGCAAAGAAACGGGCCGGCAGGCGATAATGATCCTGCAGCACAAATATATGCGCGCCAATGCACCGGAACTTGCTTTCCATGGGCCTGCATATAGCGATTTTTCTCGGAAACGGCAATTCGAATCATGCAGCGCTACCGGCTGTGAGCTCTGCCCATCCGCTGCTCGATCTGCCGCAGTGCGAGCGACAAGCCAATCGTCAGGATCAGATAGATATAGGTGACGATCGAATAGGTCTCGAAGAAGCGGAAGGAGCCGGAGGCATAGACCTTGCCCATCTGCGTGATGTCGGAAACGCCGAGCACGGAAACGAGGGAGCTGTCCTTCACCATCGAAACGAAATCGTTCGATAGCGGCGGAAAGATGACGCGGATCGCCTGCGGAAAGACAACAAGGCGGAAGCGGTGGTAGCGCGACAGGCCCAGCGCCTTTGCCGCTTCGATCTGCCCATGGTCGACCGATTGGATGCCGGCGCGGAAAATCTCGGCAATGAAGGAGGAATACCCGATCATCAGGGCGATGATCGCACGCCACATCAGTGACAGGTCACGCACGAGGACCGGTTCGGCCAATCCGGCTTTCACAAATGGCGTGATCAGGAAATTATAGGCGCCGACAATGCCCGGAGCCCCGACAAAGGCCACATAAAAGAGCAGCACGAGCATCGGGATGCCGCGGATGATCTCGATGTAGAAGCGGGATGCTTGCCGCAGCGCGACGCTGTCGGATAGCCCGAGAAGAGCGATGCCGAGGCCAAGCAAGGTGGCCAGCGCAAAGGCGACCAACGTCACGACGACAGTGATCCATACGCCGTTGACGACGGTACGGAAAACCTGTGCATAGATGCCGTTGGTGACGATGACGATGGCAAGGATGATGCCGATCGCAGCAAGGGCAGCCAGCCACCACGGATAGTCGCCCTTTGAATTTCCCGCAGGAGAAGGCTGCAGGGCCATCAGCGGCCGACCTGCATCACTCGCCCATCTTGTAGTCGATGAACCACTTCTTGTTCAGTGCGTCGAGCGTGCCGTCGGCTTTCAATTCGGCGATCGCGGCGTTGATGGGGGCAACGAGATCGGAGCCCTTCGGGAAGATGAAACCGAAATCCTCGGTGCCGAGCGGTCCGCCGATGACCTTGAGCGTGCCGTTCGAGGCATCGACATACCCCTTCGCGGCAACGCTGTCGGAAAGCACCACGTCGACGTCTCCGGCCTTGAGCGCCTGGACCGTCGCGCCGAAGGTTTCGAAGAGCTTGATACGCGGATTCTGCTCATTGCCGTCAAGGATTTCATAGACGGCGGTGTAGAAGGGCGAGGTGCCCGGCTGCGCGCCCACAAGGCCGTCCTTGACTTCACCGAAGCTCTTGGCGTCCGTGAAGCGGCCCTCATCTGCCCGGACCAGCATGAACTGCTGCGAGCGCATATAAGGGTCGGAGAAATCCACCTTCTGCTTGCGGTCGTCCTTAATGGTGATGCCGGTCATGCCGATGTTGTACTGATCGTCGGAGACGGCCTGGATCATCGCGTCCCAGCTCGTGTTTTGATATTCGACCTTGAAGTTCAGCCGCTTGGCGATCTCGTTCATCGCGTCATATTCCCAGCCGATTTGCTTGCCGGACTTGGGATCGACGAATTGCAGCGGCGGATAGGCATTCTCGGTCACGACGACCACCGTCTTGCCGCCTAGATCCGGCAGATCGGCGCCGAGGGCTGCCAACGGCGAAAGAACGAGAGCGGCAAGGCCTGCAAGGATGGTGCGGCAAAACGGCATCAGGATTCTCCAATGAAATGGTGCCCGGGGAAACTGTCATAGTTGCGACGCCGATGGCAAGAGCGTGGCTCCCACGGCGCAGACCCAAAACAGAAAAGGCGGCCCGAAGACCGCCTTTCCATGCAAAGAGTTTTGCGTTCGCTGACCTTATTCTGCCGTAGCCTCTGCAGCGGCTGCAGCTTCAGCTGCTGCCTTTGCTTCTGCCGCTTCGGCTGCTGCCTTTTCGGCTGCGAGAGCCTGAGCTGCTGCAACCTTCTCGGCTTCGATACGTGCCTTTTCCTCGGCAACAGCAGCGCGCTCGGCGTCGTTGAGCTTGCGGGCGCGGGTGCCGGTGTTCTCAACGATACGGGCGGACTTGCCGCGACGGTCGCGCAGGTAGTAGAGCTTCGCACGGCGAACCTTGCCGCGGCGAACGACTTCGACACTTTCGATCATCGGAGAATAGATCGGGAATACACGCTCGACGCCTTCGCCGTAGGAAATCTTGCGGACCGTGAAGTTTTCCTGCAGGCCGCCGCCGGAGCGGGCGATGCAGACGCCTTCATAGGCCTGGACGCGGGTACGGTTGCCTTCCGTAACCTTGACGTTGACGCGGAGCGTGTCGCCAGGAGAGAATTCCGGAAGCGTGCGCTTGGCTTCGATCTTGGCGGCCTGTTCGGCCTCGAGCTGCTGAATGATGTTCATCGTCTTAACCCTTGGTTCTTCTGAAACAGCCAGAGCGCTCGACACGTGAATCCTTTGGCATTGCCTCGGGATTTTGCCCTTTGCGGGCGGGAGCGGATTCGCCATTCTTTGTTTGCTGGCAGACGGGGCTAGCCCCATTTCCGCGTGCGCTACTACACGAAAGCCAGGGCCTTGTCATCCCTTGGACGACATTTTTATAAGGCGGAGGCACGGATTTGCGGCTTTCAGTCCTTCAGAAGGTCCGGCCGCCTTTCCTTTGTCAAGGCAACCGCCTGCTCATGTCGCCACCTCTCGATGGCGCCGTGATTGCCGGAGGTTAGGATCGCTGGAATTTCGCGGCCTTCCCATTCCTGCGGCCGGGTGTAGTGCGGATGCTCCAGCAAACCGCCTTCGAAACTCTCATGCAGACCCGAAAGATCATTGCCCATGACACCCGGCAGGATGCGCACGATCGTGTCGAGAACGACCAAGGCGGCGGGCTCGCCTCCCGAAAGCACGTAATCGCCGATCGAAATTTCTTCAAGCGCCCGCGCGTCGATCACCCGCTGATCGACACCTTCGAAACGGCCGCACACGATGATCACGCCCTGGCCTGCTGCAAGCTCGCGCACACGTTCCTGCGTCAGCGGTTTGCCGCGCGGGCTCATCAAGAGCCGCGGACGCGCATCGTCCTGGCAAGTGCTGTCGATCGCCCGCGCCAAAACGTCCGGCTTCAGCACCATGCCGGCGCCACCGCCTGACGGCGTGTCGTCGACGGTGCGGTGCTTGTCGGTCGCAAAATCCCGGATCTGCACGCTATCCAGCGACCATTGCCCGCGCTCCAACGCCTTGCCGGCGAGCGAATAGCTCAGATGCCCCGGAAACATCTCCGGATAGAGTGTCAGGACGGTCGCCCGGAAACCCATGGCAATCTCACTTCTTTTTCTTCGGCTTGCCGGAGGCGAGCTTGGAGATTTCCTGCGGATCATCGACAAGGCCCGCTGCCAGCGGATCGATCAGGATCGTGCCGTCCTCGAGATCAATTTCGAGAACCGATGCTTCGGAGAAGGGGATGAGCACGGGGCGCTTGCCCGGCCCCTTGAGCTCCAGCAGGTCGCCCGCGCCGAAGTCGAAGACGCCGGTAATGGTGCCGTAGCTGACGCCTTTGTCGTCCACGGCCTCCAGCCCTTCGAGATCGGCATAGAAGAATTCGTCCTCCTCCAGTTCGTCGTCTGGCAGGTTGTCGCGTTCGATATAGAGTTCCAGGCCGTTGAGCGCCTCGGCCGCATTGCGGTCGTTGATGCCACGGAAGCGAACGACGACGACATTCTTCATCTCGCGGATTTCGAGGATCTCGAAGGACCGCCCGTCCATGCTGTGCAAATGACCATAGTCGCCAAGTGCCGTCGGATCGGCCGTATAAGCCTTGGCGCGCACTTCGCCACGGATGCCTTGCGCGCCGCCGATCGTTGCCATCAGTACGGGTTTTTCAAGCTTTGTCATGGGGCCCTTCATGTGAAGCCGCAAATCTGGCTTCTCATAAACGAAGTCTGCCGGAATGAAAATGAAAACGGGCGGCATGTCGCCATGCCGCCCGTCGGATCGGGATATGACCCCGAAATTATTCTGCGGAAGCGGCGGCTTCAGCTGCGTCGGCAGCTTTCTGAGCCTTCTCGGCAGTGCGTTCCTGGGCCTTCTTGCCGGGCTTGGCCTTTTCCGGGTTGTTCTTGGCCTCGCGCTTTGCAACGCCGGCCTCGTCGAGGAAGCGAAGAACGCGGTCGGTCGGCTGCGCGCCGTTGTCGAGCCAGTGCTTGACGCGCTCGGCGTTCAGTTCGACGCGCTTTGCGTCGTCCTTGGCGAGCATCGGGTTCCAGGAGCCGAGCTTTTCGAGGAAGCGGCCATCGCGCGGCGAGCGGGCGTCGGCAACAACGACGTGATAATACGGGCGCTTCTTGGAACCACCGCGGGCGAGACGAATTTTCAGTGCCATGTCATTTACTCCTTAGGCTTTTCTTGACCGCTTCGTGAGGCGGTGTTGGTTCATTTTGCTGCGGCGCCGCGCTCTGCGTGATCCGCAGCGATCTGCTCATGATGCCGGATGACTTCCGTGATGACGAAGTTCAAGAACTTCTCGGCGAAATCCGGATCCAGATGCGCATCTTCGGCAAGCTGCCGAAGACGGGCGATCTGGTATTCCTCGCGCGCCGGATCGGCCGGCGGCAACTTGTACTTGGCCTTCAAAACGCCGACCTCTTTGGTGCAGCGGAAGCGTTCGGCCAGGATGTGGACGAGCGCCGCGTCGATATTGTCGATCGACTGACGGTAGCTCGAAAGCTGGGCTTTGACGTCCGGATCAATCATCAGGCAGGCGATCCTTTCACTTCTTCTTCGGCAATCCGGGCAGACCCGGAAAACCACCGCCGAGACCCGGTAGCTTTGCGCCGCCAAGGCCTGGCAAGCCGCCCGGCAAACCGCCACCTAAACCAGGCATGCCCCCACCCGGCTTCCCAAGACCTGCCGCCTCGGCCTGCTTTTGAAGTGCCTCCAGCTGCTTGGGGTCGATATTCGAAAGATCAGGCATCCCGCCCATGCCGCCGAGGCCCATCTTGCCGGCAAGACCTCCCATCAGCTGCTTCATCATGCCGCCTTTGCCCTTGCCGCCCATCATCTTCATCATGTCCGCCATCTGGCGGTGCATCTTGAGCAACTTGTTGATGTCGGCAGCCTCGGTGCCGGAGCCGGCAGCGATCCGCTTCTTGCGGGAATGCTTGAGAATGTCCGGGTTGGCGCGCTCGGCCTTCGTCATCGAGGAGATGATCGCAAGCTGGCGCCCGAAAAGGCTGTCATTCAGACCGGCGGATGCCATCTTGTCCTTCATGCCGGCCATGCCGGGCATCATGTTCATGATGCCGCCCATGCCGCCCATCTTCTGCATCTGGCGCAGCTGGTCGGCGAGGTCGTTGAGGTCGAACTTACCCTTGGCCATCTTGGCGGCCATGGCGGCCGCCTTTTCGGCGTCGATATTCTCAGCCGCGCGCTCGACGAGCGAGATGATGTCGCCCATGCCAAGAATACGGTCTGCGATACGGCGGGGATGGAATTCTTCCAGCTCGCTCATCTTTTCGCCGACACCGATCAGCTTGATCGGTTTGCCGGTGACGGCGCGCATGGAGAGAGCCGCACCGCCGCGGCCGTCGCCGTCCATGCGGGTGAGCACGAGGCCGGTGATGCCGACGCGCTCGTCGAAATTGCGGGCCAGATTGACGGCGTCCTGACCGGTCAGTGAGTCCGCGACCAGCAGGATTTCATGGGGGTTCGACTTCTTCTTGATGTCGGCCATTTCGACCATCAAGGGCTCATCGATATGCGTACGGCCGGCGGTGTCGAGGATGACGACGTCATGGCCGCCGAGCTTTGCTGCCTGAACGGCGCGTGCGGCGATATCTGTCGGCGACTGGCCAGCGATGACCGGAAGCGTATCGATACTGGTCTGGGCGCCGAGCTGGCGAAGCTGCTCCTGCGCTGCCGGACGGCGCGTGTCGAGCGATGCCATCAGCACCTTCTTCTTCTCGCGCGCCGTCAACCGGAGGGCGATCTTGGCCGTCGTCGTCGTCTTGCCGGAGCCCTGCAGGCCGACCATCATGATCACGACGGGGGCAGCAGCGTGCAGATCGACGCCGGCGCCTTCGCCGCCCAGCATTTCGATCAGCTCGTCATGAACGATCTTTACGACCATCTGGCCGGGCTTGATCGACTTCAAAATCTCTGCGCCGACGGCCTTTTCGCGTACGCGGTCGGTAAAGGAGCGTACGACATCGAGTGCAACGTCGGCTTCCAGCAATGCGCGGCGAACCTCGCGCAGCGCTGCGGAAACATCGGCTTCCGAAAGCGCGCCACGGCCTGTCAGTCCATTCAAAATGGATCCAAGACGGTCCTGGAGGTTTTCAAACATCGGCTCTTCCTTGATACGTTTCGGGCAGGAATGATATGCCCGGAAACGTCGTGCTTTTCCGTGACGAAAACAAGACGCAAAGCCAAAAAGCACCCGAGGGCGCATCGCGCTGTCGGGTGTGGACCTCCGGGATCTCTTTATACCTTGTCGGGTCCCGGTCGGCGGCTCGAGTCTTGAAGCTCGTCATAGATTGAGCGGCGGTAAACAGGAAAGTAGGGACAAAGTCAAGACAATCCCGACAATTGACCGCATTGCCGGCTCCAAAGCACTGGTGAGCCGCTCGTGTAATCTCAAGCGATACCGTCAAAAGCCTGCAACGAATTCACCCCCATGGATTTCATTGTGTGTACAAAAGGTGAGATCGCGTCCCGGCCGGCAAGATTGCCACGTGGCGCTTCAGTTCGGGTGCGATCCCGAACCGTGTGCGTTGATGATTGCGTCGGCCTCTTTGCCGTAGATCTCCTCGAAGTGATCGAAGGCTTTGGTGTAGTATCCGATTCCTTGCGTAGCGGAGCGCAACGTGCGGGCCAGTTCGTCGAGCGCCCCACCGGGAACGAGTGCCCGGAAGACATCCCATCCTTTGGCGCTCTCATCGCGATCGAAGCCGAGCACCTGGCCCTTGAGTGCCGAGACGATCGCCACCATGCTGCCAGAGAAGATGGATGGAATATGGATTTCGACCCGGACCACCGGCTGCATCAGCACAGCCGCTGCCTCTGACAACGCCTGCCGCACGCCCATGCGTGCCGCTGCCCGAAAGGCGAAGTCGGAGCTGTCGACGGAATGGTACTGGCCGTCCGTGAGCGTCACGTCGACATCGATCACCTGAAAGCCGAGCGGGCCTTTCTCCATGGCTTCACGGGCGCCGGCCTCCACCGCGGGAATGTAGTTGCGGGGCACAGTGCCGCCCTTGACCGTCTCGCCGAAGGTGAAGCCCTGCCCCCGTTCATTGGGACGCACACTCAGCTGCACGTCTGCAAACTGCCCCGCGCCACCCGTCTGCTTGCGGTGACGATAGTGGACGTTCGAGGGCTTTGAGATCGTTTCCCGATAGATCGGGTTCGGCGATCGATCCGTGACTTCGACGCGAAATACCTCCGACAGGGTCCTGCGCAGATCACGCAGGTGCATCGGTCCTTGCGCGCAGATCAACTGTGCGCCTGTTCCCTCCTCCTGCATCACCTTCAGGCCGCGATCGGTCTCGGCAAGCTTTGCCAGCGTCGCCGACAGCTTCGTTTCGTCGCGCTCGGTGCCCGGAACAAGGATGCGTTCGAGCATCGGCGTCGGCGGCGTCGTCCAAGCGGGCGGTGCAAAAGCCTCGGCCGCTGTCAGCAAGGCGGGTGCGGGCAGGTGATCTGACTTGACTGCGGCAAAAATCCTGCCGCGCGCCGAGTTGCCGCCGGCAAGGGGACGGCCGTTTCCTCCCTCCTGAACCGACCCGAGACTGGCGCCGGCCAGCGCAGCGCCCTGTTTCAGTCCGTCGGCAAGCGCACGAACGAGAGTCGTCTTTCCAACGCTCGGCCGGTAGTAGGCGTGGAAGCTCACGGCAGCCAATGCCGTTTCATCCACGCTGGCGGTGGCAGCCAGCCGGCTCCGCAGGGCTTCAACAGGCGGCGCTTCGTGGCGCAGCGTCTTCATCAGCCGCTTGATGCCGTTGCTGTGGGATGCTGCGCCGAAGAGCACGGGAATGACCTTGTTTTCCTTCAGGATCCGCGAGGCGATGGCAAAGAGTGCATCGCTTGCCGGCTCGCGATCTTCGATCAGTTCCTCGAGAAGCCAGTCATCGTACTCGGAAAGCTGTTCCAGCAGTTCGGAACGTGCCTCGTGCTCGCGCGCAACTGCACTCTCGGGCAGTTCGACGAGGGCCGAAGGCTGGCCTTCCCGATAGCGCCAGGCGCGCTCCGAGATCAGGTCGCAGCTGCCGACCACCATATCGCTATCGCGGATCGGTATCTGCCGCAGGACGAGGGGATGGCTGGAATAGGCCTGCAGGGCGGCGATGACATCGCGCAGGCGCCCCTGCGGCTCGTCCATCCGGTTCACAAAAAGAATGCAGGGCGTTCCCGAAGCTTCGATGGCGCGAAGATAGGGTGCTGCCAGCACTGCCTCGTCCGGCGCCGGCGATACGCACAGGATGCAGGCATCGCTTGCCAGAAGCGAATCCTGGGCGAGAGCCAGCGCCTCGTTGGCGCCGGGCGTGTCCAGCGCACACCATCCCTCGCTTCCGAATTCGAATTCCGTCAGGCTCGATCCGTATGGAGAGAGGGACTTTCTCGGTGTCCCTTCGAGCGAAGCCAGCTTTGCGACGAGCGTCGACTTTCCCGTCTGCGAGGGTCCAAGTACCGTGAAGCAGCGCATCGGCTATCCTCCCTTTGCCAAGAACACGCATCCCATTGTCAAGAATGCCTTCAACCGACGAAAAGTGCTAGGCCATTGCGACTTTTCTCAATCTTCGAGGCGGCGGCCGGCCACTGTCCAGACATCGGTGCCGGCAGCATGGCGTCTGTCATGCCGGCGCTTCCTGCGATTCGACCGGCGAAAAAGAGCCGGGCAGCGAAGCGTCGCCGACTGGTCATTGCCCGCACCCACTGGTAATTCCCGCGCGTTTCGGCCATATACAGCCAAAATGGACACGGAATGAGCCTATGAGCGCAACGGTCGAATTCGCGAAGATGAACGGGCTTGGCAACAAGATCCTGGTTGTCGACATGCGCGGCCGCGCAGACAAGGTGACGCCTGCTGCTGCAATTGCGCTCAATGCCCATCCGGACACGGCCTTCGATCAGATCATGGCGATCCACGACCCAAGGGCTCAAGGCACCGATGCCTGGATCGACATCCTGAATTCCGATGGATCAAAGGCGCAAGCCTGCGGCAATGGCACGCGTTGCGTCGTGCAGGCTCTTGCTGCGGAAACCGGCAAGAAGGTTTTCACTTTCCAGACGGTGGCAGGCATCCTCAATGCCGTCGAGCATGACGACGGTACGATCTCGGTCGACATGGGCAAGCCTGTTTTCGACTGGGACAAGATCCCGCTCGCGGAAGAATTTCACGATACCAGCCGCATTGAACTGCAAATCGGTCCGATCGACAGCCCGGTCCTGCATTCGCCCTCCACCATGTCGATGGGCAACCCGCACGCCGTCTTCTGGGTCGACAGGGATGTGATGTCCTTTGATCTTGCGCGCTTTGGGCCGTTGCTTGAGAATCATCCGATGTTTCCCGAGCGCGCCAATATCACGCTGGCGCAAATCACCTCGCCGACCTCGATCACGACACGCACATGGGAACGCGGTGCGGGCTTGACGCTTGCCTGCGGTTCGGCTGCCTGCGCAACCGCTGTCAGCGCTGCCCGCACGGGCCGCACCGGCCGCAGGGTCGAGATTCATGTCGCCAGCGCCAAGCCGCCCGGCATATTGTCGATCGAATGGCGCGACGGCGACGACCACGTGATCATGACCGGTCCTGCCGAATGGGAATGGTCCGGTACGCTCGACCCTTCCAGCGGTTCGTGGGCGCGCGATCAGGCGCAGGAGGCCGAGGCGCAGTGAGCGGCGTTGAGGTCATCACCTTCGGCTGCCGTCTCAATACCTACGAATCCGAAGTGATGCGGGCGGAGGCGGAAAAGGCCGGGCTCGACAATGCCATTTTGGTGAATACCTGCGCCGTCACAGGCGAGGCCGTGCGTCAGGCGCGGCAGGCCATCCGCCGGGCACGACGCGAAAATCCGCATGCGCGCATCATCGTGACGGGCTGCGCGGCCCAGACCGAAAAGCAGACCTTCGCAGAAATGGCCGAGGTCGACGCCGTTCTCGGCAACGAGGAGAAGCTCAACACCTTCTCATATCGTGCCCTGCCCGATTTCGGAGTGGGCGCCGAAGAGAAGCTGCGCGTCAACGACATCATGAGCGTGCGCCAGACGGCGCCGCAGATGGTGAAGCATATCGACGGGCATGTGCGCGCCTTTATCCAGGTGCAGAACGGATGCGACCATCGCTGTACCTTCTGCATCATTCCCTATGGCCGCGGCAATTCCCGCTCCGTGCCCATGGGTGCCGTAGTCGATCAGGCGCGCAATCTCGTCGATAGCGGCTACCGCGAGATCGTGCTGACGGGCGTCGATGCCACCAGTTACGGCGCCGACCTACCCGGCGAGCCGACGCTCGGGCTGCTTGCCAAGACGCTTCTGAAGCAGGTGCCGGACATTCGAAGACTGCGCTTGTCGTCGATCGACAGCATCGAGGCAGACAAGCATCTGTTCGATCTGGTTGCCGATGAGCCGCGTTTCATGCCGCACCTGCATCTTTCGCTGCAACATGGCGACGACATGATCCTGAAGCGCATGAAACGGCGGCATTCACGCGCCGATGCGCTTGCCTTCGTCGATCAGGTTCGCCGTCTGCGTCCAGACATGTGCTTCGGCGCCGATATGATCGCCGGTTTCCCGACCGAGACCGAAGAGATGTTCGAAAATGCCGCAAGCCTGGCGGAAGAAGCCAGGGTCGCCCATCTGCATGTCTTCCCCTACAGCCCTCGCCCAGGTACGCCGGCAGCCCGCATGCCGCAGATCGACCGGTCGATCGTCAAGGATCGTGCGGTAAGGCTTCGTGCTACTGGACATCAGCTTCATCAGTCCCATCTGGATCAGATGGTCGGAACGCGCCAAAGGCTGCTTGTGGAAAACAACGGGCTTGCACATACCGAGAACTTCACGCTTGTCGCAGTCCCCGATCTTCGGCCGCGTTCATTCGTCGAGGCAATCATCACCGGCCATAATGGCAAACATCTCGACATGCAATTGACAGCCGCCGACGCGGCCTGATTTCACGGAATTCCCCATGGCGCTCAGCTTCATCAAAAAGGTCTTCACCTTCGGCAAGGAAAAGCCGGCGGAAGAGCAGGCGCCGGAGGCTTCGCAGACAAAGGTTCTCGAAGCCGAACCAGGCCCGCATTCGCACGAGGAACACCTGCCGCTTGCAAGCGATCCCGCTTTTCCGGAACAGTTGGATATCGCGGGCGCCGCCCCGGCTGCGGACGCTGTCGAGCCCTCCGAAGACGCCGAAGATGCGGCGATCCTTCCGGCCGCCTACCAGATTGGCGATCTTGGTGTGATACCACTGTCGCTGCTGGAGGCAGAGGCTGAAGCCGAGCCAGAAACGCCAGCCAAAGAAACGCCCACGGCAAAGACACCCCCCTCAGTTTCTTCGGGAGATCAGGCGGCGGACGAGGCGCCGGTTTTTGATGCTTCTCATGATGAAGTCACGGATATTCGTCCCGAAGAGATTTCAGGGGCGGCCGAGGAAGGCCAAACCGTTCCTCCCCAGCCAATCTCCTTGCTTGGGGGGGAGACGCCCGGCGGGGTAGCGGAGGATGCTCCTTTGCGTGACGCAGATGGCGAGGATGCTTCAAAGACGCAACCTCTACTTCCCAAGGGCTTTGCAACCACTGCGAAAACCACCGAGGCGGAGCCGATTGCTCCTTACCCTAAGCTCACCTGGTTCCAGCGTCTGCGCGCCGGTCTGGCGCGCACTTCGTCGCAACTCACGGGCCAGATTTCCGCGCTCTTTACCAAGCGCAAACTGGACGACGACACGCTTCAGGATCTCGAAGACCTGCTGATACAAGCCGACCTCGGCGTCGAAACCGCCATGCGCGTCACCGATACGCTCGCCTCAGAGCGCTATGGCAAGGATGTGACCGGCGAGGATGTCAGCCGCATCATGGCATCGGAAATAGCCAAAGTGTTGAAGCCGGTCGCAAAGCCTTTGCAGCTCGATCTCACCCACAAGCCCCATGTCATTCTCGTCGTCGGCGTCAACGGCACCGGCAAGACGACGACGATCGGCAAGCTGGCGGCGAAACTTTCGGGTGCCGGATTGAAGGTCATGGTGGCGGCGGGCGATACTTTCCGCGCCGCGGCGATCGAGCAGTTGAAGATCTGGGCCGATCGCACGAAGTCGGAATTCATCGGCACGAAGCTTGGTGCGGATGCCGCAGGTCTTGCCTATGATGCCTTCGAGCAGGCGAAGGCGAAAAAGTGCGACGTGCTGATCATCGATACCGCCGGTCGTTTGCAAAACAAGGCGGAGCTGATGGCGGAGCTCGAAAAGATCGTCCGTGTGCTCGGAAAGCTCGATCCCGACGCCCCGCACACGGTGCTGCAGACGCTGGATGCGACCACCGGCCAGAACGCTCTCAATCAGGTCGAAATCTTCCGCAATATTGCAGGCGTCAACGGCCTGATCATGACCAAGCTCGACGGTACTGCGAGGGGCGGCATCCTTGTTGCGATCTCCGCAAAGCACAAGCTGCCGGTCTATTTCATCGGCGTCGGCGAAGGCGTAGACGATCTGGAGCCCTTCGAGGCCGAGGATTTCGCTCATGCCATTGCCGGGCTTGGGCAATGATGCCACAGATAAGCCGCAACAGCGCGCAAGCCCATGCAAACGACGAACAGGTTTGACGAATACATGACCACTGAAAGCGATATGACCCCCAGCGCCGCCGACCGCCACCATCCGATGCTGAAGCTGGCGCTGGAACTCGGGCCGCTGCTGATCTTCTTCTTCGCCAATCTGCGTGGCGCCTGGCTGGTCGAGCAATTCCCCGCATTGTCGGAACTCGGCGGGCCGCTCTTCGTGGCGACGGGACTTTTCATGGCGGCGACGATCGTCTCGCTCGTCGTTTCCAAGCTCGTCCTCGGTCATCTGCCGATCATGCCCTTCGTGTCAGGCATCGTCGTCTTGATCTTCGGTTCGCTATCGATCTACCTGCAGAACGAAACCTTCATCAAAATGAAGCCGACGATCGTCAACACGCTGTTCGGTGTCGCTCTTTTGGGCGGGCTTGCCCTTGGCAGGTCGCTGCTCGGCTACGTGTTCAACGCGGCCTTTCAGCTCGACGCTGAAGGCTGGCGCAAGCTGACGGTTCGTTGGGGCATCTTCTTCCTGTTCCTTGCCGTTCTGAACGAAGCCGTCTGGCGCAATTTTTCCGATGACTTCTGGGTGACCTTCAAGGTCTGGGGGACGATGCCGATCACCATCATCTTCACCATGGCGCAGATGCCGCTCATCATGAAGCATTCGATAACTCCTGCAGGAGAAACCGAGAAGTGACGGCGTTCAGTGCAGCGCAAAGAGCGAGACATCAGAATTTCTGGTTCGCGGCCTGCCTGGCGGTCTTGATCCTCCAGATCGCTGCCGAGTACCTGATGGGCCGCACGCCGATCTGCTCCTGCGGCTATGTCAAGCTGTGGGAAGGCGTCGTCAACTCGAGCGGCAATTCCCAGCATCTTTCGGACTGGTACACGCCGTCCCACATCATTCACGGTTTCCTGTTCTATGGGCTGGCGCATCTGGTGCTACGCAACAGGCCGATCGCCGTGCGCCTGCTTCTGGCGCTTGTCGTCGAATCCGGCTGGGAACTGCTCGAGAACTCGCCGATCATCATCGAGCGCTACCGCGCGGCGACGATCTCCCTCGATTATTACGGCGATAGTATCCTCAACTCGGCCATGGACACCGTCTTCATGGTCGCCGGCTTCTTCTTCGCTGCCCGCGCTCCGATCGCGCTCACAGTCGCCATCGCCTTCTTTTTCGAGATCTTTACGGGTTACATGATCCGTGACAACCTGACGCTCAACGTGCTGATGCTGATCTTTCCAGTCGAGGCGGTCAAGGCCTGGCAAAGTGCGGTCTAGGAAACCGGTTTCCCGAGCGCCTTTTCCATTGCCGGATAGAGGCCTTCCTTGAGGCTGACATCGTCGAAGGGGCCGACGCGTTTATAGAGGATCGTGCCGTCGGTGGCGACCAGGTAACTCTCAGGAATGCCGTAGACGCCCCAGTCGATCGCCGCCTTGCCATTCGGATCGACACCGATTGCTGCATAGGGGTTTCCGAGCTCGCCGAGAAAGCGCAGCGCGCTGTCGTTCTTGTCCTTGTAGTTGATCGCGACGATGTTGAGCCGCTTGTCCTTTGCCAGTTCCGTCAGGATTGGATGCTCTTCCCGGCAAGGAAGGCACCAGGAGGCAAAGACATTGACCAGCGTCAGCTTGCCCTTGATCGCACTATCCGTCAGCGGCGGCAGATTTGACCCTTCCAGCGGTGGCAGGTTCAATGCCGGAGCTTTGGTGCCGATCAGCGCTGAAGGAATCTCGGAAATGTTCTTGCCGTGAAAATCCTGATCGTAAAGCATCTTTGCTGCCGTCGCGGCAATGCCACCGAAAACCACGAGCGGGATCAATGCCAGCGCATAACGGGCAAAGCCGCGCGGTTTTGGTCGATCTGCCTGCGGCGTGCTCATTGGCTATCCTTCGGACGCGCCGAACGGCGGCGGATACCCGAAGCTTCGAGGGCCGCCAGTTCCTTTTGCCGCGCGCGCCCGTCCACCCAGATCCACAGCGTCACGGCGATGGTGACGAAAGCGGCGAACCCATAGGAACTGTAAACGTAAAAGGCATGCGTCATCGGTCAATCCTCACGGCTTGCCAGCCGCGCGGCCAGACGGCGCTGGGCGGCAACGCGGCGCCGCCAGATTTCGTTGCGCATCGCCATGACGTGCAGCGTGAAGAAGAGCAGCGTGAAGCCGATCGCCATCACGAAAAGCGGGCGCAGGAACTCCGGGTCGATCGCGGGGCCGGCGAGGCGCACGACGCTTGCAGGCTGATGCAGCGTGTTCCACCAGTCGACCGAAAACTTGATGATCGGGATATTGACGAACCCGACGAGGATCAGAACCGCGGTGACACGGGCGGCCCTTGACGGATCATCGATGGCGCGGTTCAGCGCAATCAGGCCGAGATACATCAGGAAGAGAATGAAGACCGACGTCAGCCGCGCGTCCCAGACCCACCAGGTCCCCCACATGGGCTTGCCCCAGAGAGAACCGGTGACCAATGCAAGGAGAGTGAAGGCAGCGCCGAGTGGTGCGGCGGCCTTGGCGGAGACATCGGCCAGCGGATGGCGCCAGACGAGCGTGCCGATCGCCGAAATAGTCATCACGGTGTAGCACATCATCGAAAGCCAGGCCGAAGGCACGTGGAGATACATGATGCGGACGGTTTCGCCCTGCTGGTAGTCGCCTTTCGTCGAGAAGCTGAGGTACAATCCGACAATCAGACAGAGCGCCGTTGCCGCCGCCATCCACGGGATGGTGCGCTGCGCCAGCGCCAGAAACCGCGTCGGATTGGCGAGATCGCTGAATTTGCTGATGGCAAGGCTTGTTTCGTTCATGACCGGTTATTTACCTTGAACGCGGTGCTCCCGCAATTGATCGTGATCAAAGAGCCGATCAATCCGATGTGTTTCGCAGCGCAAGTGCTGCGGCCGCCGGACCGATGACGGCAAAGAACATCGTCAATGCGATCAGAATGAGGAAAGGGGGCAGGAAAGGTGCCGGATCTTCCACTGCCGCATAGGTGGCGCTGACGCCGAAGATCAGCACCGGAATGGTCAATGGCAGAACAAGGATCGACACCAAGAGCCCGCCGCGCGGAAGAGCGACGGCGACAGCCGCGCCGACGGCGCCGATGAAGGTGATGGCGGGCGAGCCGGCCAAGAGCGTCAGTACCGTTGCGCCGATCGCGATCTCGTCCATGTTCATGAAGAGACCGAGGAACGGGGAGGCAATCACCAAGGGCAGGCTGGTCGCCGTCCAATGCGCGAAGCACTTGACAAGGACCGTCAGCACGAGCGGCGTTTCCTGCATCAGCATCAAGTCCAGCGAACCGTCGTCACGTTCGGCTTGGAAAAGCCGGTCAAGACCCAGCAGTGCCGCAAGCAGCGCGCCAATCCAGACGATGGCGGGACCGATCCGCGAAAGCAGGTTCAGGTCCGGCCCGACGCCGAACGGGATGACAGCAACGACGGTGAGGAAAAACAGCACCCCGATCAGGGCGCCGCCGCCGGCGCGGATGGAAAGTTTCAGGTCGCGGAAGAAGAGGGCGGTCATGCCGGGTGTCCTTCTACGCGGATGGCCAGGCACCCCTCTCCAAGCCCTTTGAACAAGAGCAAGGGGTTCACGCGCGGCGCTGCTTGCTGCTTCTCGAGGTCTGTCACAAGCTTCGTCAACCCCAAACTCCCCGATCCGCACCCGCAAAGCCCGTCATCTTCAGTTCCCGGGAATTTTCAAGCCCGAGCGGCTGGTGGGTCGCGGCGACAACGATGCCGCCCTTTTTCCGGTGGGCGTCGATGAGATCGGCAAACAGGCGGTCGGCGCTTGCGTCGAGTGCTGCGGTCGGCTCGTCGAGAATCCAGACCGGGCGGTAGGCGACGAGCAGCTTGGCGAAGGCAAAGCGGCGTTGCTGGCCTGCGGAGAGGTAGCCGAAGGGAAGATGCGTAATGCCCGAAAGGCCGACGGCGGCGGCCGCGTCTTCGATCGACAGTTGCGATACGCCGAGCACGTCGCCGAGAAAGTTTTGCCAGAAGGCGAGATTTTCGGAGACGGTCAGCTCGCTTTTCATCGCGTTGCGATGGCCGAGATAGTGGCTGACCTCACGCGCATTCCGCTCCGTTCCACCACGCGAATCAGTGAATTCAACCGTGCCCCTTTCCGGCCCTAAAAGACCGGCCACGACGCGCAGCAAAGTGGACTTTCCCGATCCGTTTTTCCCAGTCAAAACCAGCGCTTCGCCTGCCTCGAGGCGAAAGGACAAGTCTGCGAAAATCAGGTCTTCGCCCCGCCTGGCAGCGAGATTGGAGGCGTCGAGATGCATAGGTTTTCCGTTCAATAAGTTTTTAGTCACCGCGACGCAAAAAATGTCCCAAATGGGCCGAGCCCTCTCTGGCACCTTTCTTAGAAATTATCTATAAGACCCGCAACCACGCCAGCGGCCGGCGTGAATTTCATCCTTGCGCCGAACATGGAGAAACCTCTCCACGTGCGGACAGCGGAAATGGCCGTACCCGCATCCTGATGTGCATTAGTGCATAGGCGTCCGCACGACTGTGTTGGCTATCAGAAACGGGGTCTCTCGTGTCTAAATCTCTTGACAGCTTCAATTGTCGCTCCACGCTTTCCGTGAACGGAAAGGACTACGTCTATTACAGCCTTCCGAAGGCTGAAGCCAATGGTCTTAAGGGCGTATCGAAGCTTCCATATTCAATGAAGGTTCTGCTCGAGAACCTGCTGCGATTCGAAGACGGCCAGTCGGTCACCAAGGAGCACATCCTCGCTGTCGCCGAATGGCTGAACAACAAGGGCTCCGTCGAAAACGAAATCGCCTATCGCCCGGCACGCGTGCTCATGCAGGACTTCACCGGCGTTCCGGCGGTGGTTGACCTCGCCGCGATGCGCGACGCAATGGTCTCGCTCGGCGGCGATCCCGAAAAGATCAATCCGCTCGTGCCTGTCGACCTCGTCATCGACCATTCTGTCATCGTCGATGAATTCGGCACGCCGCAGGCCTTCGCCAAGAACGTCGAACTTGAATACCAGCGCAACGGCGAACGCTACCGCTTCCTGAAGTGGGGCCAGCAGGCATTCAAGAATTTCCGCGTCGTTCCTCCAGGGACCGGCATCTGTCACCAGGTCAATCTCGAATATCTTGGCCAGACCGTGTGGACGAAGGATGAGGACGGTGAGACGATCGCCTATCCCGACACCTGCGTCGGTACAGACTCGCACACGACGATGATCAACGGCCTCGGCGTTCTTGGCTGGGGCGTCGGCGGCATCGAAGCAGAAGCCGCCATGCTCGGCCAGCCGGTCTCGATGCTCCTGCCGGAGGTCATCGGCTTCAAGCTTACCGGCAAGCTCAAGGAAGGCGTCACGGCGACAGACCTTGTTCTGACCGTCGTGCAGATGTTGCGCAAGAAGGGCGTCGTTTCGAAGTTCGTCGAGTTTTTCGGCCCCGGCATGGACAACATGCCTCTGGCCGACCGTGCGACGATCGGCAACATGGGCCCGGAATATGGCGCCACCTGTGGCTTCTTCCCGGTCGACGGCGAAACCGTCAACTACCTCACCATGTCCGGGCGCACGCATGACCGGATCGCGCTCGTTGAAGCCTATTCGAAGGCACAGGGCATGTGGCGCGAAGGCGACGGTTCCGACCTCGTCTTCACCGACACGCTGGAACTCGACCTCGGCGACGTCGTGCCGTCTATGGCAGGTCCGAAGCGCCCTGAGGGCCGCATCGCGCTCGAAGACATCGCGTCCGGTTTCGCCACCTCGATGGAGGCAGACTACAAGAAGCCGGGCCAGCTTTCGAACCGTTACGCGGTCGAAGGCACCGACTTCGATCTCGGCCATGGCGACGTCGCCATTGCCGCCATCACATCCTGCACCAATACCTCGAACCCTTCGGTTCTGATTGCTGCCGGCCTGCTCGCCCGCAACGCCGTTGCCAAGGGCCTGAAGACCAAGCCCTGGGTCAAGACCTCACTGGCGCCTGGATCGCAGGTCGTTGGCGAATACCTCGCCAAGTCCGGCCTGCAGGCCGACCTGGACAAGCTCGGCTTCAACCTCGTCGGCTTCGGCTGCACGACCTGCATCGGCAATTCCGGCCCGCTGCCGGCGCCGGTCTCCAAGACGATCAATGACAAGGGCCTCATCGTTTCGGGCGTGCTTTCGGGCAATCGCAACTTCGAAGGCCGTATCTCGCCGGACGTCCAGGCGAACTATCTGGCATCCCCGCCGCTCGTCGTTGCCTACGCACTCGCCGGCACCGTCCAGAAGGACCTGACCAAGGAGCCGATCGGCGAAGACCAGAACGGCAAGCCGGTCTATCTCAAGGACATCTGGCCGACCTCGAAGGAAGTTCAGGAGTTCATCCTCAAATACGTCACCCGCGAACTTTACGAAACCAAGTATGCGGATGTCTTCAAGGGTGATGAAAACTGGCAGGCCGTCCAGGTCCCTCCGGGGCAGACCTACGCCTGGGACGACGATTCGACCTATGTCCAGAACCCGCCCTACTTCGTCGGCATGGGCAAGAAGGGCAGCGGTACCTCCGACATCAAGGGCGCCCGCATCCTGGGCCTGTTCGGCGACAAGATCACCACCGACCACATTTCTCCGGCCGGTTCGATCAAGGCTGCGTCTCCGGCCGGTTCTTACCTGCTCGAGCACAATGTCGGGGTGGCGGACTTCAACCAGTACGGCACGCGCCGTGGCAACCATGAAGTGATGATGCGCGGCACCTTCGCCAACATCCGCATTCGCAATCACATGCTTGGCCCGAACGGCAAGGAAGGTGGCTATACGATCCACTATCCGTCGAAGGAAGAGGAATCGATCTACGATGCGGCCATGAAATACAAGGCAGAGGGCGTTCCGCTCGTCATCTTCGCCGGTGTCGAATACGGCAATGGTTCGTCCCGCGACTGGGCGGCCAAGGGCACCAACCTGCTCGGCGTCAAGGCCGTTATCGCGCAGTCCTTCGAGCGCATCCATCGCTCGAACCTTGTCGGCATGGGCGTCATCCCCTTCGTCTTCGAAGACGGCACGACCTGGCAGAGCCTTGGCCTCAAGGGTGACGAGACCGTGACCATCGAGGACCTGGAAAACATCAAGCCGCGCGAGAAAAAGATCGCCAAGATCACCTACGGCGACGGCACGGTGAAGGAGGTTCCCCTCCTGTCGCGCGTCGATACGCTCGACGAAGTGATCTACCTCAACAACGGCGGCATCCTGCAGACGGTTCTGCGCGATCTCGCTGCCTGATTGTTGAGAAACAGGGCAGACAATGGCCGCCGGAGAGCAATCTTCGGCGGTTTTTCTTTGCGGTCTCCATCTCACGCCGATGTGTTCCACGAGCTGTGCCGGCAGGCGGCGTCTCACCCCTTCGTGACTTTCCGTTTGCAGCCGGAAGGATTATCTCTACGGGCCTAAGTCAGGGCTGCGGTTTTCGGTCTGCTGCGTGTCTCTGGAAAAGAGGTTGGAATGACGCCGCGTTTTTTGATCTGGTTGGTCGCCGGTATGGTGCTTGCAGCGCCGCTTCATGCCGAAGATGGCAAGCTGAAAGGCGTCGTCGAACTTTTCACCTCGCAGGGATGCTCGTCCTGTCCTCCCGCCGATGCGGCCTTCCGGAAACTGGTTGCCCAGGGCGATGTCATCGCACTCGCCTATCACGTGGACTACTGGAATTATCTTGGGTGGACGGACACGCTCAGTTCGAAGGAAAACACCGAGCGGCAGTATGGTTACGCGCGGATGATGGGCCGCAGCAACGTCTATACGCCGCAGGTCGTGGTCAACGGCCGCGATCACCTCACCGGGTCTGACCTTTCTGCCATCTATGGCAAGATCGATACATTTTCGACGGAAGGCAAGGGCTTGACCGTGCCCGTGGCCGCGCAGCTGCGCGGCGACGAGCTCGAGATCAAGATCGGTGCCGGCGATGGCAAGGCCAATGTCGTGCTTGTCTATTTCGACAAGGAAAAGACGATCGACGTCGAAAAGGGCGAAAACAGCGGCAAGAAGATTTCCTATCTCAACAGCGTCAGCGATGTCGAAACAGTCGGCATGTGGGACGGCAAGGCCGCAAGCCTGACGCTGCCTGCAAGCGTCCTGCAGAAGCCGGGACTGGAAGGCTGCGCCATCCTGCTTCAGGCAACGACAGCCGACGGCGATCCGGCTGCGATTGTCGGCGCAACCATCGTCATGGCAGGCAAGAATATCTGATCGGCTTTACCTGCTTCGAGGCGGATGAACGAGGCGGCCCGGCTGATCGTATTCGGGGCTGGGGTTAAGGTCGATACGCTCAGCCGGGCCCTTTGGCGCGCTGGCGCCAAATCGGTGAGCGAATTTCCTCCGGAAATGAGGCGCTGTTTTGACTGAAATGCGGCACTCGGGAGATTGCACAGCATATGTTTAATGTGATGGTCGCTGCACTTGCAATTTGATGTGGCTCGGGCAAACTGTCGTACTCCTGTCATAAGCGGAGGCTTGGGAGACTGATGACAGATCAGCCGGATTTGCGGCATGGCGACGCCCGTTCCGCCAGTGGTAGTTCCTCGGTCGTCGTCGATTTAAAAGAATACAAGCAAAGCAAGGACCCGCCGCCGGTGACCTTTCATCGTCGCGAGTTGGACGCGATTTTGTGGATCTACGGAAGGATGGTTGGCCAAGGCGAGTGGAAAGATTACGCCATCGGCCATCTGAAGGAGAAGGCGGTCTTCGCCGTTTTCAAACGTTCGGGCGAGACGCCGCTTTTCCGCATCGAGAAAGATCCGAGGCTCGCCGCCAAGCAGGGCGCCTACTGCGTGATCAATGCAAACGGCATGATCTTGAAGCGCGGCCATGACCTGCAGCAGGTGTTGAAGGTCTTCGACAAGGTGCTCAAGCTCGTCGAGACGTGACGGCGTCAGACCTCAAACAGAGTGCCGGGATAGACCGACGGATCAGGATCGCTGTCCTTGCCATCGCCGAGCGGCCGCTGCATGATCATCGTGTCGAGCCAGCGGCCGTGTTTGTAGCCGCTACCCTTCAGCAGACCGGTCTCTTCGAAGCCTAGTGCGCGATGAAGCGCGATCGAAGCCGGATGGGCGCCGCCGATGACGGCGACCATCTGGCGGAAGCCCAGTTGCGTGCAGCGTGAAATCAGCGCTGTTAGCAGTGCCCGGCCGATGCCAAGGCCGCGTGCTGCAGGCGCGAGATAGATCGAATCCTCCACCATCCAGCGATAGGCAGGCCGGGTGCGGAAAGCGGAAGCATAGGCATAGCCGAGCAGGGCTCCATTCTGGTCAACCGCTGCGATATAGGGATATCCAGAACTGGTATTGGCGCAGAAGCGAGTGGTCATCTCCGCTTCGGAAGGTGGGATGATCTCGTAGCTCGCAACGCCATTGAGGACTGAGTCGCGATAGATTTCCGCGATTGCGGGAAGGTCGGAAAGGGTGGCGTCACGAAGAAGGAAAGGCATTGGGCCGGCCGGTCGTTGATGAATGCCTTTAGAAAACACTCCATGACCTGACGTGCAATAAAAAAGGCGGCCGGAGCCGCCTTTTCAGTGATGCTGTCCAGTTACCTGCGGTTGCCGAGGAACTGCAACAGGAACATGAACAGGTTGATGAAGTCGAGGTAGAGCGTCAGCGCGCCTATGATCGCCTTCCGGCCGGCAACGGCAACATCATCGGCTTCGAAGTACATTTCCTTGATTCGCTGCGTGTCGTAGGCCGTAAGGCCTGCAAAGATCAGGACACCGATCACGGAGATCGCGAACTGCATCGCCGAGGAGGCCAGGAAGATGTTGACGAGCGAAGCAATGATCAGGCCGAAGAGGCCCATGATCAGGAACGAGCCCATCGCCGACAGGTCACGCTTTGTCGAGTAGCCGTAGAGCGACAGGGCGCCGAAGGAGGCCGCCGTGATGAAGAACGTCTGAACGACGCTCTCGCCCGTGTAGATCAGCAGCAGCGACGACAGTGACAATCCGACCAGCGCGGCATAGACCCAGAAGGTCGTCTGCGCTGCGGAAACGCTCATGCGGCCGATCCGGAAGCTCAGGAAAAACACCAGAGCCAGCGGAGCTAAGATCACGACCCACTTCAGCGGGCTCACATAGATCGCCTGGCCGAAGGCGGTCAATTGACCATCGGCAAAAGCGAGCTGGAATGACAGAAATGCCGCTACACCCGTGATCGCCAGACCCAGCGCCATCAGGTTGTAGACCTTGAGCATGTAGGAGCGCAGGCCCTGATCGATCATCTCGCCAGTTTGTGCGCGGGTTTGGTAGTTACGAAGGTCAGCCATAGTTTCCTCTTAAAAGCTCCGATGGGAATACGGTGTCGGGCTATACGACCCGGGCGCCGCTGCGGAGCTCCAGCATGCCTAGCGGTAATATGAGCCTTTCGCCTTTCGCAAACAAGGCCCTTGCAACCCGCGATCGGGTTAAATCGCCGTAAGGTGAAGGACTTCGTCAGTCGCAGTTTTCATAGTTCGCGCAAAACGGGTGCTGCCTTCTGGCCGAGAATGCGCCAGGTGCCGATGAGCCCGATGCCGACTGTCAGCACCAGGGCGGTGACCAGCGTGAGGCCGGCGACATCCGGCAGGAAGGTCGAAGGCATCCGCATGATGCGGCTGACGATGAACCAGGCCGCAGCGCCGCCGGCGATCAATGCAAAGACCGCTGTTGCAACCCCCAGGATCAGATATTCGTAGCTGAAGGCGCGGATGAGCATCGCCCGCGTCGCGCCAAGCGTCTTCAGGACGACGGCGTCGTGCGTTCGGGCCCGGTTACCGGCAGCAAGCGCGCCGGCGAGCACCAGAACAGAGGAGACGAGCGCTACGGAGGCGGCGGCGCGGATTGCAGTTGCAAGCTGCGCAACCAGCGTGTTTACGATATCGATCGCGTCCTTGACGCGCACGCTGGTGATCGTCGGGTAGGTATTGGTCACCGATTTCAGGATCGACGCTTCGATGGCCGGCGTCGCCGAAGGATCGGTCAGCGTTGCCAGCCATGCATGCGGAGCTCCGCGGAAGGTATTCGGCGAAAAGACCATGACGAAATTGATCGATAGCGATTCCCACTCGACCTTCCGCAAGTTTGCGATCCTGGCCGTCAGGTTACGGCCGAGCACGTTTACGGTGACGGTATCGCCGATTTTGAGGCCGAGTTCCCTGGCTTCTTCGGAGGAGAAGGAAACAAGCGGTTCGCCGCTGTAGTCCTGCGGCCACCAGCTTCCCTCTGTCAACGAGGCGTTTTCCGGTATCGTCTCGGAATAGGTGATGCCGCGGTCGCCCCGCAGCACCCACTGGCCGCCTGGCGGAACCTGGATCTTGGTCACGTCCGTGCCGTTCAGCGCCAGAATGCGGCCCCGCAGCATCGGAACTTCGACGAGCTTGCCTGCCGGCGCCTGCCGGCTGATCAGGTTGCGGAAGTTTTCGACCTCAGCGCTTTGGATGTCGACGAAGAAGAAATTCGGTGCGCCGTTTGCCATGCGGCCGGTCAATTGCCGGCGCAGGTTGCCGTCGATGAGCGTCAGGGTGACCAGCAGCGCGAGGCCAAGGCCGAGCGAGAGGACGACGGACGGCGTCAGTGCGCCAGGGCGATGGATGTTGCCGATTGCAAGCCTGAGCGCCGGTGAACTGACCCGCGGGCTGCGCTTGGCGAGCCAGGCGATCAGTGCTGCGACGGCGCGCAAGATGACGAAGGCAAAAACAATCGCGCCGACGAAGATGACGGCGATGTATCGGTCATAGGCGGTGAGGATCGCAAGACCGGCAAGCGCCGCCATGAAGAGCGCGGCAAGCAAAATATAGGGCAACGAGGGCAGGCGGCGTGCCTCAAAGCCCTGTTCGCGGAAGAGCGCGGTTGCAGGCACTTCCCGGGCATGGCCGAGCGGCATGATGGCAAAGGCGAGAGTGGTCAGGATGCCGAAGAGCGCGGCCAGCAGCAGCGCGTTCGGATAAAGCGTCGGTTCGGTGGAAACCGGCAGGAACTGTGCCAAAAATTGTGCGGCAAGCATCGGCGACAAGGCGCCGATGACGAGGCCCAACAGGATGCCGGCAGATGCGATGATCGCAATCTGGAAGAGATAGACAAGGACGACGACGGCAGCAGGAGCCCCCAGGCACTTGAACGTCGCGATCGTCGTGCGCTTCGCATCCAGAAAGGCCCGGACGGCGTTGGCGACGCCGACACCGCCGACGATGAGTGCGGTAAGGCCGACGAGCGTAAGGAACTGCGAGAAGCGGGTAATATTTTCGGTCAGAGACGGAGCCGCGCGGTCGCTGGTTCGGATCGACCAGCCCGCCGATGGGAACTCCCTGGTGGCGCGGTCGCGCACGTTTGCGCGCTCTGAGGGCGCATCGAGCTTGATTTTGTAGACATGCTCGACAAGGCTGCCGGTCTGGATGAGCCCGGACGCAACCAGGGCCTGGCGGCTGACCAAAAGCCGTGGCGCAAATCCGAAACCTTCTGAAAGCGCGTCCGGCTCGGTCTTCACCGTGCCGGTGATGCTGAGGGTGGCATTGCCAAGCAGTATCTCGTCGCCGACTGCAAGACCGAGCCGTTCCAGCAAGAGAGGTGCTGCAACAGCGCCGTAGGTTCCGTTCTGATCGGAAAGCAGAGCGGCGAGCGGGTGCTCCGGTTCGGCGGTGAATTTGCCGTAAAGCGGATAGGTATCGTCCACCGACTTGACCTCAACGAGTGCCTGATCGGACCCGTCCGGCTTTCGTGCCATGGAACGAAGACCGGTTGAGATGGAAACTTGTCCAAGGCTCCGCAGGAAATCCATCTCCGGCTCGGTTGCTTCACGATTGTTCAGCTCGAAGCGGACGTCGCCGGCAAGCAGTTCCTGGCCCTGGGAAGCGATCGAAGCGGTGATCGATTGCGAGATGGAGTTGACAGCGGCGATCGCGCCGGTACCGAGCGCGATACAGGCAAGGAAGATGTAAAAGCCCCTGAAACCGCCACGCAGTTCGCGAAGGGCAAGGCGGAAGGCAAACGCGGTGCGCGGGGCGACGAGCTTCATGCGATGGCCGCTTCGGAATGGCGCTTTGCGCTGTCGCCTTCGATCCTGCCCGAACGGACCTTGATCTGCCGCGAGCAGCGATCGGCAAGAAAGACGTCATGCGTGACGAGCAGCAGCGTCATGCCGCGTTCGGCCTGCTTGGAAAAGAGCAGATCGGCGATCTGGCGGCCGGTATCGGTGTCGAGATTACCGGTCGGTTCGTCGGCGATGAGAAGGGCGGGCGAAGGTGCAAGGGCGCGCGCGATGGCGACACGCTGCTGCTCGCCCCCCGAAAGCTGGCCCGGGTAGTGGCTCAGCCGCTCGCCGAGCCCGACCGATTTCAACTCGCGACGTGCAATGTCGAAGGGGTTCGCCACATTCGCAAGTTCAAGCGGGACTGCGACGTTTTCAAGTGCCGTCATGTTGGCGATCAGGTGGAACGACTGAAAGACGATGCCGATATTGCGGCCACGGAAATCGGCGACCTGATCCTCGCTGAGGGCGTGCAACGGCGTGTCGTTTATGTTGATCTCGCCGCTATCGAGCCTCTCAAGGCCGGCAAGGACCATCAGCAGCGTGGACTTTCCCGAGCCCGATGGACCGACGATGCCGACCGACTCGCCGGCGGCGACCGAAAGGTCGATGCCCTTCAAGACATGAACGGAGGCTGCCGCGTTGCCCAGCGTCAAATCTGCCTGCTTGAGCTCGATGATGGTTTTTGCCAACAGAAAATCGCCCTATATGAATTGCAAAGACTTTGCCAATCTAGGGAAAGCAGCATGAGATTTAAAGTTGCCGCGCTTCACATCGCTGTCATTGCCGCATCGCTGATTTTCGCAACGGGTGCCAATGCTGCGACGATCAACCTTGTCGGCTTCGGCGACAGCCTGATGGCAGGCTACCAATTGCCGCCCGGCGACGGCTTTCCGGAGAAGCTGCAAGCGGTCTTGCAAGCCAAAGGCGTCGATGTCTCGATCGCCAATGCCGGCGTTTCCGGGGACACGACGAGCGGCGGGCTGGCGCGAATCGATTGGTCGGTCCCCGACGGCACCGACGGCGTCATCCTGGAGCTTGGCGCCAACGATGCGTTGCGCGGCATTGACCCGGAAAAGAGCGAAAAGAACTTGGACACGATGATTGCCCGGCTAAAGGATCGCGGCATCGCCGTGCTGCTCGTGGGCATCATGGCGCCGCCGAACATGGGTGGGGACTACGCCGCGCGTTTCAATCCCATCTACCAAAAACTCGCGGAAAAACATCAGGTTCCGCTTTATCCTTTTTTCCTCGACGGTGTCGTGATGGACACCAGTCTGAAGCTGGAGGATGGAATGCATCCGAACGCGAAGGGGATTGATGTAATGGTTCAGAAGATGGAACCGGCTGTCACGGAATTCATCGGGACGATTTCTACTGTGAAGAAATAGGGGCTTGCGCGGGTCTCGAATGCGTGATTCCGTGTGAGCACCTGCAAAAGATTCGGGGAGTGCTCGTCATGCCGAGACTGTTTACCGCCCTCGAAATTCCGCGCAATGCGGCGATGAGCCTTTCATTGCTGCGCGGTGGTCTTCCCGGTGCAAGATGGATCGATGTGGAGAATTACCACATCACGCTGCGCTTCATCGGCGATGTCGATGGACGCACTGCTGACGAGATCGTTGAGCGTCTGGACCGGATCGATCGGCCCGAATTCCAGATACGCCTTGACGGCATCGGCTCTTTCGGCTCCAAGAAACCGCATTCCGTGTGGGCCGGCGTTTCGCCCTCGCCGGAAATGTATGCGCTGCAGGCCGAAATCGAGCGCATCTGCCAGCGGATCGGCCTGCCGCCGGATCCCCGAAAATTTACCCCGCATGTGACGCTGGCGCGGATGAAGTCCGCGCGCGTCGATGACGTCGTCCACTACCTTTCCAGTCGAGGCAATTTCCAGACTTCATCCTTCACCGTTCCACGCTTCGTGCTGCTTTCTTCGCGCGAATCGGTCGGCGGCGGGCCCTATCTGACGGAAGAAGTCTTCCCGCTGAGCGAGGCTTGGTCGGCGCCAAGTTTGTCCACCAATGCGATGCAGCCGGTCAAGAGCCTCGTGTAGGGGGCGAAGCCTTCCAGGCCCCGGAACGGGGGTCTGGCAATATCTTCGCCGGTTGAAGCGCGCCATTGCCGAATAGCATTCTATCGCGGCGCCCGACGCCATCGCGCCAAGCTCGGCGCGCTCCATTGCGAGGAAAAGATCGAATTCTTCGAAATCCTCAAGCCGCACACGGCGGGTGCATTGTCCTGAAATGCAATGCCGTGGGCTTGCGCGACTGCGATCGAGCGTCTGTCGGGCTGTTTACCTGCCGGATCAATCTTGAACCGATAGGCAAGCCCGCTGTTTCTTGTAAAAATGGGCGAAAACGCCTTCGGCGAGCGCAGAGCGGCAATTTGCCCATGCAAACAAAGAGAAGGTTGACACGTTTTACGATGAGAACCGATCCAAGGGGATGGAGCACGATGACATGAAACAGGAGAAACTGGCACGGAGCGCGATCGACAGTCAGATTGCCGGATTGGCGGGCTGGTCTTTGGACGAGGGTTTGGGATCGATCTCGAAAACGTTCAAATTCGCAAGCTTCGTCGAAGCCTTCGGCTTCATGACCAAGGCGGCGCTTGTGGCAGAAAAGCTCAACCACCATCCCGAATGGTTCAATGTCTATTCCAGGGTGGAGGTGAAGCTGAACACGCATGATGCGGGCGGATTGACCGAGCTCGACTTCAAGCTTGCCAAGGCGATGGACAAGGCTGCCGGCCAGATTGATTGAATCTGTCGAAGCCATCACCATATCTGCGCATGCACCAAAGGGAAAACGGGAATGGACGAGGTCAAGTTCGGTGAAATCCTGCTGCCCGGGGACGAAGATACCCAGAGCCGGCGGGAAAAGGCTGTGCGAAAAAGGTTCTGGCCGACCTTCAAGCGGGCGGTGCGGCAGATTCCGTTTTCACGGGACCTTGTCGCAGGCTTCTATTGCGCGCTCGATCCCGAAACGCCGACGCGTGTACGCGGCATCCTGCTTGCGGCACTCGCCTATTTCATCCTGCCGTTCGACATGGTTCCGGACATCTTTATGCTGATCGGCTTTTCGGACGATATTGCCGTTCTCTCTGCGGCTTTCGCGATGGTCAACAGCCATATGAAAGCGAAGCACTACGAGGCGGCGGATCGCGCGCTGGCCGACCAGCCGGAAGGCATGAAAACGATCTAGGCCGTTTCGGCTTCCAGCACCTGTGCTCGGGCAATTCTTCGACGGATTTCCAAGGTCTTAATGACCCTTCGATGGAATATTGGAAGGTCAAACTCTTGCCTGAATCTTTATGTCTTAAATCTTCTCGAAGGGATGGCATCCACGCATCAGGGCAGAATGTCGTCGCGGGGCGCAATCGCGTTATACGTTAACACTCAGGCCGGAATGACACACTTGTAGACAATTCGCAGGCTCCGTTGACGCTTTGGTAACCTGAATTAAGTCAAAATAAAGCAGATCGTGACGAAGACGCCGCTCGCTCCGACAGGGCGCTGAATCGCAAGAACCGGCAGGAAATCCATGTTTGTAAAAAGTATCGTATCCGCTCTCGCACTCGTTCTCATCACTGCCGTAACTGCAGGAGCGCAGCAGACCGCTGCTGCGCCCACGCGCATCCAGCAATTCCAGGCCTGGGGCGCCTATTCCTACAAGCAGGGCAACGGCAATGTTTGCTATGTGCTGTCCGTGCCGACCGAAAAGAAGCCGGCGGGAATCGACCACGGCGACAACTTCTTCATCGTCTCGCAGCGTCCTGGCCAGAACATCTCCTACGAGCCGCAGGCCATGATGGGCTACACTGTCAAGGACGGTTCGAAGATCGAAGTCGTCATCGACAACAAGACCTTCGTCATGTTCACCAAGGATAAGGCCGGCTGGGTCGAGAACGCGGCGCAGGAGCCCGCGCTTGTGGCAGCCATGAAGGGCGGCAAGTCGATGACGGTCAACGCGACGTCGCGCCGAGGCACCGCCACGTCCTACAGCTACTCGCTCTCCGGTATCTCCGCTTCGCTGAAGCAGATCGAAACCTGCAAGTAAGCCACCCTCCTCGTCTTGAAGTACCAGGGCCGGCCTTGCGCCGGCCTTTGCCGTTTGTGCGGCCGGGCATGGCGCGTGGTGCCTTTCGACGCTGTCTCGGCCGCTGTGGTGGCGGACGAGGTGACTTGGAGGCGCAAGCCCCCTGCGGGCCCCGGGTACCCCTGGCCGAACAGCAGGGCGTCGTCGCGAGAATAAGCGCATATGAGGCATCCCGCATCCGGGAGAACGAGCAAACGCGCAAGAAGCCCAATATCATTTGAGGTTACGGACGTAGATGCGACAGGTACATGCGAAGGCCCTCCTCCTACCGATCGATCCATAGTGACGCGCGGCGAAAATGATGATAAAGCCGCGCGCAACTGCGGAAAGATCGCGGCATATGCTGCTGCTCCGTCATTCAATTTTCTGGCAACTGCCGATGCCGCCCGCCAAGTCTTCCGGCTTACCGGGATGAGCGCAGTTTGATTTCGGGATAAGAGACCATGTCCGTCATGGATGCCGTGACCATCACCAAGCCTGCCGGGCAGCCGCGCACCGAGCTTTCGCCGAAGCCCTCGCTGATAGGCTTGAGCCGCGAGGAAATGGGCAATGCTCTTCGCGACAGGGGCGTTGCCGACAAGCAGGTGAAAATGCGCGTCAGCCAGCTCTGGAACTGGATTTATGTGCGCGGCATCTCCGATTTCGATCAGATGGTGAATATCGCCAAGGACATGCGAGAGATGCTGAAGCAGCATTTCACCATTGCACGCCCGGAGATTGTCGAAGAGCAGGTTTCCAATGACGGCACGCGCAAGTGGCTTCTGCGCTTTCCGCCGCGCGGAGCCGGCCGTCCCGTCGAAGTCGAAACCGTCTATATCCCGGAAGAAGGTCGTGGCACGCTCTGCATATCCAGCCAGGTCGGCTGTTCGCTCACCTGTTCCTTCTGTCACACCGGCACGCAGCGGCTGGTGCGCAACCTGACGGCGGAAGAAATCCTCTCGCAGCTCCTGCTTGCCCGCGACCGGCTTGGCGATTTCCCGGACCGCGATATTCCGGTGGGCGCCATGGTGCCGTCGGAAGGCCGTAAGGTGAGCAATATCGTCATGATGGGAATGGGCGAGCCGCTCTACAATTTCGATGCAGTCAAGCAGGCACTGCTGATCGCCACCGATGGCGACGGGCTTTCGCTGTCCAGGCGCCGCGTCACGCTTTCCACATCCGGCGTCGTGCCCGAGATCTTCCGCACTGGAGAAGAGATCGGCGTCATGCTGGCAATCTCGCTGCATGCCGTGCGCGACGATCTGCGCGACATTCTCGTACCGATCAACAAGAAGTATCCGCTGAAGGAGCTGATCGAGGCTTGCCGGGCCTATCCAGGACTTTCGAATGCGCGCCGCATCACCTTCGAATATGTGATGCTCAAGGATGTCAACGACAGTCTGGAAGATGCCAAGGGGCTGATCCAGCTCCTGAAAGGCGTGCCGGCCAAGATCAACCTGATCCCGTTCAACCCCTGGCCGGGCACGAACTACCAGTGTTCTGACTGGGAGCAGATCGAGAAGTTTGCCGATTTCATCAATTCGGCAGGTTACGCCTCGCCAATCCGCACACCGCGCGGCCGCGACATTCTTGCCGCTTGCGGCCAGCTGAAATCGGAATCCGAGCGCATGCGCAAGACCGAACGCCTGGCATTCGAGGCAATGATGATCGCCAATCACGGCGTGGACGACTGATCAGCAAGTTTGATCCTTGCAGCAGTTCTTTGCGATTGATCCAGGCGCAGGGTTTTCCTAGAAGCCTCACATTACCGATGGAGGATTCTCATGCGTTCGATCTCGCTCGCCGTCGCTGCGGTTCTTGCCCTTGCTTTGCCTGCCAAGGCTGACGACGTCACGGTCGCGGTGACGGCCATTGTCGAGCACCCGGCGCTCGATGCGGTGCGCAAGGGCGTAAAGGATAGGCTTGCCGCGGCAGGCTACAAGGAGGGCGAGAATCTCACCTTCCTCTCGAATCGGCACAGGGAAATCCTGCCACCGCAGCGCAGATCGCCCGGCAGTTCGCAGGCGAGGATCCGAACGTCATCGTGCCGATCTCCACGCCGTCGGCACAGGCCGTGGTTTCGGCGACCCGTGACATTCCGGTGGTCTTCACTGCCGTTTCCGATCCGCTCGGCGCCCAGCTCGTCAAGGATATGGACAAGCCCGGCGGCAACGTCACCGGCCTTTCCGACATGTCGCCGGTTGCCGAACATGTTGCGCTGGTCAAGGAGATCCTGCCTGCCGCCAGGACGATCGGTTACCTTTACAATTCCGGGGAAGCCAATTCCGTTTCGTTGCTTGCAGTCCTGAAGGCTGAGGCGGAGAAGGCCGGTATGAGCGTCGTTGAATCCGCAGCGACCAAGTCTGCGGAAGTCCAGGGTGCTGCGCGTGCGCTGGTCGGCCGTGCCGACGCGATCTACGTCCCGACCGACAACACGATCATCTCGGCGTTGGAGGGTGCCGTAGCCGTTGCAGAAGAAAGCAAGCTGCCGCTCTTTACGGCGGATACGGATTCCGTCTCGCGCGGATCGATCGCAGCGCTCGGTTTCAACTACTACGACGTTGGCAGGCAGACCGGCGATGTCGTGGTTCGTATCCTGAAGGGTGAAAATCCGGGTGATATTCCGGTCAAGGTTGCAGCCGGCAGCGATCTCGTCGTCAACAGCGCCGCGGCCCAGAAGATGGGCGTCAAGCTACCGGAAAACGTTCTCGAACGCGCCAATCGCGTCATCGAATAACCACCAGCTTTCGCCATTATCGATATTGCGCTCAGCCGCTCCTGTTTCTAAACGGGAGCGGCTGATGATATTCACGCCCTTACGATACGGGCACGAAGAAAAGAGGGCCGACCGCCTTGAGTGAGATCGCATTTTGGGGTGCCGTGGAGCTTGGGCTTGTCTATGCATTCGTTGCTCTTGGCGTCTATCTCGCCTTCCGCGTCCTCGATTTCCCCGATTTGACGGTGGATGGCTCCTTTCCCCTCGGCGCGGCGGTGGCCGCGGTTCTGATCATTGCCGGCTTCAATCCCTGGCTGGCAGCGCTTGTTGCGATGATCGCCGGTGCTGCAGCAGGCGTCGTGACGGCGCTCCTCAATGTGCGGTTCCGGATTCTCAACCTGCTTGCCTCGATCCTCACCATGATTGCGCTCTTCTCGGTCAATCTCCGCGTCATGGGCAAACCCAATGTCGCATTGATCAATGCCGATACGATGATCAGTCCGTTCTTCGGCCTTGGCCTTCGCGACTTCTACGTCCGGCCGCTCTTTGTCGGTGCTCTTGTCGTCATCGCCTTGATTGCGGTCTGGCGCTTCCTCGAAAGCGATGCCGGGCTTGCGATGCGGGCAACGGGTGCAAATGCGCGGATGGCGCGGGCGCAGGGCGTCGATACGAGCAGGCAGATATACCTTGGCATGGCGATGTCGAATGCTCTTGTCGCGCTCGGCGGCGCGCTATTTGCGCAGACGAACGGTTTTGCCGACGTGACGTCCGGTGTCGGTACCATCGTGGTCGGCCTTGCCGCCGTGATCATTGGTGAGACGCTCTTGGGCCGCCGCGGGTTGTTGATTGCGCTCATCGGCTGTGTCTTCGGCTCGATCGTCTACCGCATAGCCATTCAATTGGCTCTTTCCACCGACATGATCGGTCTTAAAGCCTCGGACCTCAATTTCGTGACGGCGGTTCTCGTGACCATCGCACTCGTTCTTCCCCGTCTTCGCCGCGGAGGAGCCCCATCATGATCAGCATCAAGGATATCAATGTCGTTTTCGGGAAGGGCACGCCACTGGAGAAGCGGGCGCTGAACGGCGTCAGCCTGACCCTGGAGCAGGGCTCCTTCGTGACCGTCATCGGCTCCAACGGTGCGGGCAAATCGACTCTGCTCGGCGTCCTCGCCGGCGACGTTCTGGCCAGCCAGGGGAACGTGCTGATCGGCGATACCGACGTGACGCGCAAAAAGACGGCGGCGCGGGCGGGGCTCGTCGCACGCGTCTTTCAAGATCCGCTGACCGGCAGCTGCGGCTCCCTCTCGATTGAGGAGAATCTGGCTCTTGCCGCCCGGCGCGGAAAGCGGCGCGGATTGGTGGCGGCTCTCGGCCCGAAGCACCGCGATCATTTCCGCGACCGGATCAGGGAGTTGAACCTCGGTCTCGAAAATCGCATGGCTGATCGCATGGACCTGCTTTCGGGCGGTCAGCGGCAGGCGGTTTGCCTGGTGATGGCGACGCTGGCAGGCTCGCAGGTCTTGCTGCTCGACGAACATACGGCCGCACTTGATCCAGGTATGGCGGAATTTGTCATGCGCCTTACGGACAAGATCGTCTCGGAGCGCAGGCTGACCACGCTGATGGTAACCCATTCCATGCGCCAGGCGCTGGACTACGGACACCGCACGGTCATGCTGCATGGCGGCGAAATCGTGCTGGACGTCAGTGGCGACAGTCGCAAGGATCTGCAGGTCGAAGACCTGATCGCGATGTTCCGCAAGATGCGCGGCCAGACGCTGGACGACGATGCACTGCTGATCGGCTGAAGCGATCAGCGCGCCTGCGTCAGAAATATCTTAACAGCGAAAATCGAGAAGACCCCCGCGAAAGTGTAGTCCATTCCGCGCAGGATCTTCCTGTTCTTCTGCAGCCAGCCCGCAAGCCAGTCGGAAGCGAGAACCACAAGGGCATTCACCGGCATGCCGATCAGGATGAAGAAAAAGCCGAGGAAGAGCAGCTTGTGCGTAACCGCCGGATCGCCGGCACTTACGAATTGCGGCAGGAAGGTCATGAAGAAGATGATGACTTTGGGGTTCAGAAGATTGACCCAGAAGCCGACGGAAATATTCGAAAACGGCGTGCCCTTGGCTTCGTTGACCTGCTCGACTGAAAGCTTCGAACCGAAACGGATCGCTTGAAGAGCCAGCCAAAGCAGATAGGCAGCACCTCCCGTCTTGAGGATCAGGAAGGCCGTCGGTGAGGCGGTGATCAGCGCCGAGATGCCGAAAGCAACCAGCATCGTATGAACCACGATGCCGAGGCTGGTGCCCAAGACGACGTAGAGTGCCGGCTTCTTGCCCTGAGACAGAGCGCGGCTGATCGAGAGCGTCATGTCCGGTCCGGGCGTTGCCGCAAGAAGCAGGCTGGCTGCGGAAAAGGCAAGAAGGGTCGGAATGCTCGGCAGGAAATCCATGGCACTCTCTGAGAGCTGATAAGGGTCAGTATTTTCTTATCCAGGTTTGAGAAAATTACCAATCAAACCTGATGATCCGCCTATCGCTTTTCTTCAAGAAAGGCCTTGAACCTGTCGGCATAATCCTTGTGCCAGCGCGAAAGCGGCGGGCGGTTTTCGATGATGTCGCCGATCGCCCAGGCCATGCGGCGCTCGTCAACCTGGCGGGCGACGTCGTTGTCCGGGCAGAGGATATAGAAATCGCCGCGCTTGAGGCTTTCGATCATGAAATCGACGGTCTGTTCCGGTGTCCAGGCAGCCGCGGGTTTTTCGGTGCGGTCACCCTTCGTGAGGCCGGTAAAGACAAAGCCCGGGATCAGAAGATGGGCAGACATCTTCGAGCCTTCTCGATTGCGCAGTTCGTGCTCGAGGGCTTCGGTGAAGACCTTCACTCCCGCTTTCGACACATTGTAGGCGGGATTGCCCGGAGGAGTCGTGATTCCCTGCTTGGAGCCGGTGTTGATAATGAGGCCGGGCTCGCCATGTGCCAGCATGTTCGGTCCGAAGACCCGCGTTCCATTGATGACGCCGAGCAGATTGACGCCGAGGATGCTGTCCCAGTCTGCCTGAGCGCTGAAGATCGAGGTTTCGGGGCCGATGCCGGCGTTGTTCATCAGCACATGGACGCGGCCGAAGCGCTGAACGACGGACTTTTCGAGGGTCTCCAGCGAAGACCTGTCGGAAACGTCTGTCTCGACCGCCATCACACGCTGCGTTCCGGCCACGGCTTCGAGTTCGCCACGAGCCGCTGCCAGCCGGTCGCCGCCAAGATCGGCGATGACGACGCTCATACCCGCCTTGGCGAAGCGCTTTGCCGCCGCAAGGCCGATGCCGGATGCGCCGCCGGTGATCACCGCAACATTGGGCTTGTCGAGAATTTGCTGAATATTCGTCACGGGACCGGCCTCCTCATTCATTTATTCGCACGCAGCCTGATATGGGTGCGCGGTTGGCGCTGTCAAACATCAAGCGTGCTCTGCCGGTAAGTCCTTGCCCTTGCGTCACGCGTCAATCTCGCTAAAAGTGCCCGCGACACCGGGCTTTGCCGCCCCTTTGCAACGGACCTCATCATCATGGCATCTAAGAAAGACGTGAAAAAAGTCGTGCTCGCCTATTCCGGCGGTCTCGATACCTCAATCATCCTGAAATGGCTGCAGACCGAGCTCGGCGCCGAAGTCGTGACTTTCACGGCCGATCTGGGACAGGGCGAAGAGCTCGAACCGGCGCGCAAGAAGGCCGAGATGCTCGGCATCAAGGAAATCTACGTCGAGGACGTGCGCGAAGAGTTCGTAAAGGACTTCGTCTTCCCGATGTTCCGCGCCAATGCTGTCTACGAGGGCGTCTATCTGCTCGGCACGTCGATTGCCCGTCCGCTGATTTCCAAGCACCTGATCGATATCGCCCGCAAGACGGGAGCCGACGCGATCGCCCATGGCGCGACCGGCAAGGGCAACGACCAGGTCCGCTTCGAGCTTTCCGCCTACGCGCTGAACCCGGATATCAAGATCATCGCGCCGTGGCGCGACTGGGCGTTCAAGAGCCGCACCGAGCTCTTGGCATTTGCTGAACAGCACCAGATCCCGGTCGCCAAGGACAAGAAGGGCGAAGCGCCGTTCTCCGTCGACGCCAACCTGCTGCACTCGTCCTCCGAAGGCAAGGTTCTGGAGGATCCGGCGCAGGAAGCCCCGGAATACGTGCATATGCGCACGATCTCTCCGGAAACCGCGCCCGACAAGGCAACCGTCATCAAGGTCGGTTTCGACAAGGGCGACGCGGTTTCGATCAATGGCGTTCGCATGAGCCCGGCGACACTGCTCGCCACGCTCAACAGCTACGGCCGTGACAACGGCATCGGCCGTCTTGACCTCGTCGAAAACCGTTTCGTCGGCATGAAGTCGCGCGGCGTCTATGAGACGCCCGGCGGCACGATCCTGCTTTCGGCGCATCGCGCGATCGAATCGATCACGCTCGACCGCGGTGCAGCACATCTCAAGGATGAGATGATGCCGCGTTACGCAGAGCTGATCTACTACGGCTTCTGGTTCTCGCCGGAGCGGGAAATGCTGCAGGCGCTGATCGACAAGAGCCAGGAGCATGTCGAAGGCGAAGTGACGCTGAAGCTCTACAAGGGCAATGTCATGGTCATCGGTCGCGAGAGCCCGAAGTCGCTTTATTCCGACAAGCTGGTCACCTTCGAGGACGACCAGGGTGCCTATGACCAGAAGGATGCGGCCGGCTTCATCAAGCTGAACGCACTGCGCCTGCGCACACTCGCCAAACGCAACCTCAAGAGTTGAGCGTGTCAAAACGCTTCAGAAGAGGCCGCTCGGCAAGGCCGAGCAAGGCCTCTTCATGATGGGGTCGTTGCGGCGCTTGACGGGCCGCCGGGTTAGCATAGTCTGCGGCTTTGATCCTTCGGAGCCTTGCCCATGACGCAACCCCTGCTCGTCGGCGCCTTTCTGGCGGCTCTCTTTTATGTGCTCATTCCTGGCCCGGCGTTCCTTCAGCTCCTCGGCATCGGCGCCGGACAGGGGCGAAAGGCTGGCGCCTTCTTCATGATGGGCCATCTTGTCGGTGATATCCTCTGGTCGGCACTGGCGCTGATTGCAATCGTCGGTGCAAGAACGATTGGCACCTTCGTCTTCGATCTGCTCGGAATGCTCTGCGGTTTCTATCTCGCCTGGATCGGCTGGAGCGCGGTAACGGTGAAGCCGAAAGGCGACGGGCGGGCTCTGGTGACGGTCGAGCACCCCTTTCGCCGCGGGCTGATTTTCGGCCTGACCAATCCGAAAGGCTACCCGGTGGCGCTTGCGACCTTCACGGCATTGGTTGCCGGGTCGGCCGGTGCGCTCGACTTCGAGGCCTTGCCGCTGCTCCTCAGCGTATCCTTCCTGGGCTTCGTGACCGCCGATCTCATTCTCGTCGCCATTATAGGCGCAGGCGCCGTGCGGCGCTTCTACCGCGCCCATGAGCGGCTGATCGTCCGCTGCTCCGGCGTGCTCTTCATGGGATTTGCAGCCCAGGCACTCTGGCACGCAACGCCCGGCCTGCTTGGATGGCGCAAGGCCTGACGGCGGCTAAACGTTCAGGAAATTCACGATCGATTTCAGCGTCTTTACGCTATCGGAGTCGCCGATCGACATGGCGATCTGCAACTGGTTCTCATAATAGTCGCGGAAATTGAATAGCGTGCCGTCGGTGATCCCGGTCAGATCGATGACGTTGCCCTGCGCGTCAATGGCATGCATCGGCAAAGGCTCGGAAATCGCCGCAAACGTGTCCTGGTCGATGCCGCCGTTGTCGTAGCTGTGGCGCGCATGGCTGCGTAGCTCGCTCGGGCTCATGGCAGCGAAATTCGGTCCTTCGACACCAATGTCTTCGACCTTGAATATCGCCGAAACCGCCGCCCCAGCGTCGATTCCAAGATCTTCGGTCTTCGAACTTCTTGTGTTGTTCTGGCTGTTCTTAAAAAGCAAGCTCTGAGAAGACCGCACAGAAGAAATTTCCATGACGCATGTCCCCTTGCGCAAAGAGTGGCTTGAAACTACCGCCAGCGCGCAAACGGCGTCAATCGTTAACGATCGGTTAATTTTTAGGGATCAATTCTTGCCCGTCAAAACTTGCATGGGCAAGCAAAAGCGATTTTCGAAAGCGGCATACCAATGCCGTCATGCCTTTCCTATATTGCCGTTTCCAGCCTCTGCACAAAGGACGTCAGCATGCCTTCCACACAAGAGTTCAATCCGGCGCTTGTCAACTGGAACGGGCCCCATGGCCTTCCTTCCTTCGAGGCGCTGAACGACGGCGATTTTGCCGCTGCCTTCGATGCCGCTCTTGCATCTCACGATGTGGAGATCGACGCCATCGCCGGAAACGTGGAAGAGCCCACATTCGAGAATACGATCGTCGCACTGGAGATTGCAGGCGACGATCTTTCGCGTATTTCGGCGCTGTTTTGGAACCGGGCCGGGGCTCACACAAACGATACGATCCAGGCGCTGGAGCGCGACATATCGCCAAAAATGTCACGCCACTATTCCAAAATCGGAATGAATGCTGCGCTTTTTGCACGCATCGATCGGCTCTGGGAGAATCGGGATAGCCTCGGACTGACACTCGAGCAGACACGTGTGCTCGAGCGTCACTGGAAGAGCTTCGTAAAATCCGGCGCAAAGCTGGCGAAGTCCGAGCAGGAGAAGCTTGCAGCGATCAATGAGAAGCTTGCAGGCTTGAGCACCCAGTTCGGACAAAACGTGCTGGCCGACGAAAGGAACTGGTTGCTGATCCTCGCCGACGGACCGGAACTTGCCGGCCTTCCCGATTTCTTGAAGGACGCCATGGCGGCGGCAGCGCGCGAGCGCGGCGAGGAGGGGAAGTTTGCGGTCACTCTGTCGCGCTCGATCATCGAACCTTTCCTGACCTTTTCGGAACGTCGCGACCTGCGCGAGCAGGCCTTCAGAGCATGGGTTGCGCGCGGCGAAAACGAGGGCGAGACGGACAATCGCGGCATCATCCGCGAGACGCTGACCCTTCGCGGCGAAGTCGCCAAGCTCCTCGGGTATGGCAATTTTGCGGAACTGAAGCTCGATAACACGATGGCAAAGACGCCAGCGGCCGTGAACGATCTGCTGCGCGCAGTCTGGACAAGAGCCGTCAAGCGGGCGCTTGAGGAAGAGGCGGATATCGCAAGGCTGATCGCCGAAGACGGCAAGAACTTTGAGGTCATGCCCTGGGATTGGCGCTACTATGCCGAAAAGATCAGGGCGCAGAGATTCAATTTTTCCGAAGCCGAGCTGAAGCCCTATCTGCAGCTCGAAAAAGTCATCGAGGCCTGCTTTGCAGTCGCCGGCCGGCTCTTCGGCATTCGTGTCGTCGAGAAGAAGGGGGTTGGCGCCTATCACCCGGATGTGCGCGTCTTCGAAATCCGCGATCGGGAAGACAAGCTGGTCGCGCTTTTCCTGGGGGATTATTTTGCCCGCAGCTCGAAGCGCTCCGGCGCCTGGATGAGCGCGTTTCAATCCCAGCATAAACTCCCAATGAAGAATGGCCGTCAGGGCGAACTGCCGATCATCTATAACGTGTGCAACTTCGCAAAACCGGCCGAGGGCAGGCCGGCACTGCTTTCGCTGGACGATGCGCGCACCCTCTTCCACGAGTTCGGCCATGCGCTGCACGGCATGCTTTCGGACGTCACCTATCCCACTGTGTCGGGCACCGCCGTTTCGCGCGACTTCGTGGAACTGCCCTCCCAGCTTTACGAGCACTGGCTGACGGTTCCTGAAATTCTCAAGCAGTATGCCGTGCATTTCGAAACCGGCGAACCCATGCCCCAGGAACTGCTCGACAAGGTGCTCGCGGCCCGCACCTTCAATGCCGGGTTCAACACGGTCGAGTTCACCTCCTCGGCGATCGTCGACATGGAGTTTCACACCCGCGAGGCTGTGGAAGACCCGATGGCAGTGCAAAAGCAGGTGCTCGCCGAACTCGGCATGCCGAAGTCGCTGGTGATGCGCCATGCCTCGCCGCATTTCCAGCACATCTTCTCGGGCGGTTATTCGGCAGGCTACTATTCCTATATGTGGTCGGAGGTGCTCGATGCAGATGCTTTTGCTGCTTTCGAGGAAACCGGCGACGCCTTCAACATCGAGATGGCGCAAAAGCTCAAGGACAATATCTATTCCACCGGCGGCTCGATCGATCCGGAAGATGCCTACAGGGGATTCCGCGGCAAGTTACCGAGCCCGGATGCAATGCTCGTCAAGAAGGGACTTGCCACATTCGAAGAGCTTTCGGGCAGCGACGCGTAAGGCGGTCCTTAACAAAATTGTCGCCGAAGATTTGGAAAACCGTCATGTTATCTTCAAGGGACTGACATGACGGCCGCTCTAGGCTTGTTGCGAGAGATTCGATCCCGCTCTCCAAGCAAGCCGAATGAGCCATGGCATGAAACTGACGGACACGACGCGCCGCCGCTTCCTTTCTTCGATCAGCGCAGTCGGCAGCGTTGCGGCAGCCAGCTTCGTGACGCCATATTATGCGCGAGGATCTTCGAGCCGCCCCGTCTTCACGTCAGGCCTTCAATCCGGTGATGTAGACGCAACGTCAGGCATGATATGGACGCGTGTGGACCGGCCATCGCGGCTCTTCGTCGAATATTCCACCAGCGACAGGTTCGCCAATGCCGTCAGGTTGGCCCCGATCGACGTCACACCGCAGACCGATCTTGCAGGTAAGCTGCTGCTGCGGGATCTGCCGCCCGACCATGAGATCTTCTACCGGTTTATGGCCGCCGACCTGCAGGACGTCAACAGCGTCTCCGACCGAATTCATGGCCAGTTCCGCACCGCGCCTTCCAACAGGCGGACGATCCGCTTCGCATGGTCGGGCGATACGGCGGGGCAGGGATGGGGGATCGACGACGAGGGTATGCGCACCTATCAGACTATCGCCTTTCACCGCCCCGATTTCATGATCCATTCGGGCGATACGGTCTATGCCGACAATCCTATTCCGGACGAGATCCGGCTGCGTGACGGCGGAATCTGGAGGAACAGGATCGTGACCGAGGACAAGCGCGACATCGCGCAGACGCTCGATCAATTTCGCGGACAGTGGAAATACAATCTGCTCGACGAACACGTAAAGGAGCTGAATGCAGTCTGTCCGGTCTTCTATCAATGGGACGACCACGAGGTCTTGAACAACTGGTCCCCGTCGACCGACCTTCGCAGCGATGATCGATACAAGGAAAAGTCCGTATTGACGCTGGCAACCCGGGCAAGCCGCGCCTTTTATGAGATGACGCCAATCCGCTACGTTGCCGCCGAACCAGGGCGCATCTACCGGAAAGTCTCGTATGGTCCGCTGCTCGATATCTTCTTCGTGGACCTGCGATCCTATCGGGGGCCGAACGACCATGGCCTGGATCAGCTCCTGACGGCAAAGTCCCGCATCCTTGGCGAAGGCCAGGCAGCATGGCTGAAGCGCGAACTGGTGCGCTCGACGGCAACATGGAAAGTGATTGCCTGCGATATGCCGGTCGGACTGGTGATCTGGGACGATTATGGGACGCGCCGAGGCAGCGAGTCCTTCTCCAACGGCGACGATGGAGCGCCGCTCGGGCGAGAGTTGGAACTGGCAGATCTTTTGCGCTTCATCCGCGACGCGGCGGTTTCGAACATCGTCTGGCTGACGGCTGACGTCCACTACACTGCGGCGCATTATTACGATCCGGCCAAGGCAAAGTTCCGCGAGTTCCTGCCGTTTTGGGAGTTCGTCTCCGGCCCGTTGCATTCAGGGACCTACGGAGCGCAGGAGCTCGACATGACCTTCGGCCCAGACGTGCGATACATCAAGGCTGCGTCTGGCGGTGCCGACTCCAATCTGCCACCGTCTGCCGGCCTGCAGTTCTTCGGGCTGGTCGAAATCGACGGGCAGACCGAGCAGATGACCGTGCGGCTGATGGACAGAAACGATACCGAACTCTGGCGGACGGTCATCGACCCCCAGCAACCGAGCTAGGCCTCCATGGCCGCTATCGCCCCTCCCCCCTTTCGCAAACGCGAAAAACACTGTATGAGCGCGCCAAACGTAATTGGCGCATTCCCTTGAACGCAGCGCCTCAGCCTCAGAGATTTGAAACATATGGCACTTCGCAACATCGCGATTATCGCTCACGTTGACCATGGCAAAACGACCCTGGTGGACGAGCTTCTGAAACAGTCCGGCTCGTTTCGCGAGAACCAGCGCGTTGCAGAACGCGTGATGGACTCGAACGACCTTGAAAAGGAGCGCGGCATCACCATCCTCGCCAAGGCGACCTCGGTCGAGTGGAAAGGTGTTCGCATCAACATCGTCGACACCCCAGGCCACGCCGATTTCGGCGGCGAAGTCGAGCGCATTCTCTCGATGGTGGACGGCGCGATCGTGCTCGTCGATGCTTCGGAAGGTCCGATGCCGCAGACGAAATTCGTTGTCGGCAAGGCGCTGAAGGTCGGTCTTCGCCCCATCGTCGCGATCAACAAGATCGACCGTCCCGACGGCCGCCACGAGGAAGTGATCAACGAAGTCTTCGACCTGTTTGCAAACCTCGACGCGACCGACGAACAGCTCGACTTCCCGATCCTTTACGGTTCCGGCCGTGACGGCTGGATGAACGTCAATCCGGAAGGTCCGAAGGATCAGGGTCTTGCACCGCTTCTCGACCTCGTGCTCGAGCATGTTCCGGAGCCGACCGTTCACGACGGTCCCTTCACGATGATCGGCACGATCCTCGAAGCCAATCCCTTTCTCGGCCGTATCATCACCGGCCGCATCAATTCCGGTTCGATCAAGCCGAACCAGCCGGTCAAGGTTCTGCATGGCGACGGCAAGACAATCGAGACCGGCCGTATCTCCAAGATCCTCGCTTTCCGCGGTATCGAGCGTCAGCCGATCGAAGAGGCGCATGCAGGCGATATCATCGCGATCGCCGGTCTCTCCAAGGGCACGGTTGCCGATACTTTCTGCGACCCGTCGATCACCGAGCCGCTGCAGGCCCAGCCTATCGATCCGCCGACGGTCACCATGTCCTTCATCGTCAACGATAGCCCCTATGCCGGCACAGAAGGCGACAAGGTCACCTCGCGCGTCATCCGTGACCGTCTGTTCAAGGAAGCGGAAGGCAACGTTGCGCTGAAGATCGAAGAATCCTCCGAAAAGGATTCGTTCTTCGTATCGGGCCGCGGCGAACTGCAGCTTGCGGTTCTGATCGAGACGATGCGCCGCGAAGGCTTCGAGCTGGCCGTTTCGCGTCCGCGCGTCGTCATGCACAAGGACGAAGCAACGGGCGAGATGCTCGAGCCGATCGAAGAAGTCGTCATCGACGTCGATGAGGAGCATTCGGGCGTCGTGGTGCAGAAGATGTCTGAGCGCAAGGCCGAAATGGTCGAGCTGCGTCCGTCGGGCGGCAATCGCGTGCGCCTTGTCTTCTTCGCACCGACCCGCGGCCTGATCGGCTACCAGTCGGAACTGCTCACCGATACGCGCGGCACAGCCGTGATGAACCGCCTCTTCCACGACTATCAGCCGTACAAGGGCGAGATCGGCGGCCGCGTCAACGGCGTGTTGCTTGCCAATGACTCCGGTGAAGCTGTGGCCTATGCCCTTTTCAATCTTGAAGACCGCGGGCCGATGATCATCGACGCCGGTGAAAAGGTCTATGCCGGCATGATCATCGGCATTCACAGCAGAGACAACGACCTCGAAGTGAACGTGCTGAAGGGCAAGAAACTGACGAACATCCGCGCCGCCGGCAAGGACGAAGCCGTCAAGCTCACGCCGCCGATCCGCATGACGCTCGACCGCGCACTGTCCTGGATTCAGGATGACGAGCTGGTCGAAGTGACGCCGAAGTCGATCCGTCTGCGCAAGATGTATCTCGACCCGAACGAGCGTAAGCGTTTCGAAAAGGCACGCTACGCCTAAGCGATTCTAATTGTTGACATTTCGAACCCCGGCCCGGCGCCGGGGTTTTTTGTTGTGCGGCGCGCTGATTCCGTCTTGTGACAATCGTTAAAAAAGCGTTAAATTTTGCTCATCGTCCACATGTTAAGTCTGTGGGCAAACGGCCGAAACGCATCATCGCGTATGGTTAATTGCCTGCTGGAAGACCAGAGTAAGCGTTATGAAGACGTTGTCGATCGATGTCCGGCGGGCAGAACCGCATGATGCCCAAGCCATCTCCGAGGTGCATCGCCTCGCCTGGCAGCACACTTATGCCGGGATCATTCCGCATCGCGCTTTGACGCAGATGATCGAACGCCGGGGCGAGAACTGGTGGCGCAAGGCGACGCGCGGCCCGGCAACGCTCCTCGTTCTGGATGTCGCCGGCACAGTCGCAGGCTATGCCACGCTTGGCCTCAATCGGGCCCGAGCGCTGCCGCAGGAAGGCGAGATCTACGAGCTCTATCTTCGTCCCGAGTATCAGGGAATTGGTCTTGGGCGCATGCTGTTCGGCGAGGCTCGGCGGCTCCTGAAATCTCTCGGATGCAAGGGGATGGTGGTCTGGTGCCTGGAGGAAAACGAAAATGCCAGCCAGTTCTATCGTGGCCATGGCGGCATCGACTTCTGCGAAGGCATGGAAAGCTTCGACCATAGGCAGCTGAAGAAAATCGGCTTCATCTGGAACTGAAAAAGAAGGGCCTCACGGTCTTTCGAAATAGTCGGTGCATCCGCCTTGAAGCGGCTGCTGAAAATCGGCGCCCTGCTCCTCGAATCGTAGACGAATCTCCAACATCGCGAAGACGCGATGTTGCGTTGCGGAATGAAACGGATTATTTGGCTGCGAACAATTCACCTCGTGGGAGTTTTCGTATGCGCATCGACGCCATTTCCATCGGCAAGAATCCTCCGGAAGATGTCAACGTCATCGTTGAAGTTCCGGTCGGCGGTCATCCCATCAAGTATGAAATGGACAAGGAAGCCGGCACGTTGGTCGTCGACCGCTTCCTCTATACGCCGATGACCTATCCGGGCAACTACGGCTTCGTGCCGCATACGCTCTCGGAAGACGGCGATCCGATCGACGTCCTGATCGCCAGCACCCGTCCGCTGGTTCCGGGCTGCGTGATCAATGTCCGTCCGATCGGCGTTCTGAAGATGGAAGACAATTCGGGCAAGGACGAGAAGATCATCGCCGTTCCGTCGCCGTCGCTTACGCTGCGCTACGAGAAGGTGAGGGACTACACCGACCTTCCGGAGATTACCCTGAAGCAGATCGAGCACTTCTTCGAGCACTACAAGGACCTGGAGCCCGGCAAGTGGGTGAAGATTTTCGGTTGGGGTGATTCTAAGGAAGCCGGCCAGCTGATCCTCGAAGCCGTTGAGCGCGCCAAGAAAGCGAAGTAAGCGGCTACAGCTTCAGAAGCTTTTCGAGCCTTTCCATCAAGTCCTCCAGACCGCCATCGATCCGGAGGACTTTTTTGCGCGATGTATCGCCCGACATCAACTGGATGGAGGATTTCGGTATGCCGAGCGCTTGGGACAGAAGCGCGATCAGCGCCTGGTTGGCTTTTCCCTTCTCAGGGATTGCGCTGACACGGATCTTGAGGTGGCACTTGCCTGCGGCATCGGTCTCGATGCCATCGATCGCGTCGCGCCCGCCATGCGGGGTCAACCGAACGGCGAGGCGCACATGGTCATCGAATATCTTCCAGGCGGAGTTCACGCCACCAGCGGGAAGATGGTGTTCCACATCAAGGAGCGCAGGAAGAAGATAATCAGCAGCAGAATGATCGGCGAGATGTCGATGCCGCCGAGATTGGGCAGCAGCCGGCGAATCGGCCGTAGCAGCGGCTCGGTGACATTATAGAGGAACAGGCCGACCGAATTGACGAACTGGTTCGAGGAATTGATGACGTTGAAGGCGTAAAGCCAGGAGAAAATGGCACTCGCAATCAGCACCCAGGTATAAAGATTCAAAGCCAAATCAATGGTTTGAAAGAGGGCAATCATCTTGGTCTCCAGTTCGTTGCTGACAGACATGTATCTATTGGCGGCTAAACGGGCAAGTGCCACGTGAAAAGGCGCGGCGAATCATGCTACGGCGAACCTGCCCTTTCATGCGTCAGGCTTTTTCGCAGCAGATAACGCCCAGCGCAATGGGCAAGCAGCAGCGCTTTTTCTCTGGTGGATTGCTGCGCGCTATGCGGACAGCGCAGCGATAGAGCCCGGTACGGCTTTTGCCGTCTTGCCTTCGAAGACGATGTCGAGAAATTCGTTCAGCCACGCCTTGAGCGGCGCATCGAAGAGCATGCGGCCCTCCAGATGTTCCCGACCCTGCTGCGCGTTCGGCAGTATGAAGCGGTGGGCGCCATGGACGACCCAGCGATGCATCATCACGCGGGTGAGCTCTGCGTGGAATTGCAGAGCCCAGGCATTGGCGTTGTAGCGAAAGGCCTGGTTTGGATAGGTATCGCCTTCCGCAAGCAGATGGGCGCCGTGCGGCAGATCGAAGCCCTCGCGATGGAAATGGTAGACCATCTTCGGCCAGTGCATCAGCAGCCGGCCCTTTTCGGTCGGCCGCAGCGGATACCAGCCGATTTCGGTCGAGCCGTCGGCGTTCGACTGCACCTTGCCGCCAAGGTGGCGCACCAGCATCTGCGCTCCAAGGCAGATGCCGAGGAACGGGCGGTTTTCCCTCAGTGGAACGTCCAGCCAGTTGATCTCGCTCCTTATGAACTCGTCTGGATCGTTTGCACTCATCGGCCCGCCGAATACGACCGATCCGGCATGGTCCTCGAGCGTAGCGGGCAGCTTGTCGCCCAGAACCGGGCGGCGGATGTCCAGGCTATAGCCCTTGTCGGCCAGAAGCTGGCCGACGCGACCGGGGCTGGAGCGCTCCTGGTGCAGGATGATCAGTATGGGGCGCTTGTCACGTTTGATGGGACGGTCAATCGGCATCGTCTTGCACCACCACCGTGTCGGTCACGCGTGCGGCTGCCTCCTGACGCTTCTGGATGCGCTCGCGGGAGGAAACGCCCAGCAGATCGGCTATTCGCCAAATGACATGGTCTTCCATCTCGCTGCGTTCGCCGTCGGCGTAGACGATGTCCCAGAGAATGCCGATGAGTTCCAGCCGCTGCTCGGTATCCAGATGGCGTTTCAGGTCGGAGGTGAAGCGGTAATAGTCGACGGCGCTGCTTTCGGCTTCCTGGCCAGCCGCAATGACGGCCTCCAGCTGCTTTCCGTCAAGGCCGTATTGCTCCTTGAGCAGTTTGCGGAGTCGCTTCTTTTCGCTGATCTTGATCTTGCCATCCGCTTCCATCACTTGCATGCACAGAGCGGCAACGGCAATGCGGGGATCGTCAGGGCTAAAACCCTTCTTGGGGTTGTTTGCAGTGAGGTTTTGAAAGAATGCCTGAAAACGTTCGAACATGCGGATTTCGTTCCATTTCAGAAAAGGCGCAGACGTGTCTTGGGTTCCGGTTCCCCCTTCATGTTGCGAACGCCAGGATCGTCGGGCATTCCATAAAAGGGCTTCGGCTCTGGCTGGCCGGCAACCGGCTCCGGCTGTTTGGGATCCGTCGCGGGCGAGACAGGCTTCGGCGCAGGTCCAGGAGCCGGCCGAGCGGCCTCTGCAATCGTTGCGGCGCGCTCCAGTTCAATCATGCGGTGGTCGTTGGCCGGGCTTTCTGGCCGCGTCTCGCGAACGGGAGGCAGGGTCTTCAGCGCGACATCGATCGAGACGGCGGACCCATCTTCGATCGGTCCTTCGAGTTGATCGAAGGGCGCCTTCCATTCGAAGGCATCGAGACGGCCGGTGACGGGTGAGATGGCAAGCCATTTGTCGGAAACGAAGCCGTCGGCGACCCACGCCGGATCGCGCGGCGCCTTCAGCGCCTGCGCCAGCCAGTGGCGCACGCGGCCTTGGTCGCCGGTCTCGGCCTCCTCGATATCAGCAAGCAGCAGGAAGGCCGCTTCACGCGGCTGCATGCGCGCAGCCGCTTCGGCCTTGGCCCGGGCCTTGGCGAAATCCTGTGCATCGAGAGCCGCCTGTGCGACCACGAGCAGGGATTCGACATTGTTGGGGCGCAGGGCTTCCAGCCGTTCGGCTCGCTTCAGGCGATCAATCGTGGAATCGCCGCTTCGGGCAAGCACATAGGTGCGGCCGATCTCGGGATGAGGCGCTGCCTTCCAGGCCTGTTCGAGGATCGAGGCTGCCTTGCGCAGTTTGTTCTCGCGGAAAAGCGCCTTGGCGGCAATAATCGCTGCCGGTTCGAAATCGGCAATGAGCTTCAGCGCATGCATCGCGTCGTCGCGCGCGCCGGCCGGATCGCCCTCCAGCTTGTCACCGGCGCGAGCGGTCAGCAGAACACCGCGCAAGCGTTCCGCGTCCTGCTTTTCGACGACACGCGCGGCCTTCTGTCGTTCAAGAAGCAAAATGGCGTCGTCCCAGCGGCCGGCCTGGCTGCGGTATTCGAGCGTTGCCTGGGCTGCCCAGGGCAGATAGGGCGCGTTGTCGGCTGCCTTTTCGGCATATTGGCGTGCGGCTTCGTTGGCGCCGAGGCGTTTGGCCTCGAGATAGAGCCCCCGAAAGCCAAGTTCGCGCGTTTCGGGATCGTTGGCCATCGCTTCGAACTTGGAGCGGGCCTCGTCATGCCGGCCCTCGATCAGGGCCGCCTGTGCTTCGAGCAGGTTGATCAGCGGCTCCTGATCAGCGCGGATGAGGCCGCGGGAGCGGGCTGCCATCTTGCGGGCAAGCAGGGCATTGCCAGCGCCGGCGGCGATAAGGCCGGTCGAGAGCGCCTGATAGCCGCGATCACGCTTGCGGGCGCGAAAATAGCGCGTCACGGAATGGGGCGACGTCCACACCGTGCGGACCAGCCACCAGGCGGTCATGACAACAGCAATCAGTGCGATAAGGCCACTTGCGGCGACGATCAGCTTTGCCTGATAAAGCCTTCCTTCCCACACCAGCGAGAGATCGCCGGGGCGATCGGCAAGCCAGGAGAAGCCGTAGCCGAGAACGACGATGAGGACGACGAAGACGACGAGACGGATCATCGATCAACCCTCCTTTCCGGCGCCGGAAATGGCCTTGGAAAGCGCACTGCCGACCAGTTCCTCGACGCGGATGCGCGCTTCCAATGATTGTTTGAAGGCGGCCGAAGCCTGCTTTGCATTCGAGGGCAGGTCGTTCCATTCGCTGGCAGCGCCCGGCAGGTCGCCGTTCTTTACCTTGTCTTCCAAACGCGCCGCGATGGCCTCGACACTTTCGCCCTCGATGTTGCCGACAGGGCGCACGGTGACGAGCGACCTGGCACTCGCCATCAGCCGGTCCGACCAGCTCTGGTTCGGATCTGCCTGGTTGACCGATCGGACGATGGCGGTCGCCACGTCGGGAACCTGTCGGATCAGTTCGGCGCGCGAGGGGACGCCGGTTTCGGCGAAATTGCGGAGGTCGGCGACGGCCGGATCGTCCGGCGAAACGCCGGCGAAAGTGTCGAGCTCGGCCATAAAAGGTCCGCCGCGGTCGATCGCTGCCTTGAGGGCCGCAGCGGCGATCGCCTGGGCAACGGCAACATCCTGGCGTGGTTCGTCGAGCTTCTTCTCGGCTTCCTCCAGGCGCTTGATAATGTCGGCGCCGCTCGACGCCCGCTCTTCGGAGGATTGCGAGAGAAGCGTGCGCATCTGTTCCAGCTGAGTGGCCAAGTCCGCGACCTTCTGGTTCAGCGCGTCGACTTCCGGGGTGCCCACCGGCTCCGTGGCGGCAGGCGTCTTTGCCGCCGTTTCGAGAGCGGAGACACGCTTGTCGAGCGCATCGACCCTGGTGTTCGGCGCTGCGGCCACCTCGGAGATGGATCGCTTGAGTCCGTCGATTTCAGCCGAAAGGCTTGCCGTTTCATCAAGTCCGGTCTGAGGTGCAAAAGACGTCGGAAGGTAGCCGGCATATTGGATCACGCCAGCACCCAGCAGGGCAACCAGGCCGCCGAAAACACCGGCGGCGATCAAACCGGAGGTCGTTCCGCCGCGCAGCTTTTGCGAAGCCGGCTCGGGGTCCGTTGCCATGTTTTGCTGAGGGGGCTCCTCGGAGGTGGCGGCGTGCTCGGCCGTCTCCTCGGCCCATGGTTGTTTTTCCGGATCGACGGACGCCTCTTCCCCGGCTGTCGCATCGTCTGCGGCGGGCGCGTCGGCGTCGGGCGCGTTCGCTTCGGATTTCTTCTCGGTATCGGCTGCTGCCGCAGTTTCCTGCGCTTCCAGATCGATCGTGACCGGCTCGTCGGCGTTCTTCGAATGACGTGGCGGATTTCCCGATACCATGCGTACCTCATTTTTCCTGCATCGCAACGAAACTAGTCAGTGATGCCTATTATGGAAAGAGGTTAGATCAAATTTGGACGCGTAAGGCCTTCAAAGAAGCGACAGAAGGCTTCTCTCATCCGGCAATGCTGCGATGCGAAGATTTCTTCCAATTGAAGCGGGGACTGCCGCGGCAACAGATGTGCTGAGGCAAAGGATGAGGGCCTGATTGAGCCAGCCGGGTTCCGATCGGACCTCGGGGAGACGGAAAAAACGCTCTGCGGTCGTCCGGGAGTAAAGGACGATGGCCTCCGGCGGCGGGGTCAACGCTTCACGCAGGGCCCCCGGATCGGGTTCTGCCGGCTGCATCCGATAACATTCGGCGACATCGACCTTCAGTCCCAGTGCGTGTGCGCTGCGCTCGAACGTTTCTGCGCGCGGCGAACCGGCGAGATAGGTGACAGATTGCCGCGTCTGCGCCGCAATCAACTCCGCCAGTCGCGCGCCATCGCCCGCCGAGGCTAGAACCGAAGCAAATCCCGCTGCTTTGGCTTCGTTCGCGCTTGCTTCGCCAACGGCGAACACCAGCCGGCGGCTATAAGGCCTGATGTCTGCACCGGACGACGCAAGCGCCCGGACAGCTTCCGCGCTGGTAATGGCGATTGGCCCGTGGCTCCTTGCCAGCGCATCCATGGCGGCCTTGCCATCATGCACGGGCTGCGAGAGCGGCAGCAATACGGGCTCATGCCCCATGTCGCGCAACCTTTTGGCAGTACGCTGACCCGAACGCAGCGGCCGGGTGACGAGCACGCGCATCGTGCGTCAGTTCCAGTCGTCGAAGAAGCCGCTTCCGGCGCGGACGCGGATGTCTTGACCGGCGCGGGTGCCGAGCGCTGCGGCATCGCGTCGATTGCCGTCGATGGTGACCGAGTGCTGGTTGCGACCATCCGGCGTGATGATCAGGCCCGAGAACCTGATCCGATCGCCTTCGCAAACCGCATATCCCCCGATCGGCGTGCGGCAGGAACCGTCGAGTGCTGCAAGGAAAGCGCGCTCACAGGAGACGGCGTCGTGGGTCGTCGGATCGTTGACGGCGGCCAGCAGATCATCGGCGCGCCGATCGCCAATTCGGCTTTCGATGCAGATCGCCCCTTGCGCGGGGGCCGGCGGGAAGGTGTCGGGATCGAGGATATCGGTAATCACGTCGACCTTGCCAAGTCGCTTCAGGCCTGCGAGCGCCAACAGCGTCGCATCGACTTGGCCTTCATCTAGCTTGCGCAGGCGGGTTTCCACCGCGCCCCGGAAGATTGTCACTTTGATATCCGGCCGTATGCGGCGGATCAGAGCCTGGCGGCGCAGCGATGCCGATCCGACCGTTGCGCCATGCGGCAGCTCGATCAGCTTTGGCGCCGTGCGACCGATGACCGCATCGCGGATGTCTTCGCGCGGCAGATAGGCCGACAGATGAAGCCCTTGCGGCAACACCGTCGGCATGTCCTTGGCTGAATGGACGGCGAAGTCGAGGTCGCCGCTTGCAAGCTTTTCTTCCAATTCCTGCGTGAAAAGCCCCTTGCCGCCGATCTCGGCAAGCGGACGGTCGGTAATGCGGTCGCCTTTCGTCGTCAGTACAACGATCTCGAACATTTCCTCCGGCATCGCGTGCGCCGCCATCAGCCGATCGCGCGCTTCGTGAGCCTGAGCAAGGGCCAGCGGGCTGCCCCGCGTTCCGATCCGGAAAGGTTTTGTTTGCATCCGCTTCGATCCGTTGTTACCGGAAGTTCTCGTAACCGGGTTTTGCACCCATCGCAATCAACGACAGGCTTCATGGCTTCCTTTCTACGCATCCTCGGCATCGAAACAAGCTGCGACGAGACTGCCGCGGCTGTGGTCGAGCGCGATGCGGACGGGCGTTCGAAAGTGCTTTCCGATGTCGTCTTGAGCCAATTGGACGAGCATAGCGCCTATGGTGGCGTGGTACCAGAGATAGCCGCGCGTGCCCATGTCGAGGCACTCGATACGCTGATCGACGAGGCGTTGCATCGTGCCAAGGTGTCGCTGTGTGATGTCGATGCGATTGCCGCGACCTCCGGACCGGGATTGATCGGCGGGCTGCTCGTCGGCCTGATGACAGGCAAGGCGATCGCCAAGGCCGCCGGCAAGCCGCTTTATGCGGTGAATCATCTCGAAGGCCATGCGCTGACGGCGCGGCTGACGGACGGGCTTTCCTTTCCCTACCTGATGCTGCTTGTGTCGGGTGGTCATACGCAGCTCATCCTCGTACGCGGCATTGGCCAGTACGAACGCTGGGGAACGACCATCGATGATGCGCTCGGCGAGGCCTTCGACAAGACGGCGAAGCTGCTCGGGCTGCCTTATCCCGGCGGCCCCCAGGTGGAGGCGGCAGCAAAGACGGGCAACCCCGGCCGCTTCGATTTCCCGCGGCCGCTCGTCGGTGAAACGCGGCTCGATTTCTCCTTTTCGGGTTTGAAGACGGCGGTCCGGCAAGCCGCGTTGGATATCGCGCCGCTGACGGAGCAGGATGTCGCCGATATCTGCGCTTCATTTCAAAGGGCGATATCGAGGACTCTGAAGGATCGAATCGGCCGTGGGTTACAGCGGTTCAGGGCGGAGTTTCCGCATCTCGACGGAGAGCCGGCCCTGGTGGTCGCGGGCGGCGTCGCTGCCAACCTCGAACTGCGCGACACGCTACAGGCGCTTTGTGATAAGCACGCCTTCCGCTTCATCGCGCCACCGCTGAAATTGTGCACCGACAATGCGGTGATGATTGCCTGGGCGGGGCTCGAGCGCATGGCGACAGGCGTTGCGCCGGATGATCTCGATGTGCAGCCGCGCTCGCGCTGGCCGTTGGATTCAAATGCGGAAGCGCTGATCAGCTACGGAAAGCGGGGAGCAAAGGCATGAGCGAACGGATTGCCGTCGTTGGCGCGGGCGCTTTCGGAACGGCGCTTGCCGCAGTCATTGCGCTCACCGGCCGCAGCCAGGTCACGCTCGTCGGCCGCGACCCTGCCCTGATGGCCGACCTGAAAGCCGAACGGCTCAACGATGCGGTTCTTCCCGGCATCGAGCTGCCCCAGTCACTGGAATTCTCGGCAGAACCTGATTCGATCGAAGATGCCGATATCGTGCTTTTCGCCATGCCCTCCCAGGCGCAGGCGGATGCGGCCAGGCAGTATGGCCCTTACCTCGGAAAGGACGCAATCGCCGTCACCTGTGCCAAGGGCATCGAGCGGGCGACCGGCAACTTGTTGACAGTCATGCTGGAGCGAGAATTGCCGCAGCATCCCGTTGCGGTGCTTTCGGGGCCCGGTTTTGCATCCGACATCGCCAAAGGACTGCCGACCGCCATGGTCGTTGCTGCATCGCACGTGGCTGTTGCCGAGCGGCTGGCGCAGGCGATTTCGGGCAGGACCTTCCGGCTCTATCCGTCTTCGGACCGTATCGGCGTGCAGCTGGGCGGTGCGCTGAAGAATGTATTGGCGATCGCCTGTGGTATCGTCGAAGGCTGCGGGCTCGGCGATTCTGCGCGCGCAGCGCTGATCGCGCGCGGGCTGGCGGAAATGTCGCGTCTCGTCGTTGCCAAGGGCGGGCAGGCCGACACGGTACGCGGGCTTTCCGGGCTGGGCGATCTTGTCCTGACGGCAACGAGCCATCAGTCGCGCAACCTGCGCTTCGGCATTGCGCTTGGCCGCGGCGAAAAGGCCGATCCCTTGCACGGCGAATTGGTGGAAGGTGCCTTTGCCGCGGCCGTCGCCTCGCGCCTGGCGGAAGAGCTCAATATCGCGATGCCGATCACCGATGCCGTCTCGGCGATCATCGAAGGTAAACTCGGCATCACCGAAGCCATCGAACAATTGATGACACGTCCGATTACCACCGAATAGGAGGCAGACATGCTTTTTGCCGTTCTCTGCAAGGACAAGCCGGGGCACCTCAACACGCGCATGGAAACGCGCGCGGCGCATCTGGAATATCTGAACAAGCTGAACGCCGAAGGAACGCTCAGCATGGCCGGACCGTTCCTCGACACTGAAGGCAAGCCCTGCGGCAGCTTGGTCATGGTCAAGGCCGATACTGCGCAAGCGGCCAGGGCACTAGCCGATGCCGATCCTTATGCCAGGGCTGGTCTTTTCGAGAGTGTCGAGATCAAGCCGTTCAACTGGGTCTTCAACAATCCGGAGGCATAAGGGATGGCCTATTGGCTCTTTAAATCCGAACCTTCCTCCTGGTCCTGGGAGCAGCAGAAGGCAGCAGGCGAGAAAGGTACCGAGTGGACGGGCGTCCGCAATTATCTCGCCCGCAACAACATGCGCGCCATGAAGATCGGCGAAAGAGGCTTCTTCTACCACTCCAATGAGGGCCTGGAGATCGTCGGCATCGTCGAGGTCTGCCTTTTGTCGCATCCCGATTCCACGGCCAAGGGCGACGATCGCTGGGATTGCGTCGATATTCGCGCTGTGCGCGATATGCCCAAACCCGTGACGCTGAAGGATGTCAAGGCGAATGAGAAACTTTCGAAGATGGCATTGGTGACGTCAATGCGCCTTTCGGTCCAGCCCGTGACAGATGACGAGTGGCTCGAAGTCTGCCGCATGGGTGGCCTCGACAATCCGCGGCTCTGACTGCATTGAAGACCGATCCGGAAAGCTTCATCCGCGCCAATACACAACTGATCACGCCGCCGCATGTGCCGGAGATCCGGTTGCATCTGGCGAGCGAAGCGCATGAGCTTTGGCTTAAGACGGAGGAGGAACTGGCAAGGATCGGCCTGCCACCCCCGTTCTGGGCCTTTGCCTGGGCGGGTGGGCAAGGACTCGCGCGTTATATTCTCGATCATCCGGAGACGGTGCAAACCAAGCGCGTTTTCGACTTCGCAACAGGTTCGGGGCTCGTCGCGATCGCGGCGAAGATGGCCGGTGCGGTGACGGTCAAGGCGGCCGATATCGATCCATGGTCTGAAGCGGCGGTGCGGCTGAATGCTGCTGCCAATCGGGTCTCGGTCGATTTTAGCGGCGCCGATTTCGTCGGCAGGCCGGTCGATGCCGATATCGTCCTGGCGGGCGACGTGTTCTATGACCGCGTCTTTGCGGACGCCATCGTTCCATGGTTCGACCGGCTGGCCGGCGAAGGCAGAAAGGTTCTTGTCGGCGATCCGGGCCGGGCCTATTTGCCAAAGGAGCGGCTGGAGTTTTGCGCCGTCTACGAAGTGCCGGTGACGCGGGCGCTCGAAGACAGTGAGAGCAAGAAGACGACGGTCTGGCGGTTCAGGGCCTGATGACGCAGACCTTTGCCTCGTAGCTGCAAGGATCGGCCTCTACGGCAACGTCGATCACCTTGGGACCGGGTGCGAGCAACTCGACCTGCGGCGCACCGTACTGTGCATAACCGTCCGCACCGAAATAGGTGCCGCCTTGGGTTTCGTAGGCATAGGAACCGGCGTAAGTGCCATTGTATTCATAGCGCAGAGGCTGTGGCGACCTTGAAGCGCGGCCGATGCGGTAGCTGCTTGATGACGGCGAGAAATGCTTGAGGCGAACATAACGGTTATGGCCGCGGCCATGATGGCGACGATGACCGCCGAACCAGGGTTTCACGCTGTTTGCCCACCTGAGGCTGTTTGCCCACTTGGCGTTGCTTGCCCAATGGGTCACGCCGCGATGATGCCCAGCTCGCTCGCCCGCCGTGGCAGGAAGCGCAATCAGGGCACACAACACCAGCGCAATGGTCTTCGAAACACGCTGGAACATGGGACGCAACCTCCGGATATCCGATCGTTAACAAATCGTTAATGCCAGCTTGCGTCAAAACGACCTGCGTGTCCACTGAGCCATGAAAAATCAGCATAAACTTCGATCGGGAAAGGCTGGTTTCCTTTTCCGGCAACTTCCCGGTAACGCGAATCGATTAAATTGAAAACAGACAGCAATTGTGCTTGTCGTCGGGAGCTTCGGTGATTAAACGTCGCCGTTGATGCAATGCACACAGACAAATTTGTCATTCCTGTGATTGCCTCGAAATGCTCCGAAATCCGGGAGCGCAAGGACGCCGCGAGGTTCTGATGGCGAATGTGACAAATAACCGGCCTCTGTCGCCGCATTTGCAAGTATACAAGCTTATTCCTACCATGGTCATGTCGATCGTCCACCGCATCACAGGGGCTGCCCTTTATTTCGGCACGCTGCTGATCGCCTGGTGGCTGATCGCGGCTGCGACCGGTCAAGCCTATTACGACTGGGTGAATTGGGTGCTCGGCAGCATCGTCGGCAAGGTCGTCCTGCTTGGTTATACCTGGGCGCTGCTTCACCACATGCTTGGCGGCCTGCGCCACCTGCTGTGGGACCTCGGCCATGGTTTCGAGAAGGAATTCTCCACCAAGCTCGCCATCGCCAACATCATCGGCTCGCTCTGTCTGACGGTGCTGGTTTGGGTGATCGGCATTATCATTCGCTTCTGAGGTCGCTCACATGGATATGCGTACCCCTCTGGGTAAAGTTCGCGGCCTTGGCTCGGCCAAGGAAGGCACAGAACACTTCTGGCGCCAGCGCCTGACGGCTGTCGCCAACGTCCCACTCATCATCTTCTTCGTCATCTTCATGATCGCTTATGCCGGCGCGCCTTATGCAGACGTCGTGCATGCGCTGTCGAACCCCTTTGTGGCAGTCATCATGGGGCTGATGGTGATTTCGGGTATCATTCACATGCGCCTTGGCATGCAGGCCATCATCGAGGACTACGTGCACAGCGAAATCGGCAAGCTCGCCTTGCTGATGCTGAACACGTTTTTCGCGATCGCGGTCGCAGGGCTCTGTCTCTTTGCCATTCTGAAAATTGCTTTCGTAGGATAACCGTATCATGGCACCGACTTCACTTGCTCAGAATGGGAAAGCCTACAAATATGTCGATCACTCCTATGACGTGATCGTCGTCGGCGCCGGCGGCGCCGGTCTTCGCGCAACCCTCGGCATGGCCGAACAGGGTTTCCGGACGGCTTGCATCACCAAGGTATTTCCGACCCGCTCGCACACGGTCGCAGCCCAGGGCGGCATCGCCGCCTCGCTGCAGAACATGACGCCAGACAGCTGGCAATGGCATCTCTACGATACGGTCAAGGGGTCCGACTGGCTCGGTGACGTCGATGCCATGCAATATCTCGCCATGGAAGCGCCGAAGGCGGTCTATGAGCTCGAGCACTACGGCGTGCCCTTCTCGCGCAATGAGGAAGGCAAGATCTATCAGCGTCCATTCGGCGGTCATATGCAGAACTACGGCGAGGGTCCGCCGGTGCAGCGCACCTGCGCGGTTGCCGACCGCACCGGCCACGCCATCCTGCACACGCTTTACGGCCAGTCGCTGCGCTACAACGCCGAGTTCTTCGTCGAATATTTCGCGCTCGACCTCATCATGTCGGAAGACGGAAGCCGTTGTACCGGCGTCGTTGCCTGGTGCCTCGATGACGGCTCGATCCATCGCTTCGCGGCGAAAATGGTGGTGCTGGCGACCGGTGGCTACGGCCGTGCCTATTTCTCCGCGACTTCCGCCCATACCTGCACCGGCGACGGCGGCGGCATGGTGGCGCGCGCAGGGCTTCCGCTGCAGGACATGGAGTTTGTGCAGTTCCATCCCACCGGTATCTACGGCTCGGGCTGTCTGATTACCGAAGGGGCGCGCGGGGAGGGCGGCTATCTCGTCAATTCGGAGGGCGAGCGCTTCATGGAACGCTACGCACCGTCGGCCAAGGACCTTGCCTCGCGCGACGTCGTTTCGCGCTGCATGACCTTGGAAATCCGCGAAGGCCGCGGCGTCGGCAAGAACAAGGACCATATCTTCCTGCACCTGGACCATCTCGACCCGGCCGTTTTGCATGAACGCCTGCCGGGCATTTCCGAGAGCGCAAAGATCTTTGCAGGCGTCGATGTGACGCGCGAGCCGATCCCGGTGCTGCCGACCGTTCACTACAACATGGGCGGCATTCCGACGAACTACTGGGGCGAGGTGCTCAATGCCGACAGCGCCAACCCCGAACGCGTGATCCCCGGATTGATGGCGGTCGGCGAAGCGGGCTGCGCTTCGGTGCATGGTGCAAACCGCCTCGGCTCGAACTCGCTGATCGATCTGGTGGTTTTTGGCCGCGCTGCGGCAATCCGTGCCGGCGAGGTCATTGACCGCGCAGCACCGGTCCCGCATCTCAACATCGCCGCCTGTGACAAGATCATGGATCGCTTCGATGGTCTTCGCCACGCCAATGGCGCAACGCCCACGGCGCATCTGCGCGAGAAGATGCAGCGCGCCATGCAGGAAGATGCCGCCGTGTTCCGCACCCAGGAGTCGCTGGAATCGGGCTGCAAGCGCATCTCCTCGATCTGGCAGGAAATGGCAGACATCAAGGTCACGGACCGGTCGATGATCTGGAACTCCGATCTCGTCGAGACGCTCGAGCTGCAAAACCTGATGGCGAATGCGATCACGACGATCTATGGCGCCGAGGCGCGCAAGGAAAGCCGTGGCTCGCACGCCCGCGAGGATTACACCGAAGGCGCATACGCCGGTCGCGACGACGTCAACTGGCGCAAGCACACGCTTGCCTGGGTCGGCAATGCCGGCGAGGTCAAGCTCGACTACCGTCCTGTTCACACCGAGCTCATCTCGGAAGGCATCGATCCCAAGAAGATCGCCCCGAAAGCTCGTGTGTATTGATGATGGGAAACCTTCTTGGACTGGCCGCGGTGCTGGCCGTCTCGCCCCTCATGGCGGAGCGCTACAAATTGCCTGCTCCGGGCGGCAGCCGGCAACGGCGGTTTCGGTGGTTGTAGGATTGCGTGAAAACGGAATTCCTGTCGGCAAACTAGGATTTTATCATGGTTGAACTTGCTCTCCCCAAGAACTCTCAGATGCGCGAAGGCAAGGTCTGGCCGAAGCCGGCGGGTGCGAAGAACACCCGTGAGTTTCGCGTCTACCGCTGGAGCCCGGATGATGGCCAGAACCCTTCGATCGACACCTTCTATATCGATGTCGACGACTGTGGTCCGATGGTTCTCGACGGGCTGCTCTACATCAAGAACAAGATCGATCCGACGTTGACGCTGCGCCGTTCCTGTCGCGAGGGCATCTGCGGTTCCTGCGCGATGAATATCGACGGCACGAACACGCTTGCCTGCACCAAGGGCATGGATGACATCAAAGGAACGGTTAAAATCTATCCACTGCCGCATTTGCCGGTGGTGAAGGATCTCGTGCCGGACCTGACGAATTTCTATGCGCAGCACCGCTCGATCGAACCCTGGCTTAAGACCGTATCTCCGGCCCCTGCCAAGGAATGGAAGCAGAGCCACGAGGATCGCCAGAAGCTCGACGGCCTCTACGAGTGCATCCTGTGCGCCTGCTGCTCGACCTCCTGTCCGAGTTACTGGTGGAACGGCGATCGCTATCTGGGCCCGGCCGTCCTGCTGCAGGCCTATCGCTGGCTGATCGATTCCAGAGACGAGGCGACCGGAGAGCGGCTTGACGGCCTCGAAGATCCGTTCCGGCTTTATCGCTGCCACACGATCATGAACTGTGCGCAGACCTGCCCCAAGGGTCTCAATCCGGCAAAGGCCATAGCCGAGATCAAGAAGATGATGGTTGAGCGCCGGGTCTGATCGCCGATACGCGCCCGGCGCTGAGCGCGGCCGTGCCGGGTTCTTCCGAATCTATGCAGGCATCGTCCGAATCCGGCGCAGGATGGTGCTGATCATCACCTTGCTGACAAATTCTGTCTGCAGGAAGTTATCCGGCAGGCAAGTTGAATCGCGCCATTTCCGGCATAAGCATTTGTCGCGAGCAATTTATGGCTGTGCCGACTTGATTAACCAAAGTGAAATACGCTAATTCGAAAATCAGTCTGATGACCAATTCTGTGCTGCAATAGCGGACAATCGGGAGCATGATGATGCAGTTGCGATATGCGATGACGGGTGTGGCGGTTGTTCTGTCATTGGCGGGCTGCCAGCGCACGGCATATGACAATGCGAGTTACAGCTCGCCGGCACCGCTGACCGCCCAGCCTGTTCCGTCCGTCCAGGGCGGGCAGCTTCCGCCACCGGCAGGCGCCTCGCAGTTTCCCGCCGCTCCGACGGCAGCGCCTGCCCTTCCGGGCCAGTCGGGTGCCATGGCAGCCAGCGCGCTTGATGTCTCCAAGGAATCGATGGTCGGCAGCTGGCGCGTCAACGGCAGGTGCGACATGTTCCTGACGCTGACAAATCTCGGCAGCGGCTCACGTGGCGGCACGCGCGGCTGCGTCGGCGAGCTGACGGCGATGGGCTCCTGGGAAGTCTCCGGCAAGCAGGTCCTTCTCAAGGATCGCAGCGGCAACCAGATCGGCAGCGTCTACAAGACCGCCGACAACAGCTTCAGTGGCCAGACGAGCACCGGCCAACCGATCACTCTCAGCCGGTAAGGCAACCGGCGGCCAACCCGCCGACGACGCGTAGGCGGACTCCTCCCCATGCAGCCTATCCCCGACTACACTTCAAGCGTCAGCGAGCACTTGAAATCGCTGACGGCCTCTGGCGCTCTCCAGATCGATTCAGCACAGATGGATGTGGCAAAAAGCCTCGATCGGGTGCTTTTCGAACTGAAGCGCCGCCGCCCGGCTGCCAAATCCAGCTCGCTCGGCTGGCTCTTCGCTTCGAAGAAAAAACCGAGCGAAGGCATCAAGGGACTTTATATTCACGGCAGCGTCGGGCGTGGCAAGACGATGCTGATGGATATCTTCTACCGCATGGCGCCCTGCTCGAAGAAACGCCGCGCGCACTTCCACGAATTCATGGCCGATGTCCACAACCGCATCGCCGCGCACCGGCTCAAGCTGAAGAACGGCGAGACAAAGCAGGCCGATCCCGTGCCGCCCGTGGCGGCTGCACTTTACCAGGAGGCCGAACTCCTCTGCTTCGATGAGTTTACGGTGACCGACATCGCTGATGCGATGATCCTCTCGCGGCTGTTCTTGGAGCTTTTTGCGCGCGGCTGCGTGCTCGTCGCGACCTCGAATGTCGAGCCCGACAATCTCTACAAGGACGGCCTCAATCGCGGTCTCTTCCTGCCCTTCATCGGGCTCCTCAAGAAGAATGTCGAGGTCGTGACGCTCGACTCCCCGACGGATTACCGGATGGAGAAGCTGAACAGCCAGCCGGTCTATCTGACGCCGATAGACGAGCGGACGGATATGGCGATGGACGCGTCCTGGGCACAGGCGCTGGATGGACGCAAGGCGCAATCTCTCGAAATTCCGATGAAAGGTCGCTCGATCCATGTGCCGCTCGCGGCCGATCGCATGGCACGCTTTTCCTTTGCCGATCTCTGCGAGAAACCGCTCGGTGCTGCCGATTTTCTCGCAATCGCCAAGCGTTTCGATACGATCTATGTCGATCGCATCCCGAGGCTCGGTCCGGACAAGCGGAACCAGGCCAAGCGTTTCATCATCCTAGTCGACACGCTCTACGACCACGGCGTTCGCCTTCATGCATCGGCTGCGGCAATGCCGGAAGACCTGCTGATCGAACGGCGGGGAACGGAAGGCTTTGAATTCAATCGTACGGCATCGCGTCTTTTCGAGATGCGCAGCGCAGAATATCTCGCAATGCACCATAAAAAGCATGCCGCCGAGTGACGGGCTGGCATCGAAATATCTTACGTTTACGTAAGAAATTTTGTATCTAAACGATTGAAATTGCTTATCCAAAAATAACACGTTGCCATTTTTTGGCTTTAAGGCTATGCGATTGCGTCATTGGACGACGCCTCGACGCGCCGCCCGACTGATTTTGATCGCAAAGGAAACAGCGAAATGGCGCGTAACAAGATCGCACTTATCGGTTCTGGCATGATTGGTGGCACGCTGGCGCATCTCGCCGGCCTGAAAGAGCTCGGCGACATCGTCCTCTTCGACATTGCCGACGGCATTCCACAGGGCAAGGGCCTCGATATCGCCCAGTCGTCCCCGGTCGAAGGCTTCGACGCCAATCTGACAGGCGCCAGCGACTATTCCGCGATCGAAGGCGCAGATGTCTGCATCGTCACAGCCGGCGTTCCGCGCAAGCCGGGCATGAGCCGCGACGACCTTCTCGGCATCAACCTCAAGGTCATGGAGCAGGTCGGCGCCGGCATCAAGAAATATGCCCCGAACGCCTTCGTCATCTGCATTACAAATCCGCTCGACGCCATGGTCTGGGCGCTGCAGAAGTTTTCCGGCCTTCCGGCCAACAAGGTCGTCGGCATGGCCGGCGTTCTCGACAGCTCGCGCTTTCGCCTCTTCCTCGCCAAGGAATTCAACGTTTCCGTTCAGGACGTCACTGCTTTCGTTCTCGGCGGCCACGGCGACACGATGGTCCCGCTTGCTCGCTACTCCACCGTTGCCGGCATTCCGCTCACCGACCTCATCACCATGGGTTGGGTCACCAAGGAACGGCTTGAGGAAATCATCCAGCGCACCCGTGACGGCGGCGCCGAAATCGTGGGCCTCCTGAAGACCGGTTCGGCCTACTACGCTCCGGCAGCCTCGGCAATCGAGATGGCCGAGGCCTACCTCAAGGACAAAAAGCGCGTTCTGCCCTGCGCGGCGCATCTCTCCGGCCAATACGGTGTCAAGGACATGTATGTCGGCGTTCCGACAGTCATCGGTGCCGGCGGCGTCGAACGCGTCATCGAGATCGACCTCAACAAGGCCGAGAAGGAAGCCTTCGACAAGTCCGTCGGCGCTGTCGCCGGCCTGTGTGAAGCCTGCATCAACATCGCGCCCGCGCTGAAGTAATCGAAACAGGATCAAACCCATGAACATTCATGAATATCAGGCCAAGGCTCTGCTGAAGAGCTATGGCGCACCGGTCGCTGAAGGTGTGGCCATCTTCAAGGCCGACGAAGCCGAGGCTGCGGCAAAGCAATTGCCTGGTCCGCTCTACGTCGTGAAAAGCCAGATCCACGCCGGCGGCCGCGGCAAGGGTAAATTCAAGGAGCTTCCGCCGGAAGCCAAAGGTGGCGTTCGCCTTGCGAAGTCGATCGACGAAGTCGTCGCCAATTCCAAGGAAATGCTCGGCAATACGCTGGTCACCAAGCAGACCGGCCCGGCCGGCAAGCAGGTCAACCGCCTCTACATCGAAGACGGCGCCGATATCGACCGCGAACTCTATCTCTCGATACTCGTCGACCGTTCCGTCGGTCAGGTTGCCTTCGTCGTTTCGACGGAAGGCGGCATGGATATCGAGACCGTTGCACACGACACACCCGAGAAGATTATCACCGTTGCCATCGACCCCGCAAACGGCGTGACGGCTGAGGACAGCAAGAAGCTTGCGGATGCGCTCAATCTTCAAGGCGAAGCTCGCAAGGATGGCGACACGCTGTTCCCGATCCTCTACAAGGCTTTCGTCGAAAAGGACATGAGCCTGCTCGAAGTCAATCCGCTGATCGTCATGAAGAACGGTCGCCTGCGCGTGCTCGACGCCAAGGTATCCTTCGACGGCAATGCGCTCTTCCGTCACGAAGACATCGTCGCGCTGCGCGACAAAACGGAAGAAGACGAGAAGGAAATCGAAGCCTCCAAATACGACCTTGCATATGTTGCCCTCGACGGCAATATCGGCTGCATGGTCAATGGTGCGGGCCTTGCCATGGCAACCATGGACATCATCAAGCTCTACGGCGCCGAGCCTGCGAACTTCCTCGATGTCGGTGGCGGTGCCTCGAAGGAGAAGGTCACCGCGGCCTTCAAGATCATCACCGCCGATCCGGCCGTGAAGGGCATCCTGGTCAATATCTTCGGCGGCATCATGCGCTGCGACGTCATCGCCGAAGGCGTGATCGCGGCGGTCAAGGAAGTCGGCCTCCAGGTGCCGCTCGTCGTCCGTCTCGAAGGCACCAACGTGGAACTCGGCAAGAAAATCATACGAGACAGCGGGCTGAACGTGATCCCTGCCGACGATCTTGACGACGCGGCGAAGAAGATCGTCGCTGCTGTGAAAGGGAACTAAGGCATGTCCATTCTCGTCAACAAGAACACCAAGGTCCTGGTCCAGGGCCTGACCGGCAAGACCGGCACTTTCCACACCGAGCAGGCGCTTGCCTATTACGGCACCAAGATGGTCGGCGGCATTCATCCGAAGAAGGGTGGCGAGACCTGGGGGTCGCTCGAAGGCGAGGCACATCTGCCGATCTTCGCCTCCGTCGCCGAGGGCAAGGAAAAGACTGGTGCCGACGCATCGGTGATCTACGTGCCGCCGGCCGGCGCCGCCGAGGCGATCATCGAGGCGATCGAGGCGGAAATCCCGCTCATCATCTGCATCACCGAAGGCATTCCGGTCGAGGACATGATCAAGGTCAAGTCGAAGCTCGACAAATCGAAGTCGCGACTGATCGGTCCGAACTGCCCGGGTGTCCTGACACCTGAGGAATGCAAGATCGGCATCATGCCGGGTTCCATCTTCAAAAAAGGTTCGGTCGGCGTTCTCTCGCGCTCCGGCACGCTGACCTATGAAGCCGTCTTCCAGACCTCGAATGAGGGTCTCGGCCAAACGACGGCAGTCGGCATCGGCGGCGACCCGGTCAAGGGCACCGAATTCATCGACGTACTCGAGATGTTCCTGGCCGACGACGAAACCAAGTCGATCATCATGATCGGCGAAATCGGCGGATCGGCCGAAGAAGACGCGGCGCAGTTCCTCAAGGACGAAGCCAAGCGCGGACGCAAGAAGCCGATGGTCGGCTTCATCGCCGGGCGTACGGCACCTCCCGGCCGCACCATGGGCCATGCCGGCGCCGTGATTTCCGGCGGCAAGGGCGGCGCGGAAGACAAGATCGCGGCCATGGAAGCGGCCGGCATCACGGTGTCGCCGTCTCCGGCTCGTCTCGGCAAGACGCTGGTTGAAGTCCTCAAGGGCTGAGCCAATTTCGATATCCGGGCGGAAGAAAGCATCTGCGCTTCCGCCCGGCCCCAAGGTATTCGACAGCAGGCATGCCGCGGACAGGCGGCAAATGAGAATGCGGCAGCCGGTTAGAGCCGGCGAATTCATCAAAAGTCAGGAGGCGGGCGGAAAGCGTCCGCGTAAAACCATGGCACGGCAAGAAGCCAACGAGCAGTTTCAGATCACCTCGTTTCTGGATGGCGCCAATGCTGCCTATATCGAGCAGCTCTATGCGCGTTACGAAGAAGATCCGTCATCGGTCGACGATCAGTGGCGGACCTTCTTCAAGGCGCTGGAGGACGATCCGAACGATGTGAAGAAGGCGGCCAAGGGCGCTTCTTGGCGCAAGAAGAACTGGCCGATTCAGGCCGGCGGCGATCTCGTATCTGCGCTCGACGGGGATTGGGGCACGGTCGAGAAGGTCATCGAAACCAAGGTAAAGGCAAAGGCCGAAGCTGCCGGCAAGCCGACCGACGGCGCCGACATTCTCCAGGCGACGCGCGATTCCGTGCGTGCCATCATGATGATCCGCGCCTATCGCATGCGCGGCCATCTGCATGCCAAGCTCGATCCGCTTGGCATCGCTGTACCGGTCGAAGACTATAAGGAACTGTCGCCGGAAGCTTACGGCTTCAGCCCGGCCGACTACGATCGCAAGATCTTCATCGACAACGTGCTTGGCCTCGAATACGCGACCATCCCGCAGATGATCGAGATCCTCGAGCGAACCTATTGCTCGACCCTTGGCGTCGAGTTCATGCACATGTCCAATCCGGAAGAGAAGGCCTGGATTCAGGAACGAATCGAAGGGCCCGACAAGGGCGTGGCGTTCACACCGGAAGGCAAGAAGGCGATCCTTGCCAAGCTCGTCGAAGCGGAAGGCTACGAACAGTTCCTCGACGTCAAGTTCAAGGGCACCAAGCGCTTCGGCCTCGATGGCGGTGAATCACTGATCCCGGCACTTGAGCAGATCCTAAAGCGTGGCGGTCACCTCGGCCTGAAGGAAGCCGTGTTCGGCATGGCCCATCGCGGCCGCTTGAACGTGCTCAGCCAGGTCATGGGAAAGCCGCATCGCGCCATCTTCCATGAGTTCAAGGGTGGTTCCTATGCGCCCGACGAGGTCGAAGGTTCCGGCGACGTGAAGTACCATCTCGGTGCATCTTCCGACCGCGAATTCGACGGCAACAAGGTACACGTTTCGCTGACGGCAAACCCCTCGCATCTTGAAATCGTCGACCCCGTCGTCATGGGAAAGGCGCGCGCCAAGCAGGACATGAGTGCTACCGTCTGGGAAGGCGACGTCATTCCGCTCTCTGAGCGCGCCAAGATTTTGCCGTTGCTGATCCACGGCGATGCAGCTTTTGCCGGCCAGGGCGTCATCGCTGAAATTCTCGGCCTTTCAGGACTTCGCGGCCACCGTGTCGCCGGCACGATGCATGTCATCATCAACAACCAGATCGGCTTTACGACGAACCCGGCCTTCTCCCGTTCGTCGCCCTATCCGTCGGACGTGGCGAAGATGATCGAGGCGCCGATCTTCCACGTCAACGGCGACGATCCGGAAGCTGTGGTCTACGCCGCGAAAATCGCGACCGAGTTCCGCATGAAATTCCACAAGCCGGTCGTCATCGACATGTTCTGCTACCGCCGCTACGGCCACAACGAAGGCGACGAACCGTCCTTCACCCAGCCGAAGATGTACAAGGTCATCCGTGGCCACAAGACGGTGTTCCAGCTTTACGCCGAGCGTCTTGTTGCGCAAGGCCTGCTGACCGAAGGCGAAGTCGAGAAGATGAAGGCCGACTGGCGCGCTCATCTCGAACAGGAGTTCGAGGCCGGGCAGTCCTACAAGCCGAACAAGGCCGACTGGCTGGACGGCGAATGGTCTGGTCTGCGCACAGCCGACAACGCCGATGAGCAGCGCCGTGGCAAGACGGCAGTGCCGATGAAACAGTTGAAGGAGATCGGCCGCAAGCTCTCGGAAGTCCCCGCGGGCTTCAACGCGCACCGCACGATCCAGCGCTTCATGGAAAACCGGGCCAACATGATCCAGACGGGCGAAGGCATCGACTGGGCAATGGGCGAAGCGCTCGCTTTTGGCGCACTCTGCCTCGAAGGACACAAGATCCGCCTTTCGGGTCAAGATTGCGAACGCGGCACCTTCTCGCAGCGCCATTCGGTCCTTTACGATCAGGAGACGGAAGCGCGTTACATTCCGCTCGCCAACCTGTCGCCGACGCAGGCCCGCTACGAGGTCATCAACTCGATGCTCTCCGAAGAGGCCGTGCTCGGCTTCGAATACGGTTATTCGCTGGCGCGGCCGAACGCCCTCACGCTCTGGGAAGCGCAGTTCGGCGACTTCGCAAATGGTGCGCAGGTCGTCTTCGACCAGTTCATTTCCTCGGGCGAACGCAAGTGGCTGCGCATGTCGGGTCTCGTCTGCCTGCTGCCGCATGGTTACGAAGGCCAGGGTCCGGAACATTCTTCGGCCCGCCTGGAACGCTTCCTGCAGCTTTGTGCCGAAGACAACATGCAGGTTGCCAACGTCACGACCCCGGCGAACTACTTCCACATCCTGCGCCGTCAGTTGAAACGCGACTTCCGCAAGCCGCTGATCCTGATGACGCCGAAGTCGTTGCTGCGCCACAAGCGGGCCGTTTCGAGCCTCGCGGAGATGGCCGGCGAATCCTCCTTCCACCGCCTTTTGTGGGATGATGCAGAGGTCATCAAGGACGGACCGATCAAGCTGCAGAAAGACAACAAGATCCGCCGCGTCGTCATGTGCTCCGGCAAGGTCTATTATGATCTTCTGGAGGAACGCGAAAAGCGCGGCATCGACGATGTCTATCTGCTGCGCGTCGAACAGCTCTACCCGTTCCCGGCCAAGGCGCTCATCAACGAGCTCTCCCGCTTCCGCAATGCCGAAATGGTCTGGTGCCAGGAAGAGCCGAAGAACATGGGCGCATGGTCGTTCATCGATCCGTATCTCGAATGGGTTCTTGCCCACATCGACGCGAAGTATCAGCGCGTCCGCTACACCGGACGTCCGGCTGCCGCTTCGCCGGCAACGGGGTTGATGTCCAAGCATCTGTCGCAGCTCGCGGCATTCCTTGAGGATGCGCTGGGCGGCTGAGGAGTTGGGGCGATGGCATATTTCTTCTTGAGACTTGTGCCGCCTCGTTCCCGCTTTCCGAACGACGCGACCGCGGAGGAGATGGCTGCGATGGAACGGCATGCCGAATATTGGCGCCACAACGCAGAAGCGGGATCGGCAATTGCTGTCGGCCCCGTCTTCGAGGGCGAAGGCGCCTGGGGCATGGCGGTCGTCTCAGTCGAGGATCGAGAGGCCGCGAAGGCGCTTGCCGATGCAGATCCGATCGTCCGCTCCAGTTTCGGTTTCCACTTCGAAGTTTTACCCATGCCCTCGATCATTCTCCGGCCGTCTGCTGCCGGAAACGAATAAACGAAAACAAGCAAATCAGGATCTGAACAATGGCCACAGAAATCCGCGTTCCAACTCTCGGTGAATCCGTCAGCGAGGCAACCGTCGGCACCTGGTTCAAGAAGGTTGGCGACGCCATCAAGGCCGATGAGCCGATTCTCGAGCTTGAAACCGACAAGGTGACCATCGAAGTACCGGCACCGACCTCCGGTACGCTTTCCGAAATCGTTGCCCAGGCCGGCGAAACCGTGGGCCTCGGCGCGCTGCTCGGCCAGATCGCCGCAGGCGCTGCAGCCCCGGCTGCCGCTCCTGCAAAGGCTGCCGAGCCGGCCATGGCTGCTTCGGCCCAGCCAACGGCCGCCGCTCCGGCTGCTGCCGCTGCGGCACCGGTTGCTTCTGCCCCGGCCCCGGCTTCCGCCATGCCGGCGGCGCCCGCTGCCGCCAAGATGCTTGCTGAAAACAATCTCTCGGCCGATCAGGTCGAAGGCAGTGGCAAGCGCGGCCAGGTGCTGAAGGGCGATGTGATCGCTGCCGTCGCCAAGGGCCTTTCCGCCCCGGCTGCTGCGCCGGCTGCTCCCGCTGCGGTCCGTGGGCCATCGACGGTTGAGGACGCCGGCCGCGAGGAGCGCGTGAAGATGACGCGCCTGCGCCAGACGATTGCCAAGCGCCTCAAGGATGCGCAGAACACCGCAGCCATGCTCACCACCTACAACGAGGTGGACATGAAGGCAGTCATGGACCTGCGCGCCAAGTACAAGGACGTCTTCGAAAAGAAGCATGGCGTGAAGCTCGGCTTCATGGGCTTCTTCACCAAGGCTGTGACGCACGCTCTGAAGGAACTGCCGGCCGTCAACGCCGAGATCGATGGCACCGACATCATCTACAAGAACTACTGCCACATCGGTATGGCTGTCGGCACAGACAAGGGCCTGGTCGTTCCGATCATCCGCGATGCCGACCAGATGTCGATTGCCGAGATCGAGAAGGATCTTGGCCGCCTTGCCAAGGCGGCGCGCGACGGCACGCTCTCGATGGCCGACATGCAGGGCGGCACCTTCACGATCACCAATGGCGGCGTCTACGGTTCGCTGATGTCCTCGCCGATCCTCAATGCGCCGCAGTCGGGCATTCTGGGCATGCACAAGATCCAGGAGCGTCCGGTCGTTGTCGGCGGTCAGATCGTCATCCGTCCGATGATGTATCTGGCACTCTCCTACGATCACCGCATTGTCGACGGCAAGGAAGCCGTGACCTTCCTCGTCCGCGTCAAGGAAAGCCTGGAAGATCCGGAGCGTCTGGTTCTCGATCTCTAAGAGAATTTGGGCCGCGCGAGCGGCCCTGTTTTTCGCGGCAAGGAGTGCCTGATGGCGCGTGGAGTACCGGCAGCGGACGGCAGTTCGCCTCGCATCGTTACGCTGAAAATGGCAGCTGCCCTGGCAGTGCCACTTTTCCTGTGCGCGATGGCGAAAGCCGCGCTGGCGGGCGAATGCGCGCAGTCGAATGCCGTCTATGCCGATCGCGACGGAGCCTATGAACTGCGCTTTTTGCCGCTCGGTTCCGAAGCTGCGGCGGCGAGCAATCAGTTCAAGCTCAATGTTCTGAAGACCTCGATCGTCTTGGACGGCTATGTGATGCCGTCGGAGGATCCTGACCGTGCGATCGGCATCGTCATGTTCAACTGCCCGGATGGTGATGTGACCGGTGCCGATCTCGATGCCTGTACGATCTGGCAAGGGCCGGTCTACAGCGTCGGTGCCGCGGGCGAACTGGAGAATCTTCAGGCGGAGGCGGCGGGCGCGGCGGACAGGATCGTGCTGCCTGGTCTCGGTCCGGCAATCCGCGAATCCTCGATTTGGGGCGAGGGCAAGGCGACGGTGGCACCCTGGGACGTCCTGACTTTCAAGGAATGCGCGAAATGAGTGATGCGCCTGTTCTGCTCGTGACCGGGGCAAGCCGCGGCATCGGTGCTGCCGTCTCAAGGCTTGCCGCCAAGCAAGGTTGGCGGGTAGCCGTGAATTTTGCCTCGAACAGGGCAGCGGCGGATGCCGTCATTGCAGCGATCACGGCGCATGGCGGCGAGGCGATTGCCGTCAAAGGCGATGTCGGCAACGCCACTGATATCAGCTTGATGTTCGAAACCGTTGATCGTCATTTCGGGCGGCTTGACGGGCTGGTGAACAATGCCGGCATCGTCGATATTGCTCAGCGCATCGACGAAATGAGCGTCGAGCGCATCGAGCGGATGATGCGTGTCAATGTCACCGGCTCCATTCTCTGCGCGGCGCAGGCCGTTCGCCGCATGTCCAGCAGGCATGGCGGCAAGGGCGGAGCGATCGTCAACATCTCGTCGATGGCGGCGATCATCGGATCACCGTCGCAATATGTGGATTACGCCGCTTCGAAGGCGGCGATCGATACCTTCACGATCGGGCTCGCCCGCGAGGTCGCCGCCGATGGCATCAGGGTGAATGCGATCCGCCCGGGAATTATCGACACCGATATTCACGCTTCCGGTGGACTGCCAGACCGTGCGCGCGACATGGCGCCGAGTATTCCGATGCAGCGGCCGGGAACGGCAGAAGAGGTCGCCGATGCCGTCGTCTATCTTCTTTCTTCCGCGGCCTCCTATGTCACGGGTGCAATCCTCAACGTTAGCGGTGGGCGGTAGGCAAAGGGTAAGCGATGCAATATCTTCTCGAATTCCTTGGCCTGATGGTCGTCTTTTCGGTCTTCATCGTCGTTCCGGGTGCCGACTTTGCCGTGATCCTTCGCCAGAGCATCGTGAATGGCCGCCGCGCTGCGATGATGACCGGCCTCGGCATGGGCTTCTCGCTGCTCTTCCACATAAGCTACACGATCTTCGGCCTCGGCCTGGTCGTGTCAAAGTCGCTGTTGCTGTTTGCGACGATCAAATGGGCGGGTGTCGCCTATCTGGTCTATCTCGGTATCAAATCCTTCCGCGAACCCGGATTCAATGTCAGGGAAATCGAAGTCAGCAGAGCCGATCGCAAGGCCGTTTCGGCGGTCAAGTGCCTCGCCATATGTTTCATCACCAATGCCCTTAATCCGAAGCCAGTGCTCTTCTTCCTGTCGCTGTTCTCGACGCTGGTGCATCACGACACACCAGCGCTGATCCAATTCAGCTACGGCATCGGCATGGCATCTGCACTCGTTGCCTGGTTTGCAGTCGTCTCGATCTTCTTGACCGTCAAGCCCGTCCGCGACCGCTTCATTGCCAGTGGCAAATGGTTCAACCGTATCACCGGCGCCGCATTGGTCGGCTTCGGCTTCCGCCTCGCGATCACCCGCGCGGCCGACTAAACGATTAAAGCAAAGGAAAAAACAATGTCCTATGATGTGATCATTATCGGAACCGGCCCCGGCGGCTATGTCGCTGCAATTAAGGCGGCCCAGCTCGGCCTCAAGGTTGCGGTCGTCGAAAAGCGCGCGACCTTCGGCGGCACCTGCCTTAATGTCGGCTGCATTCCCTCCAAGGCGTTGCTGCATGCTTCCGAAATGTTCCATCATGCCGGTCACGGCATGGATGCGCTCGGGATCGAAATACCGGCTCCGAAACTTAATCTCGAAAAGATGCTGGCGCACAAGGATGCGACGGTGAAGTCGAATGTCGACGGCGTGGCCTTCCTCTTCAAGAAGAACAAGATCGATGCCTTCCAAGGCTCCGGCAAGATCGTTTCCGCCGGGAAAGTTTCAGTGACCGCCGGAGATGGCAAGGTGCAGGAGATCGAAGGCAAGAACATCGTGATAGCCACGGGCTCCGATGTTGCCGGCATCCCGGGTGTTGAGGTCGACTTCGATGAAAAAGTGATCATCTCCTCGACCGGCGGTATCGCACTGGAGAAGGTGCCGGAAACGATGATCGTCGTCGGTGGCGGCGTCATCGGTCTCGAACTCGGCTCTGTCTGGTCGCGCCTCGGTGCGAAGGTGACCGTCGTCGAATATCTCGATACGATCCTCGGCGGTATGGATGGCGATGTAGCCAAGCAGTTCCAGCGCATGCTCGTCAAGCAGGACATCGAATTCAATCTCGGCGCCAAGGTCGTCGGCGTCGAGAAGGCCGGCACGGGTGCCAGGGTGACCTTCGAACCGGTCAAGGGCGGCGACAAGGTGACGCTCGAAGCGGAAGTCGTTCTCATCGCCACTGGCCGCTTGCCCTATACGGCAGGCCTCGGCCTTGAAGAGGCCGGTGTCAAGCTCGACAATCGCGGCCGCGTCGAGATCGACGGACATTTCAAGACCAATATCGCCGGCATTTATGCAATCGGCGACGTCGTGAAGGGTCCTATGCTGGCGCACAAGGCGGAAGACGAAGGCGTAGCGCTCGCCGAAATCCTTGCCGGCCAGGCCGGTCATGTGAACTACGACGTCATCCCGAGCGTCGTCTATACACAGCCCGAAGTCGCTTCCGTCGGCAAAACCGAGGAAGAGCTGAAGGCTGCAGGCATTGCCTATAAGGCTGGCAAGTTCCCGTTCACGGCAAACGGCCGCGCCCGCGCGATGCTCGCGACCGACGGCTTCGTAAAGATCCTTTCGGACAAGGCGACGGACCGGGTTCTCGGCGGACATATCGTCGGCTTCGGTGCCGGCGAGATGATCCACGAGATTGCCGTTCTCATGGAATTCGGCGGTTCTGCCGAGGATCTCGGCCGTACCTGCCACGCGCATCCGACAATGTCGGAAGCCGTGAAGGAAGCGGCGCTCGCTGCCTTCGCCAAGCCGATCCATATGTAAACGAAGCTCGCAGCCGCGGTTCGCAAGGATCGCGGCTATTTTGAACGGGTCTCGAGCAAGCGTCTTCGCCTTTCTGGACTGAAGGCGGTCACGTCGTTGCTTCGGTCCTGCGGCCACGGGGGGCCGAACAAAACTGGAAATCCAGGATGTAGCCGCGCCTTGCGAGCAGCATCAATTCACTTTCGTGACGGTGAAGCCTTGTTTGCGCAGAAGTTCGATGATGCCGACTTCGCCCGGCAGATGCAGGGCGCCGACGGCCATGAAGACATCGCCGCCGGCCAGAATCGGAGCTGCACGCTCGGCCATCGTCTTGTTGCGGTCGAGGATGATACGCTGCTCGAAGCTGGCGTAGTCGCTCTTCTCGTCCTTGCCGTCCGGCGACACTGTTTTCAGCATCGGTATGGTCATGCCGATGTCGCCTGAGAGGTAGAGATCGGTCATCGTTTCCACGACGTCGTTCATCTTGGAGCCGAGCTCCAGCGTCTCGATCAGGGATTTCAGATGGAATTCCACCGGAAGTTCGGCCATTGCCTGCAGTTGTTCGGCAAGCGTCTCGAGCCCGCGCACCTGCTTGCCTTCGGCGGCTGCGTCGGCTGCGATCTTCTGATCGAGGAAGGGGATACCCTTCGCCTTGCGGGAAATTTCGCAGGCGGGGAGCGCCACTGCGCTTGCAATCATCCAGGGGCGCATGCGCGAAACGGCCGACAGCGGAATGCCGCGTCGCTTCAGGCCGGCACCGAGACGGGCGTAATCATCGCGTGACAGAAGTTTCTCGATCGTCGTCCCATCGGTGAACATGGTGAGATCCGGGCGGGCGAGGAGCGCGGCGGCCGCCTTCTTCTGGCTCAGGATTTCATCGGATTCGATGACGATCGTATCGGCGCCATCACGAGCGGCCCGGGCGTAGAGCGGCAGGTTCAGCACGCGCGGATCAGTAACATGCATGCTGCCAAGCAGCCATGAAGGCTTCAGGCCGGGCTTTTCGATCTTCCAGAAGATGCCTTTGCCGTTCGGCGTCGCATCCGCTTCCTTGACGACCTCTGCATAGCGCGCAGGATCGTTCTGCTGTAGCTCGCTCATCAGGTTTTTGCCGGTGCAGGTATCGTCGGCAGCCTGGGCCGAAGACACCGCAAGGAGCATCGCGAGAAGCGCGGCGGCAAGCAACATATGGAAGGCCGCAATCAGCCAGAGCAACATGTTGCCCGCTGTCGCAATGCCAAGACTGCGGTGGCCGATGGTGATCGTCATGATGGTGTTCCGCTCACGATGGATGAGAGCCCATGCTCTACGCCCTGCATGCGCATATTGCCTTAAGAGAATACGTTAACAAAGGATTACGCTCTCGGATGGGCTCGATCGTAGACTTCCAGCAGACGCGATGAATCAACGCCGGTATAGACCTGGGTCGTGGACAGGCTTGCGTGACCGAGCAGTTCCTGGATCGTCCTCAGATCGCCGCCGCCAGCCAAAAGATGCGTTGCAAAAGAATGCCGCAGTGCATGCGGTGTTGCCGTTTCCGGCAATCCGAAGGCGCCGCGCATCCGCTGCATCGTGCGCTGGATGATCCCGGTCTGGAGCTTGCCGCCGCGAGCGCCGCGGAAGAGCGGTTCTCCTTTCTCCAGATGGTACGGGCACAGGGAGCGGTATTTCTCAATGGCTTCAAGAACGATGGGCAGCAGCGGAACCAGGCGCGTCTTGTTGCCCTTGCCGGTGATGCGCAGTGCCGTGGCGCCTGCATGCAAGCTGTCCGCAGTCAGGTCAAGTGCCTCGGCAATGCGAAGCCCGCAGCCATAGAGGAGCGTGAAAACGGCGGCATCGCGCGCAGCGATCCATGGCTCCTCGTGAAGCTGTGCCTCGTTGCTTGCGACAGTGATCGCCTGCTTGTCGGAGAGCGGTTTCGGCAGCGATTTCGGCTGTTTCGGCGAGCGAACGGCTCCTGCTGCTGCGGCGTTCACCAGCCCTTTTTTTTCCAGATATCGCAGCAGCGACCGAAGACCGGCCAGATTGCGGCCAAGCGATCGCGCCCCCGAACCTTCTTTCCGGCGGGCGGCCAGGAAGCCGCGGAAATCGGCCGGACGAAGAGATTCAATGTCCTTCAACGTCGCCGGGCCGCCTATGTGGCCCGTCAGGAAGGTGAGGAACTGGCGGCTGTCGCGCTCGTAGGCGTCGAGCGTGTGTTCCGATAAGCGCCGCTCGCGCTCGAGACTTTCCAGCCAGGCGCTGCGTTCCGCCATCAGGCGCGGGTCGGCGATAATCAGCAGTTCGGTCACTGGCGCGGGCCTTGATTTTGTTCTTGCCTTTGCCAAGTTTGAAGGAGAGACCGTTAGGGAATTGCTAATATCGGCCAAGCTCTTGTCATGCTTCCATCATATTAGGTTGCGATAGCTGTGCCGAACGAAACAGGACTTTGCATGGCACGGCGCCAATCCACGACGGCTCTCGGACAGCTCGCGGAAGCGATCGCTCTGGTCTCCCACGGCAACCCCGGACACATCGTTGATACTCTGATCGCCGAGCGCGGCCAGCGCATCGTCCGCCACCCGCTTTGGCCGGTGATGCGGCCCTTTCTCTATGCCCTTTTGCGCTATAACAGGGCACTTCAGTTCGCCAACGACGTAGCGAACATGCCTGGCTTCCAGTGCTTCGAATATATGAGCAACCTGCTGATGCTGGATATCGCGGTTCGAAATGCCGAGCGTATACCTGCTTCGGGGGGCTTCATTCTCGTCAGCAATCATCCAACCGGCATTGCCGACGGTGTGGCAGTCTTCGACCTCCTGAAGAACCGCCGCCCGGACATGATGTTCTTTGCCAACCGCGACGCGGTACGTGTCAATCCGCGTTTTGCCGAAATGGTGATCCCCGTGGAATGGCGGGACGAGTATAAGACCAAACTCAAGACCCGTGAGACGCTGCAGCTCACGAACCACGCCGTGAAGGAAGGAAAGGCAACTGTATTGTTTCCCTCGGGCCGCATCGCCTACTGGGCGAACGGCCGGCTGAATGAAAGGCCGTGGAAAAACTCTGCCGTCGGCCTTGCCCGCAAATACAATCTGCCGATCCTGCCAGTGCACATGACCGCGCGCAATTCCGGTCTCTTCTACTGGTTTGCAAAGTGGTCGACCGAACTGCGCGACATGACGGTGTTTCACGAACTTCTCAACAAGCGCGGCGATCGTTTTGATTTCATCATCGGCAATCTCGTTCCAGTCGGGCATCTGGACGGAGACATAAACGAAGTGACAAAGGCGCTCGAAAGACACACGGTACATGATCTGCGTGCCGACAGCGATGCACGGTTCCTGCCGCTGATGCAGCCGCCCGCGCCCGAGATGGTGGCGGCCCATTCATTTCGTTGAGCGGGCAGGTTAAAGCGAGACATGTTTTTCGCTCGATGTTCGCCTAGAACGAAAGATCGCTGCGATCGATCAGAATGCATCTTTCGGGCATCAGTCTTTTCGCCGGCGAAAACGGCGTCGCAAAGCCGATGGTGCCGAAGAGCTTCCTGCCGCCGCTGCCAAGGAGCGATCCGGGGTGCGACAGGACGACGAACACGGATCGAGGCGAAGGGGTTGGCCGGCGTCATCGATGAGGACGAGTAGTCGATGTTCTCGCAGGTTTTCTTTTTGCTTCATAGCGGGCATGGTCACGCCCGATGAGCACAGATTCGTCCGATCTCTTTGGCGCGTTATTCGAGGCACCGGCCGGAACCCGCACGGTTCCGGTTCTTGTGCCCATGCCTGCACCGAAACCCTATTCCTATTGCGTGCCGGATGGCACGGCCGTCGAGCCCGGTTCGATCGTCCAGGTGCCGCTCGGCCCCAGACAGGTGATCGGCGTTGTTTGGGACGGCGGTGAAGATGGGGTCGATCCGAAGAAGCTACGACCGATCACCCATGTCTTCGATTGTCCACCGCTTTCCAAGGAAATGCGGGAGTTCATCGACTGGGTGGCTGCCTACACGCTATCGCCGCCCGGTCTTGTTGCCCGCATGGCGCTTCGTGCACCGAATGCCTTCGAACCGGAGCCGATGGCGGAAGGATTGCGCTTCATCGGCGGCGAGCCGGTGCGGATGACGCCCGCCCGCGCGCGCGTGCTCGACACGGCATCGGACGGTGTCTCGTGGACACGGACCGGACTTGCACATGCCGCCGGCGTTTCCACGAGCGTTGTCGATGGCCTCATCAGCCAGGGGCTTTTCGAGACCATTTTCCTGCCTCCGCCCCCGGTCGTGGCAAAACCCGATCCGGATTTTGCGTCTTCGCGCCTGCAGGGGCCGCAGAAGGATGCCGCCGAAGGGATCTTGAGCGAAGTCAGAAAAGGTGAGTTTTCCGTTTCTCTCATCGATGGCGTGACGGGATCAGGCAAGACCGAGGTCTATTTCGAGGCGATCGCCGAGACCATACGCCGCGGCAAGCAGGTGCTGATCCTCCTGCCTGAGATCGCACTCACCGCAAGCTTCCTGGAACGCTTTCAGGACCGGTTCGGCGCAAAGCCGGCCGAATGGCATTCCGATCTTGCGCCGCGCATGCGCGAGAAAGTCTGGCGGCAGGCGGTGACGGGCGAGGTTCGCGTTGTCGCCGGCGCCCGCTCGGCATTGTTTCTGCCGTTCGAAGACCTGGGACTCATCATTATCGATGAGGAGCACGACCCTGCCTACAAGCAGGAAGACCGCGTCTACTACAATGCCCGCGACATGGCAGTCGTCCGTGGGCGCATCGGCAATTTCCCGGTTGTTCTCGTGTCGGCAACGCCCTCCGTCGAAAGCCAGGTGAACGGTCAAAACGGACGCTACAGCACCATCCATCTGCCGACACGCTTCGGTGACGCGGCGCTGCCCGATCTGCATCTCGTCGATATGCGCCGGCACGCGCCGAAAAGGGACGGGTTTCTCTCGCCGGTCCTGATCCGGGCGATCGGCAAGACGGTCGAAAAGGGCGAGCAGGCGCTGCTCTTCCTCAATCGCCGCGGCTACGCACCCCTGACGCTCTGCCGTGTGTGCGGCCACCGCTTCCAGTGCCCGCAATGTTCGAGCTGGCTCGTCGAGCACCGTTTCCGCAGCCAGCTGCAGTGCCATCAATGCGGCCATTCGCAGCGCACGCCGGAGGCCTGTCCGGAATGCGGAACGCTCGATCACCTCGTTGCCTGCGGGCCGGGGGTCGAGCGCATCGCGGAAGAAGTTGAGCGTCATTTCCCCGATGCGCGGACGATCGTGCTGTCCTCGGACATTACGGGCGGCGTCAAACGCCTGCGGCTGGAACTCGAGGCGATCGCCAAGGGCCAAGCGGATATCGTCATCGGCACGCAGCTTGTCGCCAAGGGGCATAACTTTCCGTTGATGACCCTGGTCGGCATCGTCGATGCGGATCTGGGACTGGCCAACGGCGATCCGCGCGCGGCGGAAAGAACATTCCAGCTTCTTTCGCAGGTGACGGGCCGCGCAGGGCGAACGGGTCTGAAGAGCCATGGCCTGCTGCAGACTTACCAGCCGCAGCATCCCGTCATGCAGGCGATCGTTTCAGGCGACGCGAGCGCGTTCTACGAGCGGGAAATCGCCGAGCGAGAGCGGGCAAGCTTGCCGCCTTTCGGACGCCTTGCCTCGATTATCGTGTCGGCCGAAACGCGCCATGACGCAGAAAACCATGCCCGCAGCATGCGCAGCTCGGCGCCGCAGGTGTCCGGCATTTCCATTCTCGGCCCCGCCGAAGCGCCGCTGGCGCTGGTGCGCGGCCGCTACCGCTTCCGGCTCCTGGTACACGGACGGCGGAGTTCCGACATGCAGGCATTTCTGCGCACAATGCTCGCGCAGGCGCCGAAAGAGCGTGGCTCGGTGCACGTCCAGCTCGATATCGACCCGCAAAGCTTCCTGTAGATCGGCGACTGACAGCCGTTTTCCACCCGGCGCAATCATGCCATAAGGGGCAGGCATTCGCAGCGTGATTTGGGGTGATCCATGGAGTTTTATTTTCCCGAGACCTTTGCCGAACAGCTCGCATTCTGCTCGGCGGCGTTCACGGCTCTTGCAGGTCTCGTCATCATGTTCGCGCCTGGATATGCAATGCAGCTCTTCGGCCTTCAGCCGCGTGGAGAGCGCCGTGACGGTTTTGCCGAGCAGCGCGCCGTCGGCGGTTTCTATCTCGGATTCGGATTGGCTGCGATCATGCTGGCACAGGATTTCATCTACATGGCGCTCGGGGCGGCATTTGCGATGGCGGCTTTCGCCCGGATCGTCTCGCTCCTTTCCGATAAGGGGAGCACAGTTCTCAACTATTTACTTCTGGTTGTGCAGATCGTTCTCGCGGCGCTCCCGCTCGCCTATTCCTTGGGCTTCTTCGCAACTTAGGTTCAAATGCCGCGAGCCGCTCGCCCGCCGGGCTTTGCGGCATTTCACGATTTTGCTGATAGAAAAGCATTCGAAAGGCATATTCGGGCATTACGCGTGTTGCGAGTCCCGACATCCTATGTTAGACGGACCCCGAATTTCGGAAGAAGCAAGAGGCTTCTCTTGCGATTTCTGGGGGAAATCAAAACGAATTCAAGAGCATAGGTCAGGCGCCCGCCAAAGCCGGAATCTTGAGTTGAAATCAGGGAAATTTGTGCCCGTGGCAGACACGTCCCAGCTTGCTTCTGGTGTTGCAGAACGATATGCGTCCTCGCTGTTCGAACTGGCTCTTGAAGAAGGCGCCGTCGAGAGCGTCACTGCAGATCTCAATCGTTTCCAGGCGATGCTGGACGAGAGCGACGACCTGAAGCGCTTCGTTGCAAGCCCGGTATTCTCCGCAGACGATCAGCTCAAGGCGGTCGCTGCAATCAGCGAGAAGGCCGGCATCAGCAGCTTCTTTGCCAATTTTCTGAAGGTTGTGGCGCGTAACCGCCGCCTCTTTGCCCTTCCGGGCATGATCAAGGCCTTCCGCATCATCGCTGCTCGCCAGCGTGGCGAAATTTCTGCCGAGGTCACCTCGGCCCATGCGCTGACCGCAGCGCAGGAATCCGAATTGAAGGCGGCGCTGAAGGGCGTCACCGGCAAAGACGTGGCGATTGCCGTCACGGTTGATCCGTCAATTCTTGGTGGTCTGGTCGTGAAGGTCGGGTCCCGTCAGATTGATACGTCGCTTCGTACCAAACTTTCTACCCTCAAGCTTGCATTGAAAGAGGTTGGCTGATGGATATCCGCGCCGCGGAAATTTCCGCAATTCTCAAAGATCAAATTAAAAATTTCGGCAAAGAGGCGGAAGTCTCGGAAGTCGGCCAGGTGCTTTCTGTCGGTGACGGTATTGCTCGCGTTTACGGTCTGGACAACGTCCAGGCCGGTGAAATGGTCGAGTTCCCCGGCGGCATCCGCGGCATGGCGCTGAACCTTGAGTCCGATAACGTCGGTGTCGTTATCTTCGGCTCCGACCGCGACATCAAGGAAGGCGACACCGTCAAGCGGACCGGCGCCATCGTTGACGTTCCGGTTGGTCCGGAGCTGCTCGGCCGCGTCGTTGATGCTCTCGGCAATCCGATCGACGGCAAGGGCCCGATCAACGCGACGCGCCGTGCGCGTGTCGACATCAAGGCTCCCGGCATCATCCCGCGCAAGTCGGTCCATGAGCCGATGTCGACTGGTCTCAAGGCTATCGATGCTCTCATCCCAGTCGGCCGCGGCCAGCGCGAGCTTGTCATCGGCGACCGCCAGACCGGCAAGACCGCGATCCTTCTCGACACGATCCTGAACCAGAAGGCCATTCACGACGCCGGCCCGGAAGCTGAAAAGCTTTTCTGCGTCTACGTCGCTGTCGGCCAGAAGCGTTCTACGGTTGCGCAGTTCGTCAAGGTTCTCGAAGAACGTGGCGCCCTGAAGTATTCGATCATCGTCGCCGCGACGGCTTCCGATCCCGCTCCGATGCAGTTCCTGGCTCCATTTGCCGGCTGCGCCATGGGCGAATATTTCCGCGACAACGGCCAGCATGCGCTGATCGGTTACGACGACCTGTCCAAGCAGGCTGTTGCCTATCGTCAGATGTCGCTGCTGCTGCGCCGCCCGCCGGGCCGCGAAGCATATCCGGGCGACGTCTTCTACCTGCATTCGCGTCTCCTCGAGCGTGCTGCAAAGATGAGCGACGCAATGGGCGCCGGTTCGCTGACCGCTCTGCCGGTCATTGAAACGCAGGGCAACGACGTTTCGGCCTTCATTCCGACCAACGTGATCTCGATCACCGACGGCCAGATCTTCCTCGAAACCGACCTGTTCTATCAGGGCATCCGCCCGGCTGTTAACGTCGGCCTGTCGGTTTCGCGCGTCGGATCGGCCGCGCAGATCAAGGCGATGAAGCAGGTTGCAGGCTCGATCAAGGGTGAGCTTGCCCAGTATCGCGAAATGGCCGCCTTCGCCCAGTTCGGTTCTGACCTTGATGCTGCGACGCAGCGCCTGCTGAACCGCGGTGCCCGCCTCACCGAGCTCCTGAAGCAGCCGCAGTTCTCGCCGCTGAAGGTGGAAGAGCAAGTCGCGGTCATCTTCGCAGGTGTCAATGGCTACCTGGACAAGATCACTGTCGCACAGATCGGCAAGTTCGAGCAGGCATTGCTCTCGTACATGCGCTCGGAAGGCTCGGCCATCCTCGACACGATCCGCACGGAAAAGGCAATCAGCGACGATACCAGGGGCAAGCTTGTGGCTGTCCTCGATACCTTCGCGAAGTCTTTCGCCTGATCGCACTTAATTAGGACGGAAAACGGATGCCTTCACTAAAGGATCTGAAAAACCGGATCGCCTCCGTCAAGGCGACGCAGAAGATCACCAAGGCGATGAAGATGGTCGCCGCGGCGAAGCTTCGGCGTGCGCAGGAGGCGGCCGAGGCCGCCCGGCCTTATTCAGAGCGCATGGCGGCTGTTCTTTCGAACATCTCCAAAGCGATGACGGATGCTGATAGCGCACCAGTGCTCATGACGGGTACGGGCCAGTCACAGGTTCACCTGCTCATCGTCTGCACCGCCGAGCGCGGCCTCTGCGGCGGCTTCAATTCACAGATCGCGCGATTTGCGCGCGAGCATGCCCGCAGGCTCATTGCCGAAGGCAAGACTGTCAAGTTCTTTACCGTAGGCAAGAAGGGCTATGACGTTCTTCGTCGCGAATTTGCTTCGATCATTGTCGAACGCAGGGAGCTTCGCGATGTAAAGCGCATCGGCTTCGAGAATGCCGACCAGATCGGCAGGCGCGTCATCGAGATGTTCGAAGCCGGCGAATTCGACGTCTGCACGCTGTTCTACTCGGAGTTCAAGTCGGTTATCTCCCAGGTGCCGACGGCTCAGCAACTCATCCCGGCTTCGGCTCCGGAAGCTGTTGTTGAAGACGATGTGCATGCAAGTGCCGTCTATGAATACGAGCCGGATCCGGCAGCGATCCTGAACGATCTGATCCCGCGCAACATTTCGGTCCAGATTTTCCGCGCGCTCCTCGAAAACGTCGCCGGTGAAATGGGCGCGAAGATGAGCGCGATGGACAGTGCCACGCGCAACGCTGGTGAGATGATCAACAAGCTGACGCTCAGCTACAACCGGCAGCGTCAGGCTCAGATCACCAAGGAACTCATTGAAATCATTTCGGGCGCGGAAGCGCTCTGAGGTTAGAGAAAGAGGGTATGAAAATGGCTAGGGCAGCTACCCCGAGGGCGGCAGCGAAGACCGCTGCTAAAAAGACCGCCACAGGCTCTGTCGGCAGGGTCACACAGGTTATCGGTGCCGTCGTCGACGTTGCTTTCGAAGGCGAACTGCCGGCGATTTTGAACGCGCTCGAAACCACCAACATGGGCAACCGCCTGGTTCTGGAAGTCGCGCAGCATCTCGGCGAGAACGAAGTCCGCACGATCGCCATGGACTCCTCCGAAGGCCTGGTCCGCGGCCAGGAAGTGGTCGACACCGGCGCTCCGATTTCTGTTCCGGTCGGACCGGAAACGCTGGGCCGCATCATGAACGTCATCGGCGAGCCGGTTGATGAAGCCGGTCCGCTCGTTACCGCTTCCAAGCGTGCGATCCACCAGGACGCACCGTCTTATGTCGACCAGTCGACGGAAGCACAGATCCTGGTCACGGGCATCAAGGTCGTCGACCTTCTGGCTCCTTACGCCAAGGGCGGCAAGATCGGCCTCTTTGGCGGTGCAGGCGTCGGCAAGACGGTTCTCATCATGGAACTGATCAACAACGTTGCTAAGGCGCACGGTGGTTACTCGGTGTTTGCAGGCGTCGGTGAGCGCACCCGCGAAGGCAACGACCTCTATCACGAAATGATCGAATCGGGGGTCAACAAGCATGGCGGCGGTGAAGGCTCGAAAGCAGCCCTCGTTTACGGCCAGATGAACGAACCGCCGGGCGCTCGCGCTCGCGTCGCTCTGACGGGTCTGACGGTTGCCGAAAACTTCCGCGACCAGGGCCAGGACGTTCTGTTCTTCGTCGACAATATCTTCCGCTTCACGCAGGCAGGTTCGGAAGTGTCGGCTCTGCTTGGCCGTATTCCTTCGGCCGTCGGTTATCAACCGACGCTCGCAACCGACATGGGCCAGATGCAGGAGCGCATCACGACGACGACGACCGGCTCGATCACCTCGGTTCAGGCTATCTACGTTCCGGCCGACGACTTGACCGACCCTGCTCCGGCAACTTCGTTCGCGCATCTTGACGCGACGACCGTTCTATCGCGCTCGATTGCCGAAAAGGGTATCTATCCGGCCGTCGACCCGCTCGACTCCACCTCGCGCATGCTCGACCCTATGGTCGTCGGCGAAGAGCACTATGAAGTTGCCCGTAAGGTTCAGTCGACGCTGCAGCGCTACAAGGCCCTGCAGGACATCATCGCGATCCTTGGCATGGACGAACTGTCCGAAGAGGACAAGATCGCCGTCGCCCGTGCCCGCAAGATCGAGCGTTTTCTGTCGCAGCCGTTCTTCGTTGCCGAAGTCTTCACCGGTTCGCCAGGCAAGCTGGTTCCGCTCGAAGACACGATCAAGGGCTTCAAGGGGCTCGTCAACGGCGAATACGACCACCTGCCGGAAGCCGCCTTCTACATGGTCGGCTCGATGGACGAAGCCGTCGAGAAGGCCAAGAAGCTCTCCGCAGCTGCTTGATGAACGAAGCTCGTGACGAGATTTTCTGCTGCGACTCCCTGAGGGAAGTCGTGGCAGGACTTCCCGCCCCGGCGGCGCCGACCGTTTACAGAGCAGAAAACGGCGTGCTGATGATGGTAGTGGGTCTAGTCCAAACCGAGGAAGGCCTCGGATATCTCGATCAGGCGATAATGCACTGCCCGTTCTGCGGGACCAAACTGCAAGATGCAAAGGCCATAGCCGAGAAGGTAAGTCACTGATGGCTGACAATTTCTATTTTGAACTCGTATCTCCGGAGCGCCTGCTCCTGTCGGAGATGGTGACGGAAGTTGTCATTCCGGCAACCGAGGGCGAGATGACCGTCATGGCGCACCACGCCCCGGCGATGACCACCATCAAGCCGGGCATCGTCAGCGTCCGCTCCAGCGGCGGCTCAAAGCAGGACTACGTTGTTTTCGGCGGCTTCGCCGACATCCTGCCGACCGGTTGCACGCTGCTTGCAGAATCCGCTGTCGCGGTCGAGGACCTCAACAAGGACGAGTTGACCCGTCGTATCGAGGCTGCGAAGAAGGAGCTCGAGGATGCGCTCCATCACGAACACAAGTCGAGGCTGGAGCATTTCATCCTGGAACTGACGCATCTGCGCGGAATCGTCGAGCCGGATTGAGCGAGTTTGCACCGAACTCACCTGAAGCGGCCCCAACGGGCCGCTTTTTGTTTGCGGCAGGATACGTCTCAACGTGGAACGGCATGGGCTCTCAGTAAGACCGGCCGTTCGACGAAAATATAGCTGAGGCTTCCAGCGACGAACACAAGGGCTGCTGCCAGGAGTGACCAGAGCAGCCAGCCGCAGACAAGATTGTCGGCGATCGGGCCGAAGGCGGAAGGAAAAAGCGCCTCCACAACGGAAATGACCGGATCCTGCCAGATATAGATGCCGAACGAGATTTTCGCGGTGAAGCGTACCGCTCGACGATCGAGGCAGCTCCCAAGCCACAGTGAGCGCGCCAGAGAGACCAGCGCCACTGCAATGGCGATCGGAAAGAGCGGAAAGCCGTAAGGAATTCCAAGCCAGCCATAGGCCTCCCAAGGTCCGCCCACCGATGAGACGAGGGCAGCGGCGCTGCCGGCCAGGGCGAGACAGGCGAGGACATCGAAAAGCGCGACCCTCCGCGTCGGAAGGATTGTCTCAACGCCCGAAGCAAGGATACCGAGCGCGAAAATCGCAAAAAAGCCGATCGGATTGTAACGCGGCATCCATTCCTTCGCACCGCCCGCCATGCCGAACTCCCAGCCGCGCTGCACGTGCTCCGGCTGCAAGGCGTTGACGATCAACCAGTGCAAGGCAAGGGCAGTCGCCAGGGCGCAAAGCCAAAGGAGACGCTTAGGCAAGCGCGGTAGCCGGCGGCTGAAATGATGAAGAGCAAGCATGAACGCCGGCAGCAGCACATAACAGGTTGCTTCGAATGGAATCGACCAAAGCGGTCCGTTCCCTTCGACCGGAAACAAAGTCCGCCAATGCCACTGGCTCATCAGGAGGAAACCTGCCGCATAGCGCATCCTGAGCTCGGCCGTTGGTGGATCTGCGAGCAGCGTGATGCTCAAAACGAAGCCTGCGGTCAGCGCCACCCAGTAGCCGGGCAAGATGCGTGCCGCGCGATGTATGGCGTAAGTTTTCAAATCCGGCAATGGGCGGCGCTCATCCAGGGCCTGCCAGAAGGGCCGCGCAAGCAGATAGCCGCTGAGAACAAAGAAGACCGCTACGCCGAAATTGCCAAAGCGGGCAATGACCAAGGCCGATTGCGCGGCGGCGTCCACCTGATTGATGTCGATCCGCAGGACAAGATGATGAATGAGAACGAGCAGGCACGCGGCCGCACGCATGGCATCGGCACCTGCCAGCCTCCGATCTTTCTCCATTCGTGCCTCGCCTGACTGCTTCTCCTCAGGCCTAGGACATGATGGCGCGCAGGACAAGGGCTCTGCCATGGAACGGTCGGGCACGGGACGAAAGGCGCCATTCATCTTCGCCGGCCGTCGGGTGTGACGCAAACATGGGCACCGGCGAACACCCGGACATAAGCAGACCGGGTGCTCGCCGGCGTTTCCGTGCCTGCCGGGGACGGAAACAGCGTGAATTAGGCGGCGATGTTTCGATAAGGTCGCTCGGCACGTGCGGCGGACAATGCATGCGCCCACCATTGAAGCCTTGCCATCATGCGGGCGAGAAGCTTGAGCGCGTCTTCCGGCCCCTCGAGGCTGCCGTCTTCATCGAAGCGGTTCCAAGGTGCCACAATACTCACGGTGTCGCGTATGGTGACGGCATGGAGTTCGGCGAAGACGAGCCGCAGCTGTTCGACAGCACGCAGACCGCCAGAGATTCCTCCATAGGATACGAAGGCTACAGGTTTGCCGTGCCAGGGTTCGTTGAACGCGTCGAGCACGAATTTGAGTGCCGCAGTGAAGCTGTGATTGTATTCGGGTGTGACGACGATGAAGGCATCGGCCGCATTCAGGCGCGAGGCGAGACGCACCATTTCGGGATGATCGCTATCGTGCCGGGCAGGCAGACCGAAATCGAGCGGATCGATGATTTCAAGGTCAATCTGCGGGTAAAGCGTGAGCTGCCGGATCAGCCATTTCACCACCCGGTCGCATATCCGGCCCTCACGTATGCTTCCGTAGATGACGCCGATTTTGATGGCAGCTTGCATATATTGCTCCTTCTTTACGCTGCAAGGAGTTTGGCTTATAAAACCTCAACCAATATTGAGGTCAATATGGAAACAAGTTCATCGATCAATTTCGGCAGGCTCCTGACTGTAGGCGAAGTTGCAGAGCGCAGCGGGCTGGCCGTCTCGGCGTTGCATTTCTACGAGGCCAAAGGCCTGATTTCGAGCATGCGGTCACGCGGCAATCAGCGACGTTACGGGCGTGATGTCCTGCGCCGTCTCGGCATCATCAAGGTGGCGCAGAGGGTCGGAATACCGCTGGCCGAAATTCAGGCGGCCTTCGATACTCTGCCGCAGGGGCGCACCCCAACTGCGGGTGACTGGCAAAAGCTCTCGCAAATGTGGAAGGACGATCTGGATACGCGGATCATGCGGCTGATCTTGCTTCGCGATCGTTTGACCGGTTGCATCGGCTGCGGTTGCCTGTCGATCGAAAGCTGCCCGTTGCGAAATCCCTGCGACAAGCTTGGGAAAGAGGGAACCGGTGCGCGCCTGCTAGAGGAGGCTTAGCGGCCGCTGCAATTGCTCCCATCTAGCTGTCCACGGCAGCCGCTTCGTCCATTTCCTGATACAGCCCGTTCTCTGGCTGCACACGATTGCTCTCCAAGTCTCTAGCCACCAAACGAAGCAATACAGCGCTAGACGAAGAAAATTGAATATCAAACGAACCGGCTACGACAATAGCTTTTGTGAGGTTTCGATCAGGTTGATGCCGCTTTCCGCGCAGACCTTCCTGAGGGATTCGACATTGCAGTCGTCGGTGACGAAGGTGTGGACCTGTGACAGGTGGCCGATGCGCACCGGAGCCGTGCGCTCGAACTTGGTGGAGTCGGCAACGAGGACGACGTGGCGTGCATTCGCCATGATTGCCTGGGCGACCCTCACCTCGCGGAAATCGAAGTCGAGAAGCGCACCGTCCGGATCGATCGCCGAAGCGCCGATCACGGCGTAGTCGACTTTGAACTGGCGGATGAAATCGACGGCTGCTTCGCCGACGATGCCGCCATCTGAATGGCGAACCACGCCGCCCGCGATGACGACCTCGATTGAAGGAAAAAGGCGCAAGCGGCTGGCAACGTTGATGTTATTGGTGATTACCATCAATTCCTGGTGATCGACGAGCGCTTCCCCGACGGCCTCGGTCGTCGTTCCGATATTGATAAAGAGCGAGGCCTTGTCGGGAATAAGATCAGCCGTGGCGCGACCGATCGCGAGTTTTTCGCTGGCCGCGATCGAGCGGCGCGCCTCGTATTTCACGTTCTCCGTCCCGCCCGGAAAGATCGCTCCGCCGTGAATGCGCGTCAGTACATGCCCATCGCATAGATCGTTCAGATCCTTGCGGATGGTCTGCGGCGTAACGGAGAAGCGTGCTGCCAGATCTTCGACCAGCACGCGGCCCTCCGCTTTGGCGATATCGAGGATCTCCGTCTGCCGTCCGGACAGAAACATGGTTTCGCTCCCTTTCTTTCGTTGGGCCGGATCATATGTTAAAGCGAAAATTGCGCAATCGGCGACTGGCTGCCGGAGCGGGGAGGGTTCAGGCGTGTTTCATCCCAAGCTTTTCGAGAATCGCAATGTTGTGGTGACCGGAGCAGGGCGTGGAATCGGCCTCGAAGTCGCGCGGCAGTTCCTAGATTGCGGCGCCCACGTCCTGGTTCACACTGGCCGGAACAGCGAAAGGGATCTGCCGGATTTCCTGCTGACGGCAGAGCAGGAGCGGCGGGCGGTTCTTATCGCTGCCGATTTTCTCGCGCCGAACGGAACTGCCGGTTTCGCAGCGAAAGCCCTTGATACTTTCGGCATCATACACGCACTCGTCAACAATGCCGGCACCATGGTGGGCCGCTTTTTGGCCGACGACCTGACCGATAGGGAATACGACACGATCGTCAGACTCAACCAGACATCTGTCGTCGAGCTCACGCGTGCGCTGCTTCCTGCTTTGCGCGCAGCCCACGGGGCGGCGATCGTCAATACGGTTTCCATCTCGGCTTTGACCGGCGGCAGTCCCGGCTCGGCAATCTATTCCGCCTCCAAGGCTTTCGTTGCCACCTATTCCAAAGCGCTCGCACGTGAGCTGGCGCCGGATGCGATCCGGGTCAATTGCGTGTCTCCGGGCACGATCGAAACCGACTTCCACGGGCGTTATTCCTCGCCGGAGAAGCTCGAGCAAACCCGCAAGGGCATACCGCTGCAACGTCTTGGGACTGCCGAAGATTGCGCGCCCGCCTATCTCTTTCTGGCTGCGCCGTCACTTTCCGGCTACATCACGGGCCAGGTGCTCGAAATCAACGGTGGCCAGCTTATCTGCTGATTTAGTTGGACTTTTTTTGGTATTTCGCCAATTGGGAATAATGCCGGCGTGTGAATATGTTATCGTTCCGGCCTACCTGAAGTGCTCCAGCAGAGATCAGAATGCCCTTGCCAAAGACCGAGCCGGGAATAACCGGCCAGGAACTGCAGAAGCTTGCTGTAAAGGCCCACGAAGCAGGCGGACTGCTGAAAGCGATGGCGCATCAAAACCGGCTTCTCATTCTGTGCATCCTCGCCAACGAGGAAAAGACGGTCAGCCAGATCGAGGAATTGCTGGGTGTACAGCAAGCGATGGTTTCACAGCAGCTTGCACGGCTGCGCATGGAAGGCCTCGTAAATACGCGAAGGGCAGGCCGGCTGGTCTATTACAGCATCGGCAATGCCAATCTGACGATTTTCCTGGATTCTCTCTTCGGCATGCTCAAAGCAACCGACCCCGACTGATTCCCGCCCTTGCGATTATTGCCGGCTAGCGCCAAAGATGGCTTGTCCCGAAGCGGGCGGGAGGCTGGATGATCGACAAACTTGAATTCTTCATTGCCCTTGCCAACGAAAAGCACTTCGGCCGTGCTGCCGAGGAGTGCGGCATCTCGCAGCCCACGCTGTCGGCTGCAATTCGGCAACTTGAAGATCAACTGGGCGTCATGCTCGTGCAGCGGGGCTCACGGTTTCAGGGTCTGACGCCGGAGGGCCAACGTGTCCTCGAATGGGCAAGGCGCATCGTCGGTGACACGCGCACCATGCGCGAAGAGATGCGCGCGGCGCGCAAGGGTCTTTCCGGCCATCTGCGCCTTGCTTCCATTCCGACGGCTCTGGCGATGCTGCCGCGTATTACGACGCCTTTTCAGGAGCGGCACCCGGACGTCACCTTCTCCATCGTCTCGCGCAATTCGCTGCAGGTGTTGAGCATGCTCGAAAATCTGGAGATCGACGCCGGGGTGACTTATCTGGAAAACGAGCCGCTTGGGCGTGTAACGGCCGTGCCGCTTTATTCCGAGCGCTATCACCTGATCACCGCTGCCGGCAGCCCGCTTTCCGATCGCGAGACCGTGACCTGGCGTGAAGTGGGCGACCTTCGGCTTTGCCTATTGACGGCTGACATGCAGAACCGGCGCATTATCAACCGGCACCTCGCGGAAGCCGGTGCGAGCGCGCATCCCACTTTGGAATCGGGTTCGATGATCGTGCTCTTTTCTCATGTCAGAACCGGGCGCTGGGCGAGCATCATGCCACGTAACGTGGCTGAATCCTTTGGCTTTCCAGCCGAAATACGAATGATTCCGATTGTCGAGCCGGCGGCCCATCATTCGGTCGGACTGGTCGCCACGCATCGCGAGCCTTTCACGCCTCTCGTGTCTGCGTTGCTCCACGAGGCCAGGATACTCGCAGAGCGAGAAAGTCTTTGATAGGAAATACCTATCAGGTGACGGAACAGCTTTATTGATCGCTCGATGTTTCCCTGAAAGACTCACCTGGAAAATAAGATACCGGATCGGCATGGGGAGGCCGTTGCGGTGAGCGACACAGCAAAGCCTCGGGAGGCCTGCCGAAAATGAATGCTCATGTCGCCAATGGCGATATTGCCGAGCGCACGCGCGCGATTGTAGGCGCCTTGCGGTCTCTTGAGGGTCCGCTCCTGCCGATCCTTCACGAAGTCCAGGATGAATTCGGCTATGTGCCGCACGAAGCGCTGCCGGTCATTGCCAGCGAGCTCAATCTGTCGCGGGCCGAAGTGCATGGTGTGATGACGTTCTATCACGACTATCGCGATCACCCTGCCGGCCGCCATGTCCTGAAGCTCTGTCGTGCCGAGGCCTGTCAGTCGATGGGCAGCGATGCTGTCGCCGATCGGTTGAGAACACTGCTCGGCGTCGATTTCCATCAGACCACGCTCGACGGCAGCGTGACCCTGGAGCCAGTTTACTGTCTCGGGCTCTGCGCTTGTGCGCCCGCAGCCATGCTCGACGGCGAGCTCTATGGGCGGGTCGATGATGAAACAATCTCCGATCTCGTTGCGCAGGTGCGGCGATGAGCGTGACGATTTATGTTCCGCGCGATGCCGCAGCGCTCGCGCTCGGTGCCGAGAAGGTGGCTGAAGCGGTTACCCAGGAGATCGCAGCCCGCGGCATCGATGCGAAGATCGTGCGCAACGGCTCGCGCGGAATGTTCTGGCTGGAACCGCTGGTGGAAGTCGAGGTATCGGGCAAACGCATCGGCTATGGACCGGTGAAAGCCAAGGATGTCGCTGCACTTTTCGACGCTGGCTTGGCGAGCGGCGGCGAGCACGCGCTCTGTCTGGGGGAGGTCGAAGGCCTCCCATTCCTCAAGGAACAGACCCGCCTGACCTTCGCCCGCTGCGGCATCGTCGATCCGCTTTCTCTGAAAGATTATGAGGCACATGGCGGCCTCGCCGGGCTTCGCCGCGCTGCGGCCATGGCTCCTGCAGACGTGGTCAAGGAAGTGACCGACTCCGGGCTTCGCGGCCGCGGGGGTGCTGGTTTTCCAACGGGCATCAAATGGAAGACCGTACTTGATGCCGCCGGCGACCGGAAATACATCGTCTGCAATGCAGACGAAGGCGACAGCGGCACCTTTGCCGACCGCATGATCATGGAGGGTGATCCCTTCGTGCTGATCGAAGGCATGGCGATTGCCGGGCTCGCGACGGGTGCGACGAAGGGCTTCATCTATATCCGCTCCGAATATCCCCATGCGGTCGCGACGATGACGGAGGCGGTCGAGATCGCATGCGAGGCCGGCATGATCGGCGATTCGGTGCTCAGTTCCGGCCGCGCCTTCGATATCGAAGTTAGGACCGGTGCGGGCGCTTATGTCTGCGGTGAGGAAACGTCGCTGCTCAATAGCCTGGAAGGCAAGCGCGGCGTCGTGCGCGCCAAGCCGCCGCTGCCGGCGCACAAGGGACTCTTTGCCTGTCCCACGGTCATCAATAACGTGATCTCGCTGGCCTCCGTGCCGGTCATCCTGGACAAAGGGGCCGTCTTTTACCGCGATTTCGGGATGGGTCGGTCGCGCGGCACGATCCCGCTGCAGATCGCCGGGAATGTCAAGCATGGCGGTCTTTATGAGACGGCCTTCGGGCTGTCGCTCGGTGATATCGTCGACAGGATCGGCGGCGGGACAGCGACGGGCCGGCCAGTGAAAGCGGTGCAGGTCGGCGGTCCTCTCGGTGCCTATTTCCCAAGGACGCTCTTCGATACGCCTTTTGACTACGAAGCCTTTGCTGCCAAGGACGGCCTCATCGGCCATGCAGGCATCGTTATATTCGACGACACGGTGGACATGCTGAAGCAGGCGCGGTTCGCCATGGAATTCTGTGCGATCGAAAGCTGCGGTAAGTGCACGCCCTGTCGCATCGGCTCCACGCGCGGCGTCGAAACTGCAGACAAGATCGCGCAGGGAATTGAGCCGGAGAAGAACCGGGCATTGCTCGCCGATCTCTGCAACACCATGAAATTCGGCTCGCTTTGCGCACTCGGTGGCTTCACGCCCTATCCGGTGACGAGCGCGATGACGCACTTCCCGGACGATTTCGCGCCAACACCCCTCATCGAAGCGGCGGAGTAAGAAACCCATGTCTCTCGTTCACGAAATCGACTACGGCACACCGGCTTCGAAATCCGAAACAAGCGTGACGCTGACCGTCGATGGCCGTCAGATCACCGTGCCGGAGGGTACGTCCGTCATGCGCGCCTCGATGGAGGCAGGAATTCAGGTGCCGAAGCTTTGCTCGACCGATATGGTCGACGCCTTTGGTTCCTGCCGCCTGTGTCTCGTGGAGATCGAAGGCCGCAATGGGACGCCTGCATCCTGCACGACGCCGGTTGCAGCGGGCATGGTGGTCCATACGCAGACCGGCCGCCTCAAGGATATTCGCCGCGGGGTGATGGAACTCTACATTTCCGATCATCCGCTCGACTGTCTGACCTGTGCTGCCAACGGCGATTGCGAGTTGCAGGATATGGCAGGCGCCGTCGGCTTGCGCGACGTTCGCTACGGTTATGAGGGCGACAATCACGTCAAGGCACGCAATAACGGCGACAACAATCTCAAATGGATGCCGAAGGACGAATCGAACCCGTATTTCACCTATGATCCGTCAAAGTGCATCGTGTGCTCGCGCTGCGTGCGTGCCTGCGAGGAAGTGCAGGGAACCTTTGCGCTGACGATCGAGGGGCGCGGTTTCGGATCACGTGTTTCGCCGGGCATGCACGAGCACTTCATCGATTCCGAATGCGTTTCATGCGGTGCCTGCGTACAGGCCTGCCCGACGGCAACGCTGAGTGAGAAGTCTGTCATCGAGATCGGGCAACCGGAACATTCCGTCGTAACTACCTGTGCTTATTGCGGCGTCGGCTGCTCGTTCAAGGCGGAAATGCGTGGTGAGGAGCTGGTGCGCATGGTGCCGTGGAAGGACGGCCAGGCCAATCGCGGGCATTCCTGCGTCAAGGGCCGTTTCGCCTATGGCTACTCGGCGCATAAGGACCGGATCCTCAATCCGATGATCCGCGAAAACGTCACCGATCCATGGCGTGAAGTGACCTGGGACGAGGCTTTCGCGCACGTGGCGTCGGAATTCCGCCGCATCCAGTATCAGTACGGCCGCGATTCGATCGGCGGCATAACGTCGTCGCGTTGCACGAACGAGGAGACATACCTCGTTCAGAAGCTCGTGCGCGCGGGCTTCGGCAACAACAATGTCGATACCTGCGCTCGCGTCTGCCATTCGCCGACGGGCTATGGCCTCGGCCAGGCCTTCGGCACCTCTGCCGGTACACAGAACTTCGACAGTGTCGAGGATTCCGACGTCGTCATCGTCATCGGCGCCAATCCGACGGACGGCCATCCGGTCTTTGCCTCGCGGCTGAAGAAACGGCTGCGTCAGGGCGCCAAGCTGATCGTCATCGACCCGCGGCGCATCGACCTTGTCAAAACACCGCATGTCGAGGCTGCCTATCACCTGCCGCTGAAGCCCGGCACCAATGTCGCCGTCATGACGTCGCTTGCGCATGTGATCGTCACCGAAGGGCTTTTCGACGAGGCCTTCATTCGCGAGCGCTGCGATTGGTCTGAATTCGAGGATTGGGCGGCTTTCGTCTCGGAGCCTTGTCACAGCCCGGAGGAGACCGAGAAGTTCACCGGCGTTCCGGCGGAATCGGTTCGTGGCGCAGCGCGCCTTTATGCGCGCGGCGGAAACGGGTCGATCTACTACGGCCTCGGTGTCACCGAGCACAGCCAGGGTTCCACGACGGTTATGGCGATCGCAAACCTGGCGATGGCGACCGGCAATATCGGCCGTGCGGGCGTCGGCGTTAACCCGCTTCGCGGCCAGAACAATGTGCAAGGCTCCTGCGACATGGGCTCCTTCCCGCACGAGCTGCCGGGTTACCGCCATATCTCGGACGATGCGACGCGCGATATCTTCGAGAAGCTGTGGGGCGTCAAGCTCAATAACGAACCCGGACTTCGCATCCCGAACATGCTGGACGCCGCCGTGGATGGCACGTTCAAGGGCTTGTATGTCCAAGGCGAAGACATTCTTCAATCCGATCCGGATACGAAGCACGTCGCGGCCGGCCTTGCTGCAATGGAATGCGTCGTGGTCCAGGATCTCTTCCTCAACGAGACGGCAAACTACGCGCACGTCTTCCTGCCGGGCTCGACCTTCCTGGAAAAGGACGGCACTTTTACCAATGCCGAGCGTCGCATCAACCGCGTGCGCAAGGTCATGACGCCCCGCAACGGTTATGGCGACTGGGAGGTGACGCAGAAGCTGGCGCAAGCCATGGGGCTCAGCTGGAACTACCAGCATCCCTCCGAGATCATGGATGAGATCGCGGCAACGACACCGAGCTTCGCACTGGTTTCATACGACTACCTGGAAAAGACGGGATCGGTGCAGTGGCCCTGCAACGAAAAGTCCCCGCAAGGTTCGCCGATCATGCACGTGAACGGCTTTGTTCGCGGCAAGGGCAAGTTCATCCGGACGGAATATGTGGCGACGGATGAGCGGACCGGACCGCGCTTCCCGCTTCTGCTGACGACTGGCCGTGTCCTCAGCCAGTATAATGTCGGGGCCCAGACGCGGCGCACCGACAACGTCGTGTGGCATGCCGAGGACCGCCTGGAAATCCATCCGCACGATGCTGAAATGCGCGGTATTCGCGACGGTGATTGGGTGAAGCTCGCCAGCCGCTCCGGCGATACGTCACTGCGGGCGCTGATTACCGATCGCGTTGCACCCGGTGTCGTCTACACGACCTTCCACCATCCGAACACGCAGGCAAACGTCATCACCACCGACTTTTCCGACTGGGCGACGAACTGCCCGGAATACAAGGTGACGGCGGTACAGGTCTCACCTTCCAACGGCCCTTCACAATGGCAGACCGAATATGACGAGCAGGCACGTCTAAGCCGCCGCATTGCCGGCAAGCTGGAGGCGGCCGAATAATGGAAAGGCGTCCGGCGCGCATTTCCGTCAAACGGATCGCCCGAAAGGGCGGGGTCGTAGTGCCGGGTGAACGCGTCGTGCCGGAGGAGATACCGGTTGCCTTTTCCTACGGCGGCACGTCGCATGCGGTAATGATGGCGACGCCCCAGGACATAGAAGACTTTGCGGTCGGATTCAGCCTGACGGAAGGCATAATCCAGGACGCGGGTCAGATCTGCGCGATCGAAATCGTCGATGAACAGCAGGGTATCGATGTCCAGGTAACGCTGACAGACGATGTCGCGGACGCTTTGCGTGCACGCCGACGCAGCATGGCTGGACCGGTTGGCTGCGGACTTTGTGGCATCGAATCGATCGATCAGGCCGTCCGTCCGGTGCCCGATGTTTCCTCTGCGGATCTCAGGCTTTCGCATGGCGACATCGTCCGTGCCGTCTCGCTCCTCAATGACGCACAGCCGCTTCACAGGGAAACACGCGCAGTCCACGGAGCGGGCTTTTACATTCCCGGTCAAGGCTTGCTCGCCGTTCGCGAGGATGTCGGCAGGCACAATGCACTCGACAAGCTCTGTGGGGCTGTCATTGGCACCGGAACTGCCGGCTCAAAGGGGGCTGTCGCCGTCACGAGTCGGCTGTCGGTCGAGATGGTGCAGAAAGCCGCCATCCTGGGAAGCTCTGTCCTCATCGCGATATCTGCGCCGACGGCTCTTGCCATTCGAACTGCCGAGCAGGCCGGCATGACGCTCGTTGCGCTTGTGCGCGGCGACGACTTCGAAATTTTCACCCACCCGCACCGTATTTTGCCTGAAAGCATTGCCGATGTCGCATGATCCACATTCAAAGCTCGTCTATATGGCCAACCAAATAGCGACCTTTTTCAAGAGCCAGCCTGAAAGCGAGGCAGCTCAAGGTGTTGCGACGCATATCAACAAGTTCTGGGAGCCGCGCATGCGGCGGCAATTGTTTGAAATTCTCGAGAAGGACGACAATTGCTTGGACGCGCTCGTCATTCAAGCTGCACCTCTGATCCGCAGGCCCGAGCCGGCCGAACCAATCCGGAAATAAGGTTCGATTTCACCCTGGAGGGGGCACAGATATTCGCCTGCTGCCTGGCCTCGTCGACATCCCGTTGCTTTGGAGCGTGTGGGTGACGCTCAAGGCAACCTTTGCGCTGTTCGGTTGATCTTGATCATTCGCGAAGCCTGAGGCACGTGCTTTGGCGCGTGCCTTTCCTTGTGCCGCCTTGCGGCAGCTTCTCCGGAAATCATGCGTCGGTCGCTTACGCTGCCAGCTCGTCCGTTTCGTTTTCCTTGAACATCTTGGCAAGGTTCAGGAAGCAGATCATGCCGTTCTCCGAGGCGATGACCCCCTCGCAGTACGCGCGATCGAAGGATGCCGTCACTTCCGGTACGGGCTGAACCTGGCTGGAGGCAATCGTCAGAATGTCGGAGACGCGGTCGACAAGCATGCCGATAACCATGCTGTGCACTTCGGCGACAACGATGGCGCTGCGCTCATTGGCGACGGTGCTCTTCATGCCGAGCTTATAGGCGAGATCGATGATAGGGATAACGGATCCGCGAAGGTTCATGACGCCGATGACGTCGGCGGGCGCATGTGGGATCGGCGTCGAGGGCGCCCAGCCGCGGATTTCGCGGATGGTGGTCGTCTTTACGCAGAACTCCTGATCGTGCAGGCGGAATGCGATGATCTCGAGAGTATCGCCGCTGAAGTTATTCGAGTTGATCGTCGTCATTAGAAAGTCTTTCCAAGCCCGGCAGAAGCGGCTGCGCCACCATTGGCGCGAACCCCGTGCCTTCACACCAAGCGACGTCCTCTCAATGATCTTCGAGGCTTCGTTACGGTTGACTTGGACCTTATCCGAAGAGTGTTGCACAAATCTAAATCGCCACAGCGGACCACAAGGTTTTTTGGGTTCACCTGCGGTGTTGCATCAACAATAAAAGCGAAAATGGGCTTGCCTTATGCGATCGTCTTTTCGATCTCAGAGACAGCCCATTCCACCTGCTCCTTGGTGATCAGGAGCGGCGGCGCCAGGCGGATCGTATTTTCGTGCGTATCCTTTGCCAGAAGGCCCCGTTCCTTGAGGTTATGGCAATACTGCCGCGCACCACCTGCTTCCGGCTCCAGCTCGATCGCCATCATCAGGCCACGGCCGCGCACGTCCTTGACGATGTTGGAGCGAATCGACCTCAGCCCGTCGAGGAAGTATGCACCCATCTTCTCGGCATTTTCGATCATGCCTTCTTCGGTGAGCACCTTCAATGCCGCGCGGGCGACGGCGCAAGCAAGGGGGTTGCCTCCAAACGTCGAGCCGTGCTGGCCGGGTTTGAGGACGCCGAGAACTTCCGAGTTGGAGAGGACGGCCGACACCGGATAGAAACCACCGGAAAGCGCCTTGCCGATCAGCGTCACGTCGGCTTCAATGCCCTCATGCTCTTCCGCCAGAAGTTTGCCCGTCCGGCCCAGGCCTGTCTGGATCTCGTCGAGGATCAGCGTGACATTATTGACCGTGCACAGCTCACGGACACGCTTGAAGTATCCCTCGGGCGGGATGATGACACCGGCTTCGCCCTGGATCGGCTCGATGAGGGCGGCAACGGTGTTCTCGTTGATGGCTGCCGCGAAGGCTTCAGCATCGCCGAAGGGAACCGTACGAAAGCCTGGCGTATAGGGGCCGAAGCCGGCACGTGCGTCCGGATCGGTGGAAAAGCTGATGATGGTCAGCGTCCGGCCATGGAAGTTATCGGCGCAGACGATAATCTCCGCCTTGCCTTCGGGAACGCCCTTCACTTCATAGCCCCATTTGCGAACCGCCTTGATGGCTGTCTCGACGGCTTCGGCGCCGGAGTTCATCGGCAGGATCTTGTGAGAGCCGGTGAGCGCGGCCAGCTCCTCATAGAGATGGGCGAGCTGGTCGTTGCGGAATGCGCGCGAGGTGAGAGTGAGCTTGCCGGCCTGTTCGACCATCGCCGCCAGAATCTTCGGGTGGCAGTGCCCCTGGTTGACCGCCGAATAGGCGGAAAGGCAATCGAGATACCGCTTGCCGTCCGTATCCCAGACGTACACCCCTTCGCCGCGGGTCAGGACGACGTCGAGCGGCTTGTAGTTATGCGCACCAAGCTGGTGTTCGGTGGCGATCAGATCTGCGGATGTGCTCATGGTGCTTCCCCTTATGCGGCGCGTGTCGGACGATCGAAGATGCGGCGGCCGAAGAGGCTTGCCGTCAGTTCCACGAGAACGCGGGCACTCTTGCCGCGATCGTCCAGAAACGGATTGAGCTCGACGAGATCAAGCGACGATACGAGCCCGCTGTCGGAAAGCATTTCCATGACGAGGTGCGCTTCGCGAAATGTCGCGCCGCCAGGGACGGTGGTGCCAACCCCAGGCGCGATATCCGGGTCGAGGAAATCGACATCCAGACTTACATGCAGAAGACCGTTGGCCCTTTCGATCGTGCTGACGATATGGCGCATGGTGGCTGCGATGCCCTGCTCGTCGATCGAGCGCATGTCGAAGACGTTGACGCCGTGCTTTTGGATTTCCACGCGCTCGGATGGATCGACGGAGCGAATGCCAACCTGAAACACATTGCGCGGATCAACGAGGGGCCGGTCCTTGGGCAGGATTTCCGCGACCTCGGCCTGACCGCTGAAGAAGGCGACCGGCATGCCATGCATGTTGCCCGAAGGCGACGTGGCCGGCGAATTGAAATCTGAATGGGCGTCCAGCCAGAGCACGAAGAGCGGGCGGCCTTTTTCAGCTGCGTAACGCGCCATGCCGGAGACACTGCCCATCGACAGGCTGTGATCGCCGCCGAGAATCAGCGGAAACCGTCCGGCCGCAGCGGCGTCGTAGGTGCTGGCTTCGAGTGCACGCGTATAGGCGCCAATGAGACGCAGATTGTGAGCCTTCGGATGGTTGGGAAGGTCGCGCGCCGGAACGACCTGGATATCGCCTTCATCACGCACGTCATGGCCAAGGTCGATCAGGGTTTGGTCCACACCGGCAATGCGTAGCGCTGCCGGTCCCATCGCCGCTCCGCGCCGGCCCGAGCCCTCCTCTACCGGAACGCCAATGAGTGTGATTGATCGAGATTGAACTTCCATTCTGGGCGCTCCGGATTCGAATTTGGATGAATGCATATTCGGACATCGACGTGACGGCAAAAAGATGGAAAAATGTCAGAAATGAACTCCGATTTTGCACTTTGCTAAGTGTGTTTCGACAAAGTGAATGCCATGGACGACCTTGATCAAGAAATTCTAAGCGCGCTTCGCCATAATGCTAGAATACCGGTATCCTCTCTCGCCGCGATGACCGGCGCCTCGCGTGCGACCGTTGCCGGCCGTATCGACCGGCTTGTTGCAAGCGGTACCATTGCCGCCTTTACCATCCGGACCGGCCATGAAACGCGCGCCGCCGGCGTTCGTGCGATCGTCATGATCGAGGTACTCGGCAAGCTCGCCGACCGAGTAGCCGATCAGCTGCGCGGTCTCCCGCAGGTACGCGCGCTGCACAGCACCAACGGCAAATGGGATTTCGTTGCGGAGCTTGAGGATCGCGATCTCGTCTCCTTCGATGAGACGCTCCGCCGTATTCGGCTCATCAACGGCATCAATTCGACTGAAACAAATATCCTGCTGAAAACCCGCAAGACCGCATTCTAGTATTCATGTTCGTAGACGATGCCGGCTTCGCCGGCACCATTTCCACCCGCCGCACCACGTAATTTCACGCCCCGCCCGACATCGAGATTGATGATCGCCTTGGCGCCCGCTTCGCCGCCTTGCTGCAACTCGAAATAGGTGCGTTCGTTCAGATAGCGGCCGACGCTGACACTCGTCTGCCCCTTCTCGTCGGTGCTGATGTTGAGGTCGTCGACACCAAGCTGGTTGCGGAGCCCCTCGAAAAGCGAGGTCGAACGTCCGCCCGCCAACTGGCTCACAGCATCGGCGAGCTGCGCGATCTGGACCGGCGAGAGCTTCGACATGGACTGGCCGAATATGAGCTGCGCCAGAACTTCATCCTGCGGCAAGGTCGGCGAGGACGAGAAGGTGATCGAGGGATCTGTTGCAAGTCCCGTGACATCGACGGTGAGCCTCGTTGATCCCGAAGTGGAGCTCGCTTCCATGTCGAGCGCCGGCGTCAAATCGCCAGCAAATGTAATGCGGCTCTTGTCGGTGAAGTTCAGGCGGCGATTAAGCATGGTCAGGCGTCCGCGACGCATGGTAAAGCCGCCGGAAACGACGGGCATTGCCGCTGTTCCCCTGATCGTGACACTGCCGCCAAGTTCCGAATCGATGCCGCGCCCGCGGACGTAGATCTTCGACGGCGCGTTGATCTGCAGGTCGAGCGCGAGCGTCGTCGATTTCTCGCCGGGCTTTTGGGCTTCGTCGCGCAGCTGGGCACGCACAGCAGGTGGTGCATTCACGTGCTTGATGTCGATCTCGCGCAGTGAAGTAGGCAGCCTGTCCGGCACGGTGATCGATGCTTTTTCGACGTTCAATCGGCCGCTCAGCGCCGGGTTGGTAAGAAGCGGACCCCGCAGAGCGAGATTGCCATCGACCGTCGCGACGACAAGCGTTCCGTCAACGTAGACTGCCCTGTCCAGCCTAACCTCGATGTTCACCGGATAGCCACTGCCTGGCCGGATTCCGACCGTGCCGCTCGCCGTAACCCTGCCGCCGCTCGCGAAGTTGCCGCTCAGGCGGGAGATGGTGGCCTGCTCGCCATTCATCGTAATGTTGGCGACAACATTATTGAGCGCAAGATTCCTGCGGACATCGACCAGCCTGGCACCGCTGGTCGAAATAGACCCGTTGATGACGGGGCCGGCGGCCGTGCCAGTGATCCGGAGGTCAATATCGGCGTTACCTTCTGCGACAAAGCCCTGTTGCGCCAGCTGTGCGCCCATGATGGCAAAGGGGAGGTTGCCGCGGAACTGCAAGTTAAGGGCCCGACCGCCGGTGATCGCAACGGTGCCGCCGCCCTTCATCGAAAGGCCGCTGTCGCCGGTAAGGTCGGTATCGATGGTGAGTGTGTTGTCGGCGAGGTTGCCGTTGGCGGCTATTGCAAAGGGCGAGAGCCCGACGCCTTTGGTCTGGCTGGTCGATGCATCCTTCCAGTTGAGCTTGAAATCAACCTTCGGAGCGGAAAGCGACCCCGAAACCGTTGCGGTTCCGGAGACCGTTCCCTCCACGGCGAGGCCCGGGACGAAACCGTTTGCCACGCTCGCCGGTAGATTGGAGACATTGGCATCAACTTTGAGGCTCTTGACGACCGTGCCCTCTATCATGACGTTGCCGCCAGCTTTCAGCGTCATGTTGTCAGCGCCGTTCATGATGGCATCGAAGTCGAGTCTGTTGTTGGCAAGCTTGCCTGTCGCGTTCATCGCGAGCTGGGACAGTCCTGCCTTCCTGGTGTGGCTGGTCGCCGCGTTCTTCCAGTCGAGTTTGAAATCGGCTGTCGGGGAAGCGAGGTTTCCCGCGGCCACGACCGTGCCAGAAAGGACACCTTCTGCTGCAAGGCCTGGCACGAAATTGTTGGCGATGCCTGCCGGTAGATTGGCAATGTCGGCCTCCACCTTCAGGCTCTCGACTCTCTGGCCGGCAATTGCAAGATTGCCGATCGCTTTCAGCGAAGCTCCGTCAGCTCCGCTCGCATTCGCGTCGAAATCAAGCTTGTTGTCGGCAAATTTGCCGATCGCGCTGAGGTTCAGCGACGACAGCTTGGCGCCCTTCGTCTGACTTGTCGCCAAATCCTTCCAATCGAACTTGAAATCAACGGCAGGTGAGGAAAGCGTCCCAGAGGCTTTCACCGTTCCCGAAACAGTGCCTGCGGCAGCCAGGCCCGGAACAAAGCCGTTCGCCACACTTGCGGGAACATTGGTGACGTTCGCTTCAATCTCCAAGTTCTGAACAGTCGTTCCAGAAACAACGACCTTACCCGCCGCTTTCAAAGCTACGCCATCCGCGGCATTCGCACTTGCATCGAAGTCGAGCTTGTTATCGGCAAATTTGCCAGTGGTGCTCACCCCAAGCGCTGTCAATCCGGCACCCTTGGTCTGGCTTGTGGCTGCGTCCTTCCAATCGAGATCGAAATCGACAGCCGGCGCAGAAAGTGTTCCTGATGCTTTGGCCGTTCCCGAAATCGTCCCTTCGGCGGCAAGTCCGGGCACGAAGCTGTTTGCGAGCTTTGCCGGAACATTGTTGAGATTGGCATTTACGTTAAGACTTTGGAGCGCCGTGCCGGCGATCACAATATTCCCGTCCGCGCTCAGCCGCGTGTCGGCCGCACCGGTCAGGTCTGCATCGAAGTCGAGCTTGTTATTTGCAAGTTTGCCGGTGGCACTCAGGCCGAACGGAGCAAGCCCTGCCTGTTTCGTCTTACTCGTGGCTGCGTCCTTCCAGGCAAGATCGAAATCCACAGCCGGTGCGGAAAGTGTTCCTGACGCTTTGGCCGTTCCCGAGACCGTTCCTTCGGCGGCAAGTCCGGGCACGAAGCTGTTTGCAAGCCTTGCCGGGACATTGTCGAGATTGGCATTTACGTCGAGGCTTTGGACCGCCGTGCCGGCCATCACAACATTGCCGTTTGCCTTGAGACCCATTTCGGCTGCGCCCGATAGGTCTGCATCGAAGTCGAGCTTGTTGTCGGCGAATTTGCCAGTGGCGCTCACCCCGAGCGCTGTCAATCCGGCACCCTTGGTCTGGCTTGTGGCTGCGTCCTTCCAATCGAGATCGAAATCGACAGCCGGCGCAGAAAGTGTTCCTGATGCTTTGGCCGTTCCCGAAATCGTCCCTTCGGCGGCAAGTCCGGGCACGAAGCTGTTTGCGAGCTTTGCCGGAACATTGTTGAGATTGGCATTTACGTTAAGACTTTGGAGCGCCGTGCCGGCGATCACAATATTCCCGTCCGCGCTCAGCCGCGTGTCGGCCGCACCGGTCAGGTCTGCATCGAAGTCGAGCTTGTTATTTGCAAGTTTGCCGGTGGCACTCAGGCCGAACGGAGCAAGCCCTGCCTGTTTCGTCTTACTCGTGGCTGCGTCCTTCCAGGCAAGATCGAAATCCACAGCCGGTGCGGAAAGTGTTCCTGACGCTTTGGCCGTTCCCGAGACCGTTCCTTCGGCGGCAAGTCCGGGCACGAAGCTGTTTGCAAGCCTTGCCGGGACATTGTCGAGATTGGCATTTACGTCGAGGCTTTGGACCGCCGTGCCGGCCATCACAACATTGCCGTTTGCCTTGAGACCCATTTCGGCTGCGCCCGATAGGTCTGCATCGAAGTCGAGCTTGTTGTCGGCGAATTTGCCAGTGGCGCTCACCCCGAGCGCTGTCAATCCGGCACCCTTGGTCTGGCTTGTGGCTGCGTCCTTCCAATCGAGATCGAAATCGACAGCCGGCGCGGAAAGTGTTCCTGATGCTTTGACCGTTCCCGAAATCGTCCCTTCGGCGGCAAGAGCCGGAACAAATCCATTGGCGATGCTTGCCGGAAGGTTGATGACATCGGCATCGATGTTCAGGCTCCGTACGTCCGTTCCGGCAAAAACAACATTTCCGCGGGAATTCAAGGACAGTCCCTCGGAGCCATCGATGCTTGCGTCGAAGCCGAGCTTGTCGTCGGCAAACTTTCCGGTCGCGGCGACGCCGAATGGCGCAAGATGCGCGTTTTTGGTGTGGCTTGTCGCGGCATTCTTCCAGTCAAGCTTGAAATCCGCAATCGGCGCCGTCGGCGTTCCCTTGACCGACACCGTTCCGGAGATAGCACCTTCGGCATTCAGATTGGGAACGAAACCGTTGGCGAGACTTGCGGGCAGCTCGCTGATGACCGCATTGATGTCGAGCGTCTCGCCCGCCGAGCCGGTTACCGCCACGGAGCCGCTTCCGGTCCTGACCGTGAGGCCGCTCAGCGCAGCCTGGCCGTTGTTAATCGCAATCTGGGCGGGTTGGGAGAGTTCAACCGGAATGTTGCGCGGTTCGCCTGAAAATCGATCGAGCCGGATCGTCGTCCGGCCCGCTTTTGTTTCAAGGTCACCCTTCACAAACACCGGACTATCGTCGTAGGCAGCGTTAAGGTCGAACTTCGTGCGGTTCTGTTGCTGCACGAAGTTCAGCACCGGTTCAGCGAGCCTGTTGGCGCCTGCCGACATCTCGCCTGCCTTGACGATGCCGTTGGCGGCGAGGCCTTTGAGGTCGGTGACGGTGATAGCGATAGCCGGTTTCACGATCGAAAATGTATCGCGCTGCAAACCATTTCCTGTGGCCGTCATCTTTAACGCAATCTTGCCATTGTCGTTGGCGATGTCGAGCGCACCATTAAGATCGCCTTGGGCTCGCTGCCCGAAAAGTGCAGCTAGCAGGCCGATATCGGGAAAATCGAAGGTGAGCGCTCCGGTGGGCTCGAAGCGCGAGGACAGCTGGATATTGCCTTGCAGCCGGTTACTGCCGACGTCCGCACTGAGAGACGGGACGCTGATGATGCCGCCTTTGGACTGTGCGTCGGCAACGATGGAAATCGGCTGGCCGTCGATCGTGCCCTTGGCATTGATGGTACCTTGGGGTGCGTCAGGATCAGCGGCGCCGGAAATCCTGACCTCCAGATCACCAAGCGTTCGACCAGCGGTGCGAAGGGTTGCGGCCTTGAGATTTGCCGTGATCGCCAGTGCTGTCAGCGGGCCGCTGGCATTGACCGTATAGCTCGCCTCGCCTTCGGCGGTTTCCAGAAGCTTCGCTACATTTGGCAGCCGCCCCGAAAGGTTGGCGGTGAGGCTTTCGCCGTCAAGCATCACGGAGCCGGCAGTTTCGATCGTTCCGGATTTGACGACGAGATCCGAGAGGTTGATCTTGGACGGAATGGTTCCGGCGATCTGTGTATCGATCGAAATCGGAGCATCGAAGCGCGGTGCGATAGCAGGCGGCAGTGCCGCGGGCTGAATGGTAAGCTTGGCGTTACCCGTCAGCGTGTTGTCGGTGAGTTTGTAGGTGCCGTTGACGGTGCCGCTTGCTTGGGCGCTTTCCAATGTCGTCCCGTTGAAGCCTACTCCATCGGCGGCGATTTGCAGCGGCGCGGCAAGCGTCACAGGACCTTGTACTGCTCGATTGATATCCGGGTTCATGAACGTCGTGTCACCGGCAACCATACGCAATTGAACGGCACCGGAACGCTTGGCCAGGTTGAAAGCGTCGCTCTTTGCAGTCAGTTTCACGTTGCCGATCGTCGCTTGTGGCAATGTTGCGGCATCGAGCGAAGCGCTGGCGTTCAGCCGCGCCGACTGCGCATCGCCTGTGAGGGCCAGGTTTAGACCGGTCACCATGAAACGGGCTTCGCCATCGGCAAGCGGCCAGCGGAAATCGACCGGGCCGGACGTTCCGAGCACGTTGACGTTCAGGCTGTTGTTGCCCGCTCGATCCAGGGTGCCGGACGCCGCAATGACGACGCTGCCGGTTGCTATGTTGCCGGTCTGGATGTCGAGTTTGCCCCTATTGTTGTAGGTGGCGGAGACATCGATGTTCGTCTGGCCGGAGAACAATGGCCGGAAGGCCGGCGGCAGCAGGGTGTTCAGGTCACCGCCGCCCTTGAGATCAAGATGGTGCAGACCGTCTTGCGTAAGCGCATGGTGTCCTTTGATCGAAGCCCGTTGCTGGCCGTCCAGGGCGGCTTGAAGCCTGCCGTTCCAATCAGAAACCGGCCCTTCGCCATCGACGACGATATCGACTGAAGGATCGCCAGGCAGCGACAGGAAAGCGGCAAGCAAACCGCCCTTCGGTTCAGATAGCTGCGCCTTCAGCCTCAACTGGTTCTGATCGGGCATGAACGCCAAATCGGCCGAGAGCTTGGCGTCGGGCACATCATGACGGCTGATATTGATTACGACATTCCCGCCATTCTGGTCGGCCTGCAGATTGCCGCCGGCCGTTAAAGTAAAGGCGCGTCCCGCGAACTGCTCGCTCAGATTGATGTCAGATATAACGATCCTGTCGACATCGATCTTGATCGGCAGGCTGAAACCCTCGTCTTCACCGCTTGCTGGTTGTGAGGGAATAGTACGCACCGGCTTTCGGATTATATTGACAGAGCCGAGGGAGAGTTCGCTTGCGTGGAACTCGCCTCGCAGCAGCGCCAACGGGTTCCAGTCTATCGAGAGACCGGAGATCTGTGCGAATACTCCGCGCGTGTCTGAAACCGTTATCTCCGCTGCGCGCAATCCGCCGGTAAGCAGACCGCTTGGCTCGCGGACCGCAATCTTCATGTCGCGGTTGGAAAGCTCTTCCGCGACTTCTTCCGTGACAATACGCGAGCCGAACGAGGTGAAACCGAAGATCGCAAAGGCTATCGCGGCAAGAATCAGTGCTGCACCGGTCGCAACGCCGATTACATGGATGGTCCAACTCACGAATTTCGTCAGCGCTTGCATGAAGGCGGAACTACCCTGTTCGTCATTGTTCGCGGGTTGAAATCCGCGAATGTCGCATTCTAGAAAGACTGGCCGATCCCGGCATAGATGCCGTAATTTGTGCCATCCTCGTACTTGTTCAATGGTACGGCAAAATCAAGCCGCAGGGGGCCAAAAGGCGTGGCGTAACGAATTCCGATACCGGCCCCGGCACGGATATCGGAAAAATCGGGAAATTCCTCGCTTCCAACTGTTCCGACGTCGATGAAAGGAACGATGCCGATGGTCTCGGTGATCCTGACGCGCGCTTCCAGCGAGGCGGTGACATAAGATTTTCCGCCCGTCGCTTCATCCTCGGAGTTGTAGGGGGAGATCTCCTGATAGCCATACCCTCGAACCGAACCGCCACCTCCGGCAAAAAAACGTCTCGTTGCGGGAATGTCCGGTAATTCTCCGCCGACCAGCATGCCGGCCGCCACCTTGCCAGCGAAGATAACATTGTCCTCAATGCCGATCGACTGGTAGCCGGTAATCGAACCCTCGAAGGACGAGAAGATCGTGCTGCCGAACATCTCATAGCTCGGCGTCGCTGCAAGCGTTGCCCGGTACCCTTCCGTAGGGTTGAGTTTGTTGTCGCGTGCATCGCGCTCGTAAGTAAGCGGCAGGGCGAAAGTCAGATATTCGTTGTCGCCAAACGCGTCATCGTCCTTTTCATAGCTGATTTCAGCGCTCGCCGAGGCGGTGTCCTGATCCGTCAGCTCGTAAGACAGGCCGAGCGAGGCGGTGATGAGCGAGGCGTTGTAGGCATCCGGATTCTCGGTCTTTGCGAGAATGCCGGCCTTCAGCGTTGCGGCAGGGAAAAACGCGCCGGGTTTAGTGAAGAGTATACCAGTCGAGTAGTCGAGATTTCCTATGTCGTTTTCGCCCAGGCGGCCAACCGCGCCCTCGATTCGAAGGGATTCCGCTTCGCCGAAGAGATTGCGGTGTCCCCAATAACCTTGGACCCCCATGCCGTCGATCGTTGAATAATTGGCGCCGACACCGAAATAACGCTGCTTGCCTTCCGACACTTCGATGGTCATCGGCAACGTCCCATCGGCGGCGAGGCTATCGGCTTCGTGAATGGTGACGCTCGAAAAAACGCCGAGCGCGCGCAACCGCTCACCAGCCTTCTTGAGCGCCTCTGGAGAATAGGCTCCTCCTCTTTCAAGGCGCGAATAACGCTCGATGAAAGCAGGTCTAACGGCTTTCTGCCCGGTTACGTCGACATTGCCGATCGGGGCTACCGGACCACCTTCCGTCGCGATGACGATATCGACCGTCTTGGTGCGGTGATCGGCCACCACTTGCCGTGTGGTCAGCCTTGCAAGCGGTCGCCCCTCGCTCTTCAGCTGTTCGACGATCTTGTCCCCGGCCTTGATGATCGTCAGCGACCCGGCCTCTTGGCCGGGCGCCAGATCGTAATCTGCGGGATTGCGGGTTGCAGCATCGCCGCCGAACTGCACTTCCTTGACCCGAAAGGCCGGTCCCGGCTCGACAGCGACTTGAACGGCAACGGGCTTTGCCCGGTCGAAGGTCGGGTTGGGAGGAAGGTCGTCGATGTTCTTTCCGTCGATCGTGATCGTCACGACGCCGCCGTAGCGCGCTTTTTCGTAGAGGACCGCGATCAGGCGATCACGGTCGTCGCGTGCCTTGACGACAATGCCGAGGTCGCCCGAAACCGGGCGATCCTCGTCACCGACCAGACGAGAACTGTTTTCCAAAGCCTCTTTGAGATCGGGATCGGCGGTATCCGTCGTAAGATTGGCGTCATAGCGCACAGGATCGGGCACCTGCTCGCTGTCACTCTCGTCTTCGCCGAAAATGGTGATGCCGAATAGCTTGAATGCATAGGCCTCGCCAGTCAGAACCGGTGAGAACGCAGCCGCTGCCGCGATCACCATCATGGTGCCTGCCCGCCGATACGCAAAACCTGATTTCGGTGTCGTCCCTCTGATCTGCATCAGCCGCTTTTAATTACATGCGTTGCCCAGCCATTAACAGCTTAGCGGCAAAAATGCACGAGGTGTACCGATTTAAGCTCTTTTCGAGCTAATTTAGTACGAAAGATGAAAAATCCCGGTTGCAGCCGGGATTTTCGGACCTTGCACAACTGTGTCTCAGCGATAATCGCCGGGGCAATCGTCGATGTAGCGGCGACCATAGCGGTCGCGATAGTAGCATTGGCCGGGCTGTTCGGAGACTCTGCCGATGACGGCACCCGTGACGCCGCCGATCGCAGCGCCGACTGCGGCTCCGCGAACATTGCCTGTGGCGACCCCGCCGATGACCGCGCCTGATGCCGCACCGATCCCGGCACCCTGCTCAGTAGGCGTGCAGCTCGCGATCGAGAGGCCGATCAGAGCAAATGCGATTGCTTTCTTCATTTTTCTCTCCAAGGTTGACTGCCCGCTTGGCAGCCGCTGTCCCTTCACGGTGTCTTTTGACAATTAGAACTATGTCGCAACAGGATGGCGTCCAGTTTGAACCTGAAATTTTTGTGTCCACGGCTGTTTTCAATCCGATTCAGACGTCATGCGGAGTCATGCAGTCGTCCGTAGAGCAAATTTGGCAGAACTCCCCAAAGTAGCGGTTGATCCCTAACCGAAAAAGTCAAATGATGTTCCTGTGCCTGGAGGAGGCACGAGGAGAAAATCATGGTGAAGGTGAAACTGACGGTGAACGGCCGGGCGGTGAGCGGCGACTGTGAAGAGCGCACGCTTCTTGTCCAATTCATTCGTGAAAAACTCGGCCTGACGGGAACGCATGTCGGCTGCGATACGACGCAGTGCGGCACCTGCGTCGTGCACATGGACGGCAAGTCGGTCAAGAGCTGCTCGATCCTCGCCGTTCAGGCATCGGGCTCGTCGGTCACGACGATCGAAGGCCTGGCCGCAGATGGTGGGCTCCATCCGGTTCAGGCCGCCTTCAAGGAACATCACGGGCTCCAGTGCGGATTCTGCACGCCCGGCATGGTGATGACCGCGGTCGACATGATCGATCGTCATGGCGGGCAACTGGACGAACAGACGGTTCGCCAGGAGCTCGAAGGCAACATCTGTCGCTGCACCGGTTATCACAACATCGTCAAGGCCGTTCTTTCCGCCAATGCGGAGATGCACGGCGGCGCTAAGCAGGCTGCCGAGTAATTTCCGCAATTGCCTGGCCGACTGCCGAACACGATATTCTTTGGCGGAGTGCCGGGCCAGAACCCCATCGGGAGGACATCATGGGTGTCGAAGGAATTGGCGCACGGGTCGCGCGCAAGGAAGACAAGCGGTTCCTGACCGGCAAGGGCCGCTATACCGACGATATGGTCGTGCCAGGAATGAAATATGGCTATTTCGTTCGCAGCCCGCATGCGCATGCCAAGATCAGGAACGTCGATATTTCCGCTGCGAAAGCCATGCCTGGCGTCGTCGACGTGCTAAACGGCAAGCAATTGCGCGAAGACGGCATCGGCAACCTCATCTGCGGATGGATGATCCATTCGAAGGACGGTTCTGCGATGAAAATGGGCGCCTGGCGCCCGTTGGCGGTGGAGACGGTTCGCTATGTGGGCGATGCTGTTGCGATCGTCATAGCGGACTCGCTTGACGAAGCGCGCGACGCGGCAGAATCGGTCGTTGTCGACTACGAGGAACTGCCGGCTGTGATCGAGGCGGTCGATGCACTGAAACCTGGCGCGCCGCAAATTCATCCGGAAGCTGTCAATAACCTGATCTTCGACTGGGAGATCGGCGACGCCGCCGCTGCCGACCAGGCGATTGCGCAAGCAGCACACGTGATTGAGGTCGATATCGTCAATAATCGCCTCTCTCCCAATGCGATGGAGCCGCGCGCCACGCTCGGCATCTACGATGCAGGCGACGACCATTACACCTGCTACACCACCAGCCAGAATCCGCATCTGGCGCGGCTGGTCATGAGCGCTTTTTACAACGTGGCGCCGGAAAACAAGCTGCGGGTCATTGCACCGGATGTCGGCGGCGGCTTCGGCTCCAAGATCTACATCTATCCGGAGGAGATCGTCTGTCTCTGGGCATCCAAGAAGACCGGCGTGCCGGTAAAATGGACTGCAGACCGCACCGAGGCCTTTCTCACGGATGCGCACGGCCGCGATCATGTCTCCAAGGTCACGATGGCTTTCGATGCAGACAATCGCATCACGGCACTGAAGGTCGATACGATCGCCAATCTCGGCGCCTACATGTCGCTGTTCTCGTCCTGCGTGCCGACCTACCTCTACGCGACGCTGCTTTCCGGCCAGTATGACATCCCGGCAATCCACGCCAATGTGCGTACCGTCTATACCAACACCGCGCCCGTCGACGCCTATCGCGGCGCGGGGCGGCCAGAGGCGACCTATCTCCTCGAGAGGACAATGGATATGGCGGCGCGCGAGCTCGGCGTTTCGCCTGCTGAACTCAGGCGGAAGAATTTCATCCGCTCGTTCCCCCACCAGACGCCGGTCATTTTGACCTATGACGCAGGCGATTACGAAGCTTCGCTCAACGCGGCGATGCAGGCGGCCGATTGGGACGGCTTTGCTCAGCGCAAGGAGGAGGCTAGCCTCCGTGGCATGAAGCGCGGCATCGGCATGAGTTGCTATATAGAGGCATGCGGGCTTGCTCCATCGCAGGCGGTCGGCTCGCTCGGCGCCGGTGTTGGCCTTTGGGAATCCGCCGAGGTGCGGGTCAATGCCGTCGGTACCGTGGAGGTCTTGACCGGATCGCACAGCCACGGGCAGGGACATGAAACGACGTTCGCACAGCTCGTCGCGGGCCGGCTCGGCGTGCCGATCGATAGCATATCCATCGTTCACGGTGATACCGACAAGGTGCAGATGGGCATGGGCACCTATGGTTCGCGCTCCGGTGCCGTTGGCATGTCGGCGGTCGCCAAGGCGCTCGACAAGGTCGAGGCCAAGGCGAAAAAGATTGCCGCGCATCTCATGGAGGCGGATGAGAGCGATATCGTGATCGAAAATGGCGAGTTGAAGGTGGCGGGCACGGACAAGACGCTGCCATGGTTCCAGGTCGCGCTTGCCGCCTACACCGCCCACAATCTGCCTTCCGGGATGGAGCCGGGGCTGAAGGAGACGGCCTTCTATGATCCATCGAACTTCACGTTCCCGGCAGGCTGCTACATCTGCGAGGTCGAAGTCGATCCCGAAACGGGGACGACGAAAATTGTGCAGTTCGTCGCTGCCGACGACTTCGGCAATATCATCAACCCGATGATTGTCGAAGGCCAAGTCCATGGAGGCCTGGCGCAAGGCATCGGCCAGGCGCTGCTTGAAGGTGTTCATTACGACGAGAGCGGCCAGCTTTTGACCGCGAGCTACATGGATTACGCCATGCCGCGTGCCGACGACCTGCCATCCTTCGATCTGTCGCATCAAAACACCCCATGTCCGAGCAACCCGCTGGGCGTCAAGGGCTGCGGCGAGGCGGGCGCGATCGGCTCGCCGCCAGCGCTGATGAATGCGATCACCGATGCGATCGGCAACAACATGCTGACTATGCCAGCTACGCCGCAGAAGGTGTGGATGGCTGCACAACCAACCCACTGAGGAGGAACGGCCATGTATCAGACGAACTATCACCGGGCCTCGACAGTCGATGAGGCCGTGAGCATGATCACCGGCGCACCAGAGGGCAAATATGTCTCCGGGGGCATGACTTTGATCGCAACGATGAAGCAACGGCTTGCCGCGCCAAGCGACCTGGTGGATATACGCCACATTGAGTCGATGAAGGGTATCCAGGTCGAAGGCCGCAAGGTGCGGATCGGTGCGGCAGTGACACATGCGGAAGTGGCGTCTTCTGCCGCAATCGGCGCAATTTGCCCCGCGTTGTGCGAACTCGCGGGACGGATCGGCGATCCGCATGTGCGGAATATGGGCACCATCGGCGGCTCAATCGCCAACAACGATCCTGCTGCCGATTATCCGGCTGCGATCCTTGCCCTGAATGCCAGTATCGTCACGAATAAACGCGAAATCGCAGCCGGCGATTTCTTCACCGGCCTTTTCGAAACGGCGCTTGAGGAGGGTGAGCTGATCGTAGCGATCAGCTTCGAGGCGCCGGAGAAGGCCGGCTACGCCAAGTTTGCGAATCCGGCTTCCCGCTATGCCATGACCGGCGTCTTCGTTGCCAAGGGACAAGGCGGCGTGCGCGTCGCCGTAACCGGTGCGGGCTCCAGCGGTGTCTTTCGCCAATCTGCGATGGAGCAGGCGCTGGGCGCCAACTGGTCGCCGGCTTCGATCACCAGTGTCAATGTCGATCCGGCGGGGTTGATGTCGGACCTGCATGCCAGCGCGGAATATCGCGCAAATCTGGTGAAGGTGATGGCAAAGCGCGCCATTGCGAGAGCGGGCTAGCATATCGAATGGAGCCGGCTCGCCGGCTCCATCAACTGTGCAGGAACGCGCCCGGATCAGCGAGGGTGGCGGAATTTTTGTCTGGAATCATTCAAAAATATGGGCCATTTGCCGCAGTTGATGCTAAAGCGTGATGTAAGGGTTGACGCGCGATCGTCCGCTCAGCAAAACCGTCGCGCGATACTGGAGCACATGGATGGATTTCGAAGGATTTTTTAGGAGCGAGCTGGACGGGCTTCACAAGGAAGGCCGCTATCGGGTTTTCGCCGATCTCGAGCGTCATCGCGGCAGCTTTCCGCGCGCCACGCGCCATACGGCAGACGGTCAGAAGGACGTCACCGTCTGGTGTTCCAACGACTATCTCGGCATGGGCCAGAACCCGAAGGTGGTCGAGGCGATGAAGAAGGCCATCGACCACTGTGGCGCGGGTGCGGGAGGCACCCGGAATATCTCTGGCACCAATCACCACCACGTGCTGCTCGAGCGCGAGCTTGCCGATCTGCACGGCAAGGAAGCCGCGCTGATCTTCACCTCCGGCTATGTCTCCAACTGGGCATCGCTCGGCACGCTCGGCGCCAGGATCCCCGGGCTGATCATCTTTTCCGACGCGCTGAACCATGCCTCGATGATCGAAGGCATTCGCCACGCAAAATGCAGCAAGGTGATCTGGAAGCACAATGACGTGGCCGATCTCCAAGCCAAGCTCGCGGCCGCCGATCCGAAGGCGCCGAAGCTGATCGCCTTCGAGAGCGTCTATTCGATGGATGGCGATATCGCACCGATCAGGGAGATCTGCGATCTCGCCGACAAGTATGGCGCGATGACCTATCTCGACGAGGTGCATGCCGTCGGCATGTATGGTCCGCGCGGCGGCGGCATTGCCGAGCGCGAGGGGCTGATGGACCGGCTGACCGTCATCGAAGGCACGCTCGGCAAGGCCTTCGGCGTCATGGGCGGCTATATCGCCGCCTCGAGCGCGCTTTGCGATTTCATCCGCTCGTTTGCCTCCGGCTTCATCTTCACGACGGCGCTGCCGCCAGCACTTGCTGCCGGGGCGGTGGCCTCGATCCAGCACCTGAAGGTCAGCCAGTTCGAGCGCGCCCGCCATCAGGACCGGGTGCGCAAGCTGAGATTACTGCTCGACCAGCGCGGCATCCCGCATATGCCGAACCCGAGCCACATCGTGCCGGTCGTGGTCGGCGATGCGGCAAAGTGCAAGTGGATCTCGGATCTGCTGCTCGACAATTTCGGCGTCTATGTCCAGCCGATCAATTATCCAACGGTGCCGAAGAAGACCGAACGGCTGCGCATCACCCCGACGCCGCTGCATTCCGATGCCGACATCGAACAACTGGTCGCAGCACTCCATTCCCTCTGGTCACGATGCGCGCTCGCAAGGCAGGTCGCATAAGGGCGATCGGCTTCACCGAATAAGACGAGCCAGCACTCGAGACTTGTTCCCTGCTTCGGATTCGTCACCAGACCATCGGGACCAGTGGCTTGTCTCGACGTTGCGGTTGCACCGCTACACCGGGCGGAAAGAAGGACCGGTCCGCCCTCAGGCGGCCTTTTCGTTGACTGCAACCAGTTCGGCTGCAAGTCTGCGAGCTTCGGCGTCGGCCGCAAAGACGTCATCCATCGAGTGCGCGCCGCCCGTGCCGGCCATCCTGTCCATAACGGCTTCGACAATATCGGCCATTTGCAGGAAGCCGATCCTTTCGTCGACGAAGGCATGAAAGGCTACTTCCTCAGCAGCGTTCATGATTGCCCCTTGCAAGCCGCCTCGCTCCAATGCCGTGCGCGCGAGCCTGAGAGCGGGGAAACGACGTTCGTCCGGCGCTTCGAAGTCCAGACGGGAAAGCTTTGCGAAATCCAGGCGCTCGACATTCAGCTTCGGCCGGTGCGGATACTCCAACGCATAACCGATCGCCGTTCGCATATCCGGGCTGCCGAGTTGGGCGATGATGGATCCATCGGTATAACCGACCATCGAATGGACGATGGATTGCGGATGCACGACCACCTCGATCTGGTCCGGGCAGACGCTGAAAAGGTGCTTAGCCTCGATCATCTCCAAGGCCTTGTTGAACATCGAGGCGCTGCCGATGGAGATTTTCAACCCCATCGACCAGTTCGGATGGGCGCGTGCGGTTGCCGCAGTCACATTCGCCATCTCGGCGCGCGACCATGTGCGGAAAGGCCCGCCCGATGCTGTCAGGATGATCCGTTCGACGGCGTGCCGCTGATTTTCGTCAAGCGACTGGAAAATGGCACTGTGCTCGCTATCGACCGGGATCAACAGCCCGCCGCCGTTGAGTACTGCTTCGACGAAGAGATCGCCTGCTGAAACAAGGCACTCCTTGTTTGCCAGCGCGATCACCGCACCCTTGCCCGCTGCCGCCAGTGTCGGCGCCAGCCCCGCCGTGCCGACGATGGCGGCCATGACCCAGTCCGCTTCGATGTCGGCGGCTTCCGCCAGTCCTTGAGCGCCGGCCGCGACCGCAATGCCGCTGCCCGAGAGCTCGGCCTTCAGCAATCTGTATTTGCTGTCGTTTGCCGTGACTGCTAGCCGCGCGCCGGTCGACCTTGCCTGCTGCGCAAGGAGCTCAACATTCTCATTTCCGGTCACCACGGAAATTTCATAGCTCTCACGGCCGCCCAGCTGCTGGATGACATCGAGCGTATTTTGTCCGATCGAGCCCGTTGAACCAAAGATGCTGAGGCGCCGCGGCGCGTTTGTGCCGGTCGTCATGCGGGTTTTTTGCCGAAAATTTGCCATTAGCCTCTGGCTCTACAAGGCTTTGAAATGGGCGGCAAGTGTGCAGTGCAGCACTTTTCTGCCGTTGAGGGGTTTACACGATCAGCTTCGGATGTAATTTTGTAACGGTTCTGCGGGATTTAGCTCCGCGGTTGGTCTGCGGTCGCCTACGATTGATGCTGCGCCGCATGGCAAACGGCATCAGATGCCGGGCCAGTTCATACATCGGGAGGAGTTGAAGGGATGCGCGAAAGCGCATCAGCGGGTATTTGCGCCTCGCGTGCTGAGTGCGATTGGATTTGATGACGACGTTGAAGAAAATACTATTGTCGGGGGCATGCCTTCTGGGGCCACTTCCCGCCAAGGCGGACAATCTCCTGATCTGGGCGCCGGTGCGGGTTTCCGAGCAGTCCTACAAGGCGACGATGGGCTTTCGCCTTCCATTCGAATGGGAAACGAGCGCCGGCGCCGACCTGGCGCTCGCATCGACCGATGGCGAAGCCATCCAGCCCGGCTCCGGACAGGCGACCTTTTGGGGAAAAATCACAAAGGCGCGCGTCACGCCGGCAGGCAGGGCGCAAGAGGATGCAAGCCTCCGGATCGATACGTTGCGCGGCAGTGGTTCGCTCATGCTGAGCCGCTCGCGCAGTTTTATTCTCTCTGACTCGCTCGATCTGCAGACAAGCCGCGCTGTCAGCCTCGGCTACGCTCCCGTCGAAACACGTCAGACGTCGGTGACGGCAACCCAGGCGCTGAAACTGATCTATCCCTGGACGGGAACGTCAATTTCGGCAGGAAGCAGCTTGACCGATTTCGGCAAGGACTTTTCGACTTCGGTCGGCGTCAGCCAGGCTGTTCTTCCGAACCTCAATCTCAATGCTTCGGTCACTGATCCGCTTTCGCCGGGACGTTCAGCCAGCGTCAATGTCAACTACCGGGTAAGCTGGTAGGCGATCCCAAGATCGAGGTTGCAACAAAGCCGGATGCCTTTGCGTTTCTCCGCAATCCAACAGGAGGAACGATCATGGTATTCAAGAAGGCTACATTCCACGGGAGGCAGCCTGAAATCGAAGCAGTATCGATGGATCATGCATCGCTTGAAAGGGCAGTGGCTGGCGCGCTTGCGACAGCTGGCGGCATTGACGCTTCGGACGTCGAGGTCACCGCCGATGGCGACGACGTCGTACTTACCGGCACGGTTGGTACTGCCGATGAAATCGAACGCGCGACGGCCGTGGCCCGTGGCGTTCAGGGCGTAGCTTCGGTTCGAAACCGGATACTGGTTGGTTGAATGCAGCTCAGCCGGCAAAGCGCTCGCTAAGGAATACCGCGCCGTTGTCGGCACCGCCAGCGGTCGGTCTTTTCTGTTGTGACTGGGCCGGACGACTGATGAGCGACTGCAAGCAACAGGCCACTGATTGCGACGTAAGCAATTGCAAGGATAGTCATCTTTGTACGCATGACGAAACACTCCCTGTTTTGCCCTCAACGCCAACCCTGTTTCAAAGTTCCCAAAGACGATATCGAGTGCCAATTTGCTCGCTGTCGCTTTTCCGCCACGTGTCGAAAGAAAAAGGAAGCCGACCCACGCCGATTTGGGCTGCGCCTTCGAAATGTCCGTTTGCGATGTGAGCAGTGTTGGTTGTCCGCACCATGCAACCAAGGCGCGGCGCCAAGACATGCAGATAGGTGAAGTCAGCTTGGATCATTCTTCGACGACACACGTTATGTGTTTCAGAGTTGGTTCTTCGCTGGCTGAACACTAATGCCATCGCCATTTTAGTAAGGAGACCATGATGAAAAAGTCCATTGCGATGATAGTTGCCGCAGCATCACTGGCTCAAGCCTGCGTGACGGCTGCAAGTGCAGCAGACACGATTCGGCGCTACCAAGAGCCGGACGTACGCGGTGGAGTAAAGATTGGCCTCCTGACATGCGATGTCGGTGGCGGCCTCGGTTACGTGCTGGGCTCAGCAAAGGAAGCCGACTGCGTTTTCACTTCAAGTGTTGGTCAGGAGATTTCCGATCACTATACCGGCGACATCAGGAAACTTGGTGTGGATCTCGGCTTCACGACGCGCAGCCGCCTCATTTGGGCCGTCTTCGCGCCGACTGCCGGTTATCACCGCGGCTCGCTCGGTGGCCTTTATGTCGGCGCCGTGGCTGAAGCCACGCTTGGCGCCGGTGTCGGTGCGAATGTCCTGGTCGGTGGTACCGCGGGATCGATCCATCTCCAGCCTCTCAGCGTAACAGGCCAGCTTGGTCTCAATATTGCAGCAGCCGGGGCGTCGATGACGCTCACCCCTGCTTGACAGCTTTCGTTACGCCCCTTTCAACAAGGGGCGTAACCTCGGATGAGGAATTTGATGTTTGAGTCGGCAAATATAGCAAAAGTGTCCGCTGGAGCATGCAAGGCTCGCGGTCCCGGGCTGCTTATGCCGGTTCGTGGGAAGATCAAAATCGTAAGCGCAACGGTTCAAGCGTGGAAACTTTCGGTTTTCCGCGCGCGGGAATCAGTAGCAGCGGCATTAGAAGCCCTTTGCGGCCTCATGTCACGTCCTGAAATGTGCTGATATCGCACTGGCGCCTTACGAATTAGGATATAGTATAGTTAGTTTGATTGGAGCCAAAAACCACCGGTGGATGCACATTTTTGTGCATTGCCATAGACGGCGGACGGGTGTCCAATCAATTCACGAAACATATTGATTCTCAACGAAATGTTGTTTCCATTGCGGTGGTACGGCTATTTCGGGAGCCTGTGGCATAAACCTTGAATGGAGGGCCCATGCTGAATGAATCCGTGTTCGATGCGTTTACGCGTAACTACGAAACGCGACGCGAAACTGAGATGTCCATCGCAGAATACTTGGCGCTCTGCAAACAGGAGCCGCTTGCCTATGCCAACGCGACGGAGCGTCTCCTTGCGGCGATAGGCGAACCGGAAGTATTGGACACCGCCAAGGATCTGCGCCTGGGCAGGGTCTTCATGAACAGGACGATCCGGACATATCCTGCCTTCGCTGGGTTCTACGGGATGGAAGAGACGATCGAGCGGATCGTTTCGTTCTTCACCCATGCCGCACAGGGGCTCGAGGAACGCAAGCAGATTCTTTATCTCCTCGGTCCGGTGGGCGGCGGCAAGTCCTCGCTAGCTGAACGCTTGAAGCAGTTGATGGAAGTCCATCCGATCTTTGTGCTGAAGGCGGGCGAGGAGGTCAGTCCGGTCTTTGAAAGTCCGCTCAGCCTCTTTGATCCAGCCACGATGGGGTCGCTGCTCCTTGAGGAATACGGTATTCCGACGCGGCGGTTGACCGGGCTAATGAGCCCTTGGTGCCTGAAGCGGCTTGACGAATTCGGCGGCGATATTTCCAAATTTCGCGTCGTGCGAATGCAGCCTTCGCGATTGCGCCAGATCGCGATCGCCAAGACCGAGCCGGGCGACGAGAACAACCAGGATATTTCTTCGCTGGCGGGCAAGGTCGATATCCGCAAGCTTGAGACCTATTCCCAGAACGATCCTGACGCCTACAGCTATTCAGGCGCGCTCAATCGCGCCAACCAGGGGCTGCTGGAATTCGTCGAGATGTTCAAGGCGCCGATCAAGATGCTGCATCCCCTTCTGACCGCGACTCAGGAGGGGAACTACATTGGTACCGAAAATATCGGCGCCATTCCTTTTTCCGGCATTGTTCTTGCGCATTCCAACGAGGCCGAATGGCAGAGCTTCAAGGCGAACAAGAACAATGAGGCTTTCATCGACCGCATCTGCGTCATCAAGGTGCCGTATTGCCTCCGGGTCACCGAGGAGCAGAAGATCTACGAGAAACTGATCGAAGGATCGGAACTCGCGGATGCTCCTTGTGCACCGGGGACGCTCAAAATGCTGGCGCGCTTTTCGGTGCTCTCGCGCTTGCGAAAGCATGAAAACTCGACATACTTTTCCAAGATGCGCACCTATGATGGCGAAAGCCTGAAGGAAACCGATCCGCGCGCCCGTAGCGTCCAGGAATATCGGGATGCGGGCGGCGTTGACGAGGGAATGGACGGAATATCGACACGTTTCGCCTTCAAAGTGCTCGCTTCGACCTTTAATCATCATACGAGCGAAGTGGGGGCCGATCCGGTTCATCTGATGTACGTTCTGGAACAGGCGATCCGCCGTGAGCAGTTTCCTGACGAGACCGAGAAACGCTACATGGAATTCATCAAGGCCGAGCTCGCGCCGCGCTATGCGGAGTTTATCGGCAACGAGATTCAGAAAGCCTATCTGGAATCTTATGCCGATTACGGACAGAACCTTTTCGATCGCTACGTGGACTATGCCGATGCCTGGATCGAGGATGTGGACTTCAAGGATCCGGACACCGGCCAGCTTCTCGACAGGGAACTGCTCAATCAGGAGCTGACGAAGATTGAAAAGCCGGCGGGTATCGCCAACCCGAAGGATTTCCGCAACGAGATCGTCAAGTTCTGCTTGCGATCGCGAGCAAACAACGGCGGGAAAAACCCGTCTTGGACAAGCTATGAAAAGATCAGGGAGGTGATCGAAAAACGCATGTTCTCACAAGTCGAGGACCTGCTGCCAGTTATTTCGTTTGGCACCAAGAAGGACGGCGAAGCCGAAAAGAAACACAGTGAATTCGTTTCGCGCATGACCTCGCGCGGCTACACCGAAAGACAGGTTCGGCGCCTAGTGGAATGGTACATGCGCGTTAAGCAGGCAAGTTAACGCTCACGCGGGAGCTATCATGCACATTGTCGACCGCCGGCTGAATCCGCGCGGTAAAAGCTTAGAGAATCGTCAACGGTTTCTTCGGCGCGCGAAAAGCGCCGTGCAGCAGGCGGTGAAACGTTCTCTGCAAAGCCGTAATATTCGGGATGTGCTCGACGGTGGCGAAATCACACTGCCGATTGACGGCCTGACGGAGCCGGGATTCCGCCGGGGCGAGGGTGGCATCAGCGATCAAATCCTGCCCGGAAACAGAGCTTTCGTCGAGGGGGACATCATCCCTCGGCCGCCTGGCAGGAGCGGTGGCAGGCCGAAGGAGGCAGGTGAAGGCGACGGGGAGGATGGTTTCCGTTTCGTGCTGACGCGCGAGGAGTTCCTCGACGTCTTTCTTGATGATCTGGAATTGCCCGATCTTGCCAAGCGCCGGCTGACGGAAACCGAGGAAGAAAGCCCCGTGCGAGCTGGTTATTCGGTGTCCGGTTCACCGTCCAACATAGCTGTCGGGCGCACGACGCGGATGGCGATGATGCGACGTATCGCGCTTCGCCGCCCGCGCATCCAGGAGATGGAGGAACTTCGGCGCGAGATCGGGGAATGCGAAGACGACGAGAAGCGCCGGGATCTTGAGGCCAAGCTCAACGCGTTGACGGAAAAAAGCCGGCGCATTCCCTATATAGATCCGCTCGATGTGCGCTATCGCCGCTTCGAAAGCGAGCCGAAACCGGTGGCGAAAGCCGTCATGTTCTGCCTGATGGACGTCTCCGGCTCCATGTCGGAGCATATGAAGGATCTTGCCAAGCGGTTCTACCTTCTGCTCTACCTTTTCCTGTCGCAGCGCTACAAGAAGGTCGAAATCGTCTTCATCCGCCATACGGACAAGGCCGAGGAAGTGGACGAGGAAACCTTCTTCTATGGCCCGGCCACAGGCGGTACGCTGGTATCAAGCGCACTTGCGGCGATGCGCGCGATAGTCGCGGCCCGGTTCGATCCGGCTGAGTGGAACATCTATGCCGCCCAGGCTTCCGATGGCGACAACTCCTATTCGGACGGCACCACGACAGGGCAACTGCTGCGTCATGAGATTTTGCCCCTATGCCAGTATTTCGCCTATATCGAGGTCGGCGAGGAAGACAACGACTCCTCCGTATCCCGCTCACCGCTCTGGACGCTCTATGAAGGGATCCGCGCCGAGCAGGTGCCCCTGTCCATGCGCAAGGTGTGCCGACGGAACGAGATATTCCCGGTCTTCCACGATCTCTTCCAGAAACGCGATGCACAATCGAAGGTTGCCCCATGACGACCACGGCGATGTCAAAGGAGCGGTTGCTTTTTAACGGCGCCGACTGGGATTTTCCAACGCTCCAGCGTGTCCATGACGCCTGCGAGGAGATCGCGCTCGGCGAGCTCGGCCTGGATGTCTACCCCAATCAGATCGAGGTCATCACATCGGAACAGATGCTCGATGCCTACTCATCGACCGGAATGCCGCTCTTTTATCGCCATTGGTCCTTCGGCAAGCATTTTGCCCATCACGAGGCATTCTACCGGCGCGGCATGCGCGACCTTGCCTATGAAATCGTCATCAACAGTTCGCCCTGCATCTCCTACCTGATGGAGGAAAACTCGGCGACGATGCAGACCTTGGTCATCGCACACGCCGCCTTCGGACATAATCACTTCTTCAAGAACAACTATCTCTTCCAGCTCTGGACGGATGCTGATGGCATTCTCGACTATCTCAATTTCGCAAAGAGCTACATCGCCCGCTGCGAGGAGCGCTATGGCGAGGTCGAGGTCGAGCGGACGCTCGATGCCGCGCACGCGCTGATGTCGCACGGCGTACATCGGCACGCCGGCAAGACGAAGGTCGACCTTCGCGACGAGGAGCGGCGGGAGCAGGAGCGCCGCGTCCACGAAGAGCAGGTGTTCAACGATCTTTGGCGCACTGTTCCCACCGGCAAGAAGCGCACCGCAGCCGATGTCGGCCTGGAGAAGCGGCGCCTCGCGCTTGGCCTTCCACAGGACAATATCCTCTACTTCCTCGAAAAATCAGCGCCATTGCTGCAGCCATGGCAGCGTGAGATCTTGCGGATCGTCCGCCATGTCGCGCAGTATTTTCATCCGCAGCGTCAGACCAAGGTGATGAACGAGGGTACGGCTACCTACGTCCACTACCGGATCATGAACAGACTTCACGAGCGCGGGCAGATCAGTGACGGAAACTTCCTCGAATTTTTGAAATCACATGCCAATGTCGTCTTCCAGCCCAACTACGACGATCGTCGTTTCTCGGGCTTCAATCCCTATGCGCTGGGTTTTGCGATGATGCAAGATATCGAGCGGATCGTGACGGCACCGACGGAGGAGGACAGGGCGTGGTTCCCGGACATTGCCGGACAAGGCGATGCAATGTCGGTGCTGCGTAACATCTGGGCCGATTATCGCGACGAGAGTTTCATCAATCAGTTCCTGAGCCCCAACCTGATTCGCCAGTTGCGCCTTTTCCATCTTTACGACGATCCGGAGCAGGAAGAAGGAATCCTGGTTTCGGCAATTCACGACGAACGCGGCTATCGGCGCATCCGCCGCCAGCTTTCCCGCGAATACGACATCGGCTGGATTGACCCGGGAATAGACATCGTCGATGTCGATCTTGCCGGTGACCGCCGCCTTCTCTTGCGCCACAACGTCACGAACGATTGGTTTCTTCAGGAAGCCGATACGAAGCTCGTCCTGCAGCATCTCGCCAATCTTTGGGGCTATGACGTCTTGCTTCAGGAAGTCGACAGTTCAAATGAAGTGGTAAAGGAACACGCTGCCAGCCCTCACAAGCCCATTCAGTGAGGCGCTGTCGGCATCAGGGCTTCCGCGGAATGTCTTGGTGATCCAGCGTGGCGGGCCCGGTGCTTAGATTCTGTCTTCAATCCTCAGCAGGCGTAGTGGGCTGATCCGGTGGTCGGACTGACTATCACAAGCGCTTCAGAAACATACGCTTTCACCAGACCGCCACGCCCAGGGCGGCCCTGGCTTGTTACCGCAGAGAGTCTAGCGGTTGTTTCTGCGGCCGAGGTCGGCCGCACCCGTCTTCCTCCAGGTTAGGAACGAGTACAATGGGCCCAACTCCTCAGTTCGTATCTCATGCCCCCCAGAATGGTAGCATGCCTCTACGCGAGCCTTCTGTGCCGCGAAATAGTCAACCAGTCGCTCTGTCAGCGGGAGGGGGCAGATCGGGTCGTGTTGGCCAGCGGTAATGAGGACTGAGCGCTCTCTCAACTGTGGGTTATCTGCGGGGATCCAAGGGATGAGCGGATGGAGCAGGGCGGCTCGATCAAAAAGCTGTGGCTCTCTGAACAGAACTGACGCAAGGATGTTTGCTCCGTTTGAATAACCAAGCCCGTATATTTCCCTCCCCGGATTTTCTGCCTTGTGGGCAGCAATGAAACCGATCATCTTTTCTGTTCGTCTCGCCAGATCCTGCATGTCGTAGGAGCCTTCGCTCGTTCGGCGAAAGAAGCGCAAAGTCTCAAACTCCGGGACGTCCCCACGCGGGGAAATCAGCCCCGCGTCCGGCAAAATTTGCCCGACCAGCTCAGCGAATTGATATTCGTCTCCACCCGTGCCGTGAAATGCGAAGACGATGGGCGCGTTGCCTCGCGGCGCTCTTACGAGCGCCTGATAGGATGAGATCGTCATGGTAGTATTCTCCCTCGGGCTGGACCCGAATTGCCGCGGCTTTAAGCCGGTTAGTCCCTGATAGGCTCGAGATGCCGTGAGATCTGGTCGCGATAAGGCTCGTAGCGCGTGGGAAGCTTCAGGGCTTCACCGAGGTGCGCGGTGTCTTCATCGCGGTCAAATCCCGGCTCGTTGGTCGCGATTTCGAACAGCACGCCGCCGGGCGTGCGGAAGTAGATCGCCCAGAAGTAGTCGCGATCTATAACAGGCGTGACCTGATAGCCGGTGTCGATCAGGGACTTGCGAACTTCGAGCTGAGCTGCCCGATCCTCCACGGCGAAGGCGATGTGATGTACCGATCCGGCGCCGATGCGGGCGAGAACGGCCGCGGGGGCGATATCCAGGTCGATGATGTCGGCACCGTTGCCACCGCTAACGGTGTAGCGCGACCAATCGCCTTTGCGATCCACCTCCTGGTAACCCATGAAGCTGAGCAGTTCCCGCGTCGCGCCCGGATCCCTAAGGCGCAGACTTGCGCCGCGGAAACCCTTGATAGCCTTGTCCGCGTCGATCTCTACGCTCGCCCAGCCGGGGCGAGCATCACCATCGACTTCGACCAGCGAAAAGGCATCGCCGTCGGGACCCTTGAAGCGAAGGCACTTTTCACCGCCGAGTTCGTGCTCCGACAGCCCCGTGACGGCGTGCGAGACGAGTCGTTCCCTCCAGTAGCCGAGCGCGTCCTTAGCGACGGCGAAAGCGGTCTCGCCGACTTCGCCGGCACCCTGACGTCCCTTGGCGATATGGGGAAACGGGAAATAGGTCATCACCGAGCCCGGCGTGCCGATCTCGTCGCCGTAATAAAGGTGATACACCTCAGGGTCATCGAAATTCACTGTCTTCTTTACGCGGCGCAGGCCGAGCGTCTTGGTGAAGAAGTCGCTGTTCTCCTGGGCGCTGGCGGCCATCGAGGTGACGTGATGAAGGCCTTTGATCTGTGTGAGCATGGCAGATTTCTCTCCGGGGCTAGCGTCTATCGGTTGATCTGGAGACAAAATCGGTCAGGTCTTAACGGAAGTGAATAGCAATAATATTGACAATATTGCTGCAAAAACTGCAATAAAAGGGCCATGGGTGATCTCAGCGATATCCGAGTATTCCTGGCTGTAGCGCAGCAGCGCAGCTTCACGGCGGCGGCGCGACAGTTATCGATGACACCGCCGACGGTGACCCGCGCCGTCAGTGCGCTGGAGGAGAGTCTGGGAGTGCAGCTCCTGCTGCGCACCACACGTCAGGTCTCTCTGACGTCCGCCGGTGCCGTCTACGCGGCGCGCGTAGAGCCACTGATCAGGCAGTTCGACCAAGTGAGGGAGGAAATTCGCGACGAGCATGGGGACGTGGCCGGGCTGATCCGCATCAACGCGCCGCTATCGCTCGGTCAACAGCTCCTGCCGGACATCGTCTTAGGGTTTCGGGCCGAATATCCGCAGGTGAGCGTTTCGCTATCCCTGACGGATCGGTTCATCGACATCCTTTCCGAGCGGTTCGATCTCGCATTGAGGGTTTCGGAGACGCCGCGCGACAAGTCGACAATATGGCGCAAAGTGTGTCGCGTGCGGCGCATCCTTGTCGCCTCCCCAGGCTATCTCGCCGCTTTCGGAACACCCGAAAGTCCCGATGACCTCCATCGACATACCTGTATCGCGTACGACGAGGAGGCGATCGCCGAGAGCTGGGAGCTGACGCACGCCGGGCGGACACGAAAGGCATTGGCCGGGAAAGTATTGGCGGCGAACAACGGCGAGCTTATCGCCAGACTTGTCGAAGACGGACAAGGCGTAGCCCTGCTGCCGCATTTCATTGTGGACGACGCGCTTGCGCGGGGCGTGCTAAAGCAGGTTCTTGCTGAGTGGGAGCCTCCCGAGCTCTGGCTGACATTATACTATCCGCCGTACGAGAAACTGCCAATGCGCGTCGCAAGATTCTCGGACTTCTTCGAGCGATACGTGACTCATACACGCCCCCTGTGAAACGCGGGCGAACGCCGGTCAATTTTCCCGTAAAAGGTGCCTTATCCGGCAAAAGGCGAGCAGATATTACAAGAAATTGAACGCGCTCGCGGGCATTCTTTCTTTGAATCGAACATGAAGGGTCTATATGGGAACCCTTCTGGTGTCGATATATTTCGGCCCGCTCGCGGCCGGACCTCTTGCAGCAGAAAAGCAAATTTAACTGGAGGCGCGGATGAGGACGGGAACGGAAGAGGGCGTCGGCGCTCATTTTGGGTTGCCGGATGCTCCGTGTCTCCCGGCTCGGCCGGTTCGGGACGCCGGATTTTCCGTGACGCGCCTGGAGTGGCGGAGCAACGGGGATGCCAACCGCCTGGTTTCCTTGCCGCCGGCCGAAGCCTACTTTCTGATGCTGTACATCAAGGACGCGTCGCATTGCGACGTTGCTCCCGATGGCACCGAGAGCGAGACTCGCCGCTTCCGGCAAGGTTCCATTTGCCTCGTCGATCTTGCCCATGGCGCCTGCATCCGGTTGGTCAGCGATCTCGATTCCCTCGCCTTCCAACTGCCGCGAGAACTTCTTCGGGAAATTGCCGAGTTCTCCACCGCCCCAAAAGCAATCAGGCTCAGATGCCGGCGGGGTGAGGAAGATGATGTCATGCGCAATCTAGGAGGGGCTCTTTTGCCGTTGTTCGATCGGCAAGGAAACTCCCACACTCCGCTCTTACAGCACATTGCCATCGCCATCGGTGCCCACCTGCTTCACGTTTATGGCGACCATGGCGGTGGGGGGGAGGCCCATTCAACGCAGCTTACGGTTTGGCAGGAAAAGTCAGCCAAGGACTTCATGATCGACCATTTTGCAGATCAATTCCCAATGGGGGCAGCAGCTTCGGCGGCTGGTGTTTCCCTCCGTCGCTTTATCGAAGGCTTCAAGGGAGTGACGGGCCAGACGCCGCAACAGTGGCTTGTGCGTTATCGAACAGCACGTGCCAAGGAGTATCTCGGCGAGCGTTCCTTGACACTCGGGGAGATCGCCAACCGGTGCGGCTTCGTTGACGAGGATCATTTTACCAAGGCTTTCCGTCGGGTGACGGGTACGACCCCGGCAGCATGGCGGGGGCGTTGGCTGCATTGATTGCGTGCGATGAGGCCGGTCCTGGGACTATTGCGCAGTCGCTCCGCCGTCCGATCCTGGGCTATTGCAGCATTCGAAACAGCGCCGAACGGTCGTACCTAGCCAGATATTCGGAGAAACGCCGATGGAACTGCATGAGGGGTTGAGCGGCATAACTCGCGGGCCGTGGCCCATCGTCAAGTCGATTGCTTCTGGCGATATAACCGTAACGAGGATCTATTCCGAACGTCCCGATCTGGATGCGGCGGCCATTCCGTGCGCGCAAGCATTCGGCGTCACCGTTCAATTACGTGACTTCGCCTCCCATAGGCTGTGGCGAGCTGGCGAGTTGGTGTTTGAGGGCCGCCGTCCCAGGGCTTCGCTTGCGATAACCGATCTTCGGTATCAATGGCAAAGTCATCAACTCTCGCCGTTCGACAACATCCGCTTCGATATTCCATTTGCCCGGCTGCGCGCCTTTTCGGAAGAGGTTGGGCGCAGCGCATACGCAGCGCTATCTTGCGTTGAGGGCCGTATCGATCCGGTGATGCACGGGCTTGCGCAGGCATTGCTGCCATCGCTCGACAACCCGCAACAGGCCAATCCACTGTTCCTCGAGCAGATCAATCTCGCCATGCTGACACATCTCAGTCAGACCTATGGCGGTCTGCACTTCCCGATAGGCAGGAAGGGCACCCTGGCGCCCTGGCAGGAAAGACTGGCTACCGAATTTCTGGCTGCGAATTTCAACGAGCCGTTCTCGGTCGGGGATCTGGCATCTCGCTGCGAACTGTCGCGGAGCTATTTCAATAAAGCTTTCAAGGAGAGCTTTGGGCGCACCCCTTCGAAATGGCTCACCGAGTACCGGGTCGCGCGGGTCAAAGAGCTGTTGTTGCAGGACCTGTCTATTGCGGAGGTCGCGATCAGTTGCGGTTTCGCAGATCAGAGCCACATGACCAGGGTCTTCACAAGTCTGACGGGAGACACACCGGCACGCTTCAGACGAAAGAACAAGCCTTCCAACGTAGCTTTCGGTCCACTTGGTGACTGATCCCGATCATTGGCTCAAATCGTTCAAAACGCGTGAGTTTCGTTCAAGAACGTTACCCCGGCCGCGGCGATGATGCGGCCATTCATCGCGACTCGGCGCACCTGCGTGAAGTTGCCCCTTCGAACAGGGATCCTCGCGTCGGCTCGGTCCTGTGCCGCGATTGTAGTCGAAGAGGTTTCGCTTCAGGTAAGCTCAACGTACGGGACCAAGGCATGACGGACGTCTCTTCCATGGCAGCAATCAAGAGACATGACAATCTCGGTTGTTCCATGGACAGACTCGACGACGACCGAGCGATCGAGGGCCGCAACATGACGTTCTATCGCAAGAGGTCGGCGGCGCCGCCAGACAGGGTCACGACACCAGCGACCGGGCGCGGGTATCTGCTCGGTCTTTCCGCAGCAGGTGGACACCGGCGCCGGATCTTCAAAGAGCATCATTCGTCCGTCCATGAATTCGAGCAAAACGCCGTGTATTTGCGGAATTTTGCAGATGATTATCGCGCTGATCTCAGCGGTTCCTTCGATTTCATGCTGCTCGAAATCGATCACAATGCGCTCCAGCGGATCGCCGATGCGACCGACTTCAGAGGGGTCAGTGAATTGCGGTCCTTTGCCGGGCACCCCGATCCGGTGCTCGGCGGCATGCTCGGCGCCCTGTTTGCCACAGTGGATGGGAGCGCGGACAGGAGCACCTTGTTTGTTGACCAGCTCTCGGTCGCAATCGGAGTTCACGTTGTTCAGCAATATGGTAACGGTCGAGGCGGTGGGGCCGCCAGCGGACGGCGGCTCTCCTCACATTGCCAGGCCAAGATCAAGGATCTCGTGCGGAGCCAATTGAATGGCGACCTGACCGTCGAACAGCTCGCTTCGGCCTGCAATCTGTCGCAGGCGACATTTCTTCGGGCCTTCCGAGAAACCATGGGAAAAACCCCGCATCGGTGGTTGCAGCAACAGCGCATCGAAAAGGCGGTTGATTTGCTGCAGTTCTCACAAACCCCGTTGAGCGAGATCGCTCGCGTCTGCGGCTTCGTCGACCAAAGCCATTTCACCCGTTCGTTCGTACGGGCCATGGGCATTGCCCCCCGAGCCTGGAGACGAAGCCGGCAGTCCTGAGCAAGGCCCGACAACAAAGAGCAGATCCGATCAACGAGCCTTGCGGGAAGGGTCAAGAGCCCTCGCAACCGTACGGTTGAAGCGTGTCTCGGTCGCTCAACGTCGGCATGTAAACGCGCACCGGCTTCAGTCTCAGCGGCGATCAAAAAGTACAAAAGTCCGTCGTTGGCTTCAAGAAACGCGCGGTCATCCCCGGCACAGTAGCGAACATCGGCAACCAAAAGAAAGAGGCTAGTTCCATGACGCTGAACGCAACACCGACCCCCGGCAACCTTCTCGTCTCGCCCAAGGACCACGCACTGATCATGATCGACTTTCAATCACAAATGTCGTTTGCGACAAAGTCGATCGACGCTGTGCAACTGCGCAACAATGCGGCGCTGGTCGCCAATGCGGCTGCCGGCTTCAAGGTCCCCACGATCCTGACGACGGTCGCGGAAAAGAGCTTCTCCGGCCCCATGTTCGCCGAGATCACCGATGCCTTCTCCGGACAGGCGCTTCTCGACCGCACCTCCATGAACACCTGGGAAGATGCGGCCGTAATCGAAGAGGTTAATCGCATCGGTAAGAAGCGCCTCGTCTTCTGCGGTCTGTGGACCTCCGTCTGCATCGTCGGTCCGACCCTGTCGGCGCTCGATCAAGGCTTCGAGGTCTATGTGATTGCCGACGCTTGTGGCGACGTGTCCGACGAGGCGCACGAGCGCGCAATGGACCGCATGGTGCAGGCCGGCGTCCGGCCTATGACGGCGCTCCAGTACATGCTCGAGCTGCAGCGCGACTGGGCGCGCACCGAGACCTACGACATGACCACCGGCATCGCCAAGAGGTTCGGTGGCGCCTATGGCCTCGGCATCATCTACGCCAAGACCATGTTCGGCGCTTCCGAAGGCCACTGACATCCACTGGATGATCCGTCCAGCATCGCTCCGGCCGCGTGCTCGCGGTCGGAGTGGCGACCGCAAACCGTAAGAAAGGGAATTGACGATGAAGATGTATCTCCTCTCGCTCGGGGCCGGGCTGCTCGTCGGCGTTATCTACAGCCTACTTAACGTTCGCTCCCCGGCTCCGCCGGTGATCGCCCTGGTGGGGCTCCTGGGGATCCTCGTCGGCGAACAGGCGGTGCCCCTCGTCAAGCGCCTGACGTCAGGCAATCCGGTCACCGTTTCCTGGTTCCATAGCCACTGTGTCCCGCACGTTTTCGGCGAACTGCCGACCGGGGCCGATCATGATCATGCTGGCGTGCCCGACCGGGCACCGACGCGGGAGATCAGCTGATGCCGACCCGCCGCGGCTTTCTGGGAGCGGCGTCTGCCCTCGCGCTTCCAAACCTGTTTTCACCGGCGCGCGCCGCCAATTCCGCTTCGACCTCAGGAGACAATCCAATGAGCGCCGATCTGATCCTACACAAAGGTTTGCTGACAACGCTTGACCGTACGAATCCGAACGCGACGGCCGTCGCCGTCAAGGACGGCAAGCTCCTTGCCGTCGGGCAGGACCAGGAGATCATGGCGCTTGCCGGGCCTGATACCAGGATCGTCGACCTCAAGGGAAAGCGCGTCCTGCCGGGGCTCAACGACAATCACACCCACGTCGTTCGCGGCGGTCTGAACTATAATATGGAACTGCGCTGGGATGGCGTACGCTCTCTTTCCGACGCGATGGACATGCTGAAACGGCAGGTCACTGTGACGCCGCCGCCACAATGGGTTCGCGTCGTCGGAGGTTTCACCGAGCACCAGTTTGCTGAAAAGCGGCTTCCGACGATCGACGAGATCAATGCGATCGCTCCCGATACTCCAGTATTCCTCCTGCACCTTTACGATCGGGCCCTGCTCAACGCGGCTGCACTTCGCGCCGTGGGCTTTAACAAGGAGACGGCAAACCCTCCGGGCGGCGAGATCACCCGCGATGCCAAGGGCAATCCCACCGGTCTCCTGCTCGCCAAACCAAATGCGGGCATTCTCTATTCGACGCTTGCCAAGGGGCCGAAGCTGCCCTTCGAGTATCAGGTCAATTCGACGCGCCATTTCATGCGAGAGCTCAACCGCCTCGGCGTCACAAGCGTCATCGATGCGGGCGGCGGCTTCCAGAATTACCCCGACGACTACGCCGTCATCCAGAAGCTCGCCGACGAAGGGCAGATGACCGTGCGGCTCGCCTACAATCTCTTCACACAGAAGCCCAAGGAGGAGAAGGAGGACTTCCTCAAGTGGACGTCCTCAGTCAAATACAAGCAGGGCGACGACTTCTTCCGCCACAATGGCGCTGGCGAGATGCTGGTCTTCTCGGCCGCCGACTTCGAGGACTTCCGCGAGCCGCGCCCCGACTTGCCGCCGGAAATGGAAGGCGAGCTCGAAGAAGTGGTACGGATCCTCGCCGAGAACCGCTGGCCCTGGCGGCTGCACGCCACCTATGACGAGACGATAAGCCGCGCGCTCGACGTCTTCGAGAAGGTCAACCAGGATATCCCGCTTTCCGGTATCAATTGGTTCTTCGACCATGCCGAGACGATCTCGGAACAGTCGATCGACCGCATCGCTGCGCTTGGCGGCGGCATCGCCGTGCAGCACCGGATGGCGTATCAGGGCGAATATTTTGTCGAGCGCTACGGTCATGGTGCGGCCGAGGCAACGCCGCCGGTCGCACGCATGCTGAAGAAGGGCGTCAATGTCTCTGCCGGCACGGACGCCACGCGGGTTGCCTCGTATAACCCGTGGGTATCGCTTTCCTGGCTGGTGACGGGCAAGACACTTGGCGGCATGCAGCTCTATCCGCGCGCCAACTGCCTCGACCGCGAAACGGCGCTCCGCATGTGGACGGAGAAGGTGCAGTGGTTCTCAAATGAGGAAGGCAGAAAGGGGCGCATCGAGAAGGGCCAACTCGCCGACTTGATCGTACCGAGCAAGGACTACTTCGCCTGTGCTGAGGACGAGATATCGTTCCTGACCTCCGACCTTACGATGGTCGGCGGCAGGATCGTCTATGCTGCGAACGAATTCGCCAGCCTCGATGAAAACCCGCTGCCGCCGGCGATGCCGGACTGGTCGCCGGTCAGGACCTATGGCGGCTATGCCGCATGGGGCGAACCGGATGGCGCCGGCAGGCATTCGCTGCGGCGAACGGCAATCGCCTCCTGCGGCTGCGCCAACAACTGCGGCGTCCACGGGCATGATCACGCCGGCGCCTGGACATCGAAGCTGCCGATCTCCGATCTCAAGGGCTTCTTCGGCGCGCTTGGCTGTTCGTGCTGGGCTGTGTGAAGACAGCGGACCAGGACATCATCGTCAGCCAAAGCTCCCGGTAAGGATCAAAAATGAAAAAGATCGCTAGCGCAGCGGCGACAACAGCAATGTCAATCTTAATCAGCTCATCGGTCGCTCTCGGCCATGATCCGGCCCGATCAACGGGCAGTTCCCGCCACCCCTGGGCGAAAGTCGTCGTGAACCATCCAACGCCGAAGCTTGGCGCCTATTATAAAGGAGTATCCCCCATACAAATGGCAGCGACCTTGGTGAAGGTAGTCCCGCCCTACGTTGAGTTGAAGAGGCCCGAGAAGGAGCCAAGACGATGAGCATGCCTTCCTTCGAGAACCATTTACCCGCTCCCTTTCGGCGGCGGCGTGCAGACGGGCGTACCCTGTTTCTCGGCCTGCTGGCGCTCTGCTCGGCCTATCTCCAGGGACCGCTGACGAAGATATTCGACTTTCCAGGTGCGATCGCCGAAATGGAGCATTTCGGCCTACATCCGGCGCCGGTCTTCGCCGTCGGCGTGATCGTATTCGAGCTGTCAATGTCCGCACTCATCCTTGCCGGCATCTTCCGCTGGGCGGCCGCGCTTGCGCTTGCCGTCTTCACGCTCGCCGCGACCTTCATCGCGCTTCGCTTCTGGGAATTGCCGCTGGGCATGGAACGCTCGATGGCGATGAACGGCTTCTTCGAACATGTCGGGCTCGTTGGCGCGTTCACTCTGGTGGCATGGCACGACCTGCGTGAACATGGCGCATCCGGAAAGGGACCGACTTCATGAGTTCTCCATCTGCAACCCCGACGGCTGGCGGGTTCACGCCGCTTCGCCAGAAGACCTTTGCCATTCTCTGGGTGGCGACCATTGTCGGCAACACTGGCAGCTTCATCCGCGATGTCGCAAGCTCGTGGCTTGTCACCGACCTCTCGGACGCACCCGCCGCCGTCGCGGCGGTGCAGGCGGCGGGAACGCTCCCGATCTTCCTCCTCGCGATCCCTGCAGGGGTACTGTCGGACATTCTCGACCGCCGCAAATTCCTGATCATCGTCCAGCTCCTGCTGGCCGCAGCCAGTGTCTGCCTCATGTTGCTGTCCGCCATGGGGCTGCAAACCGTTACCTCCTTGATCGCGCTCACCTTCGTCGGCGGTATTGGAGCGGCGCTGATGGCCCCGACCTGGCAGGCCATCGTTCCCGAACTCGTCCCGAAGCAGGATCTCAAAGGTGCCGTGGCCCTCAACTCACTCGGCATCAACATCTCCCGAGCGATTGGCCCGGCAGTCGGTGGCCTGCTGCTTGCCTGGTTCGGCGCTGCCTTCACCTATGGCATGGACCTCATCAGCTATATTTTCGTCATCGCTGCCCTCATCTGGTGGAGACGCGCCCCTGATGTCGACGACGGCTTGGCCGAACGCTTCTTCGGAGCTTTCCGCGCTGGTCTGCGCTATGCGAGGGCGAGCAGAGAGCTGCATGTCGTACTTCTTCGGGCGGCTGCATTCTTCGCTTTCTCGAGTTCGGTTTGGGCGCTTCTGCCGCTGGTCGCCCGCAATCTTCTCGGCGGCGACGCGGGTTTCTACGGCATCTTGCTTGGCGCGGTCGGCGCCGGTGCCATTGGCGGCGCGCTGGTCATGCCGAAACTTCGCGCAAAGTTCAATGCGGATGCGCTGTTGCTCGGTTCAGTGCTGGTCACGGCTGCCGTGATGGCTGGGCTGTCCTTCGCGCCGCCTCGATCGGTCGCCATACTGGCTCTGCTTGCGCTCGGAGCTGCCTGGATCACTGCGCTGACAACACTGAACGGGGCGGCACAGTCGATCCTGCCGAATTGGGTTCGGGGACGTTCGCTCGCCGTCTATCTCACTGTGTTCAATGGTGCGATGACCGCCGGGAGCCTCGCGTGGGGTGCCGTCGCAGAGGTCGTCGGCGTTTCGACGACCCTTGTCCTCGGCGCCGCCGGACTTGGCGTGGCCGGGCTCATTTTTCATCTCGTCAAGCTGCCAAAGGGCGATGCGGACCTGGTGGCATCCAATCACTGGCCGGAACCTCTCACGGCTGCTCCCGTCGAACATGATCGCGGTCCGGTGCTCGTCACGATCGAATACCGGGTCGACAAAGACGACCGGAGCGATTTTCTGAAGGGACTTGCCAGGCTCTCCGGAGAGCGTCGCCGAGATGGCGCCTATGGCTGGGGTGTCACTGAGGACGCTGCCGATCCGGAAAGAATCGTCGAGTGGTTCATGGTCGAATCCTGGGCCGAGCACCTTCGCCAGCACCGGCGTGTCTCGAAGGCCGACGCCGACGTTCAGCATGAGGTCCGCCGCTTTCACAAGGGGCCGGAGGCGCCCGTAGTGAACCATCTGTTGGCGATAAATCTTCCCCATCCCGGCCGCACCTGAACGCGCGCAAACGCGGCGCGGACGCTTTTATCAAAAAAGACAAACGAAACTGACAAGATGGATCGAGGGCGGTATTTTAGGTTTTGCAGTGCGAGGATGAGGGGCAGAGCAGCCATCAACCGCATTGGTTGCCCCGCGTCAGCATCGCTTCAATACGGATTAGGAGAGAGAAGGATGACCAATCGCAGAACGATACTCAAGGGCACGCTGTCCCTCATGCTGACCGCGACAGCGATGACGACGCTTGCGCCGCTCGGCGTGGCGGCAAAGGCGCCGCAAGTCAAGACCGCTGCCCCAGGCTACTACCGCATGATGCTGGGCGACTTCGAGATCACTGCGCTTTCCGACGGGACGGCGAAGTTTCCGGCAGAGACCCTCTATATTGGTGCCAAAGACCAGATCGCCGGCATGCTAGAGAGGGCGTTTCTCGACTCGCCTGTGGAGCTGTCGATCAATGCCTTTCTGGTCAACACAAATGAGCGGTTGGTGATGATCGACGCCGGCACCGGCGACTTCTTTGGTCCGACTCTCGGTAAGCTCATTCCCAACCTCGTCGCCGCTGGTTATCAGCCAGAACAGATCGACGATATCATCCTGACCCACGCCCACGTCGATCACCTCGGCGGCCTCGTTGCAGGAGATAGGATCGTCTTTCCCAATGCCACGGTCCACCTCAACAGCCGCGACGCCGATTTCTGGCTGAGTGCGGCCAACCGCGACACCGCGCCGGAGGCGAAAAGGGACTTGTTCTCCGCAGCCGTTAAGGCACTAACGCCCTACCGCAATGCGGGCCGGCTGAAGACCTTTTTGGACGGGGCCGAACCGGTGCCGGGCTTTAAGTCAACCCTGCGTGCCGGACACACTCCCGGTCACAGCGCCATCGCCGTCGAAAGCAAGGGCCAGAAACTGGTGTTCTGGGGCGATATCACCCATGGTGACGTCGTCCAATTCGACGAACCGGATGTGACGATCGGCTTCGATGAGGACCAGGCGGCGGCCGCAAGTGCGCGCGATGCTGCCTTCGCCGAGGCCGTCGAGGAGCGATACCTTGTTGCTGGCGCCCATACGCGTTTCCCTGGCATCGGCCATGTCCGCACGGACAGCGACAATTTCGACTGGGTCCCTCTGAATTACAGCGCGACGCTCTGATCCGCGCCTTGGCGCCGCCGCTTCCGGACGCGCCTAAAGAGCCTCTGTATTTCTCCCATGATTGCGATCGCGGCCGGCGCCTTCGCGGCGAAAAACTCTCTCTCAAACCAAAGCAAAGGAACGGTTCCCATGACCCAGAACTTCATCAGGACAGAAGGCGGCGTCGAGATCTTCTACAAGGATTGGGGCTCGGGCCAGCCCATCGTGTTCCACCACGGATGGCCGCTTTCCTCCGACGATTGGGACGCGCAGATGCTCTACTTCGTGAGCAAGGGTTATCGCGTGATTGCCCATGACCGCCGCGGGCACGGTCGCTCGACCCAGGTCAGCGATGGCCATGATATCGCCCATTATGCGGCGGACGTGGCCGCGCTTACGGAGCAACTCGATCTGCGGGACGCGGTCCATATCGGCCACTCCACGGGTGGCGGCGAGGCTCTGGCCTATGTTGCCCGCCATGGAGCGGGCCGCGTCGCTAAGCTGGTGATGGTCGGCGCAGTGCCGCCAATCATGCTCAAGACAGAAGCCTATCCCGGCGGGCTTCCGATGGACGTTTTCGACGGTCTGCGCGCCCAGCTTGCGGCCAACCGTGCTCAGTTCTTCCTCGATCTCCCAGCTGGTCCGTTCTATGGATTCAATCGCCCCGATGCGAAGGTCTCGACGGGCGCGATCCAGAACTGGTGGCGGCAGGGCATGATGGGCAGCGCCAAGGCCCATTACGACGGCATCAAGGCTTTCTCCGAAACCGACTTCACCGATGACTTGAAGAAGGTCGAGGTGCCGACGCTGGTCATGCACGGGGACGACGACCAGATCGTGCCGATCGACAGTTCCGCGCGGCTGGCCGTCAAGCTGCTGAGGAACGGCACGCTCAAAGTCTATGAGGGCTACGCGCACGGCATGTTGACCACTCATGCCGATGTGATCAATCCTGACCTGCTCGCGTTCATCGAGAGCTAGGAAACTGCGGGCCGGCGGCGATGGAGCGTTGTCGGCCTCGCATAACAAGGATGCATTGACGATTCGCGAGCACGCGTGGGAAGCGCGACCTGAGGATTAATTACCGGTGTCTTGGTTTGTGTTGAGGCAAGGATAAAAGGTCACACCTCTTGCGACGAGCCGAGCGGCTGCAATGGGGCTGAGAGGAGCCATTCGGTGCCCCTGCAACGGGTCGAGAGCAGCCGTTCGTGCGTCGGAGGGCGAAACTCGGCGGCCACTAAAAGGTCCCGTTGTTAGCGAATCGATAGCCAAATCCTATCGGACGGCTCATCAGCTCGGCCGGCTTTCGCACTTAAGTATTTGCATTTAAATGGTGATCCCGGCGCGATTCGAACGCGCGACCCCCAGATTAGGAATCTGATGCTCTATCCTGCTGAGCTACGGGACCACTCCGTGCCATGCATACAAAAGGCTTGGCGGGAAGCCAAGCCTTTTCGACATTCTTATCGAGTATAGATGTCACGCGCCCAAACGCTGTTCGGCAAGGCGGACCCAATAAGAGATGCCGTGGGCGATGGCTTCGTCGTTGAAGTCATAGGCCGGATTATGAAGGCCTTCGCTGTCGCCGTTGCCGATGAAGATGAAAGCGCCGGGGCGGGCGTTCAGCATATAAGAAAAATCCTCGCCTCCCATCATCGGATCGATTTCAGAATCGACGTTCGCAGCGCCGGCTATTTCGCTGGCGATGGCAATCGCATGGGTGGTTTCCGTGGCATGGTTTACTGTGACGGGATAGTTGCGATGGAAACTGATATCGGCCTGCGCGCCATGGGCGGCGACTATGCCGTCGATGATCTGCTTCAGGCGTGATTCCGCCAGATCACGGACTTCGGCGTCGAGCGTGCGGATCGTCCCGGCGATTTGCGCGTCGTTCGGAATGACGTTGTGGGCAAAACCGGCATTGAACTTGGTAACCGAGACCACGACAGAACGCAGGGGGTCGGCGCTGCGCGAAGCGATCATCTGCAGATTGGTCACGATCTGCGCACCGATCGCAATCGGGTCGATCGTCCGGTGAGGCTGGGCGGCGTGGCCGCCTCGACCCTTGATCGTTACCGTAAACTCATCCGTTGCCGCCATGATCGCGCCTCGGCGGATTGCAAACTGCCCGACGGCAAGGCCGGGCAGATTATGCATCCCATAGACCTCCTCGATGCCGAAGCGCTCCATCATGCCGTCCTGAACCATCAGGTTGCCGCCGCCGCCGCCCTCTTCGGCCGGCTGGAAGATTACGGCGATGTTGCCGTTGAAATTGCGCGTCTCTGCAAGATATTTCGCGGCGCCGAGCAGCATTGCCGTGTGGCCGTCATGTCCGCAGGCATGCATCTTGCCAGGCGACGTGGAGGCCCAGGGCTTGCCGGTGATCTCCGTCAGCGGCAAGGCGTCCATGTCGGCGCGCAGGCCGATCGTACGGCTGCCTTCCTTCTTGCCCTTGATCAGGCCGACCACGCCGGTGCGGCCGATGCCGGTCACAATTTCGTCAACACCGAACTCCCTGAGCTTGCCGGCAACGAAGGCCGCCGTGTTTTCGACCGAAAAAAGAAGCTCCGGCCGGGCGTGGATATAGCGGCGCCATTCGGCCACTTCGGCTTGCATTTCAGCGGCTCTGTTCAAAATCGGCATACGTAACTTCCTGTCGCGTAATCGGGTTGTCCGGCGGCTTGCGCAACGCTGTGCCGCGGAAATAACTTATTCAATGACCTTTGCCATGTCATGGCCATATAGGCTAAATAGGTGAAGCTTTCGAGATATCCGGGCATCTTAGGAACGAACCGTGTCGACGCGCCAGAAACGTTTGATTTCACTCGCAGCCACCGCCACCGCCGCTCTTTTCTTCTCGGTTCCGCTGGCGCGGGCCAATCCGCACATCCTCGTCGATGTCCAAAACGGCCGCGTGCTGGAGCATGAGGAAGCCTTTCGCAAATGGTATCCGGCATCGCTGACGAAGTTGATGACGGCCTATACGGTGTTCAACGCAATTCGCGCCGGCGAGATCAGTCTCGAAACGCCGATCGTCATCAGCAAGCAGGCAGCTGCCCAGCCGGCTGCAAAAATGTATTACAAGCCGGGGCAGAAGCTGACGCTCGACAGCGCGTTGAAAATCCTGATGATCAAGTCGGCGAACGACGTCGCAGTTGCCGTGGCAGAGGCCGTCGCTGGCACCCAGGATGCCTTTGTCCTGCGCATGAATTCCGACGCAGCAAAGCTCGGCATGTCGGATTCGCATTTCGTCAATCCGAACGGCCTGCCGGGCAAGGGCCAATATACGACGGCACGCGATCTCGCAGTCCTGACGGTCGCGCTACGGCGGGAGTTTCCGCAATATTCGGGCTATTTTGCTCTTGAAGGCTTTACCAACGGCAAGACCAATACGCCGAACATCAATCTGCTGATCGGCCGTTTCGCCGGTGCGGACGGCATGAAGACCGGCTTTATCTGTGCGTCGGGCTTCAATCAGATCGGTTCGGCGACCCGTAACGGCCGCACCATCATTTCGGTCGTTCTGGGCACAGACAGCCTGGCGGCGCGTGCGGACGCGACGGCGAACCTGTTGCAGAAGGGCTTTACCGCACAGTTTCCCGCAGTCGATACCTTGGCTTCGTTGAAGCCATACGGACTGGGGCAGGACCGGGTTGCCGACCTGAGCGCCGATATCTGCAGCGCAAAGGGTGCCAAGGTGCGCAGCGAAACGCGCGACGAGGTCGGCCGCATGAAAGTGCAGTCGCCCTATATCCAGGAAATGGATCACCCGCCGCGTTACGTCTTTGCCGGCCTCATTCCTGGCCAGGATGTCCAGCCGGACAAGATGGCAAAGGCCGAGGCAATCGGCGACCTTGCCAATGTTCCGGTACCGCTGCCGCGCCCGACGTCCTTCTAAGGCAAAAGAAATGAGCATTCATCACGACACAATCCCGGTCACGATTCTGACCGGCTTTCTTGGCGCCGGCAAGTCAACCCTGCTGAACCGCATCCTCAAGGATCCGGCGATGAAGGATGCCGCCGTTATCATCAACGAATTCGGCGATGTCGGCATCGACCATCTGCTCGTCGAAAGCTCGGGCGATGCGATCATCGAGCTTTCTGACGGCTGCCTTTGCTGCACAGTTCGCGGCGAGCTCGTCGATACGCTGGCAAATCTCATGGATGCTGTGCAGACCGGCCGGGTCAGGCCCGTAAAACGTGTCGTGATCGAAACGACCGGACTTGCCGATCCGGCCCCGGTCATGCAGGCGATCATGGGCAACCCGATTATAGCAACCAATTTCGAGCTCGAGGGCGTTGTCACGGTCGTTGACGCAGTCAATGGTCTTCAGACGCTCACAAATCACGAGGAGGCGCGCCGGCAAGTCGCAGTCGCCGATCGCCTCATCGTGTCAAAGCAGTCAATGGCATCCGCCGAGCTGTTGCCGGTGCTGGAGGCGCGGCTGCGTCACCTCAATCCGCGTGCAGTGCCGATGGATGCTGACAGCGCACCTGCCGGTAGCGCGGAGGTTCTCGCAAACGGTCTGTACAATCCGGCAACGAAGATCGCCGACGTCAGCCGCTGGCTTCGCGACGAAGACGAGCATGACGCTCATCACCATCATGGACACGATCACCATCACCATCATGGTCATGACCATCAGGATCCCCATGATGTGAACCGTCACGATGCCTCGATCCGGTCTTTCTCGATTGTCGAAGACAAGCCGATCGATCCGATGGCGCTCGAGATGTTCATCGACCTGCTGCGTTCGGCGCATGGCGAAAAGCTGTTGCGCATGAAGGCCATCATTGCCGTTTCCGACAGGCCGGAGAGACCGTTGGTCCTGCATGGCGTGCAGAGCGTCTTTCACCCGCCCGTGCGCCTTCCGGCCTGGCCCGATCCGGTCGACCGGCGCACGCGAATGGTACTGATCACCAAGGATCTGCCGGAGGATTTCGTGAAGAATCTCTTCGATGCATTCCTCGGAAAGCCGCGGGTCGACACGCCCGATCGCGCGGCTCTCAACGACAATCCGCTCGCCATTCCTGGCATGAAGATCTGAGACTACCTCTTGCGGATCAGGAAACTGTGACCGGTTTCGGTTTTCACCGTTTCCAGTAACTCGTGGCCGTCTTCCGTGCAGAAATGTGGGATGTCGATCAGAGCCAGGGGATCGGTCGTTTCAACCCGGATCAGCGCCCCGATTGCCATGGAAGAAAGCTTGCGGCGGGTCTTCAGCACGGGTAGGGGGCATTTCAGGCCGCGCAGGTCATAGCAAAAGGCGTCCAAGCCGATCAGTTCCTGGCCCAGAATTTCCAGAACGGCTTCTTGCTCGCCTCTGCCGTTTCCTGCGGAGCCGGTTCCGGCGCGAAGGCCAGAGGATTTTTCGTCGGAACCGGGACATTGGCAGGCACGACCGCTGCAACCGCCGTCACATTGTCCTGAGCAGGTGCTGCTGCCGGTGCCGCAGGTGTTGCAGCGGCGGTCGCCGTCGGATTTGCCGCGGGTGCAGCGGGCTTCGACATCATTTCCTCAAGTTCGGATGCCTTGACCATGCGGCCTGCCTCCAGCGACGTGCCGGTCGGAGCATAAGCAAGCTCGCGGCCCTTGCGCTGCTTGGCGACCACGGCCTTGCGCTCGGCTTCGGTTGGGTCGTACCAGGCCATGCCGTCGAATTTCTTTTCGGCCCTGGCGAAGTCGGCTGCGTATGTCTTGTTATAGGCGGCAAGTGCCGACGCCAGCGCCGGAGGCGTGGACATCGCCGGGCACTGGCCTGCAGGATTAAAGGCGCCGCTGCCGTCTGCCAATTGCTGGTTGAAGACATATTTCTTCTCGCAGACATTGACTTCCGGCGGACGCTTGGTGACCTCGAAATTGTCGTAGCCGACCTTCAGCATCTTCCAGAAGTCATAGTTCTGGTTCAGGCGATGCTTGAACATGTTTTCCGCCGTCATGCGGAAGGGGAATGCTTGCAGCTGAACGGTTGTCTGGCCGCCCTTGAAGGCATCGCGCGCGAAAGCGTATATTTCCAGAACCTGCTCGTCGGTCATCGAATAGCAGCCGGAAGACGAACATGCGCCGTGGATCATCAGGTCGGAGCCCGTGCGGCCGTTGACGGCGTCGTACCGGTTCGGAAAGCCGGTGTTGATCGCCAGATAATATTTGGAGTTCGGGTTCAGGTTCGCCCGTGTCAGGTTGTAGAAGCCCTCGGGAGCCTGCCGGTCGCCAGTCTTGACCTTCGGGCCCAGCCGACCGGACCACGCGCAGATCTTGTAATCCGCGATCTTGTCGAAGCGATTGTCCGTCTTTGCCTTCCAAACTTCGAGAGCGCCTTCTTCCTTGAAGATACGGATCATGATCGGGGAATTGCGATCCATGCCCTTCGTTTTCATATCGGCGAGGATACGCGCCGGAAGAGGTTGCTCAACCTTGTTCTTGACCTTCGACAGATCAGTGTGGGTGACCTCCAAAGCGTCGTTGCAGCCGGCAAGAGCCAGCGCCATCAGCGAAACATAGGCAAAATGTCGAATGCGCATTTCCCAACAAGCCCATTAAATCGATAAGACCCGATCCGCGTCCATAAGGTCCGGGCGACCCTAAAATCATAGGCGGCTTATACTTCACAATTTCTTACCAGCCTATGACTTGCCCAAGGATGTCCCGCAAGCGACTGTTACAGATAACATTATTGTGGCCAAGGTTTGGCCGCAATCCGGTCATGCATGCTGGGGAATTAGGCGAGATTCCGTCCCATGGCGAGGAATTTCTGGCGGCGGTCGCTGCGCAACTGCTCGCCCGAACGCGGCGAAAGTTCGGCAAGGGCGCTGGCGATGACATCGCCGGTGGCGGCGATGACGCTGCCCGGATCGCGATGCGCGCCACCGAGCGGTTCGGGAATGATGCCGTCGATGATGCTGAGCGACTTCAGGTCCTCGGCGGTGATCTTCATGTTGGTGGCTGCTTCCCTGGCGCGGGTCGAATCGCGCCACAGAATGGAGGCCGCGCCTTCCGGTGAAATCACGCTATAGATCGAATGCTCAAGCATATAGACCCTGTTTCCGGTCGCGATTGCGATGGCGCCGCCGGAGCCTCCTTCGCCGATGATGACGGAGATGATCGGCACTTTCACGCCAAGGCACATTTCCGTCGAGCGGGCGATTGCTTCAGCCTGGCCGCGCTCTTCAGCCCCGACGCCTGGATAAGCGCCAGCGGTATCGACGAGGGTGACGACCGGAAGGCCGAAACGGTCGGCCATTTCAAGAATGCGGATCGCCTTTCGGTAGCCTTCAGGGCGGGCGCTGCCGAAATTGTGCTTCAATCGGCTCTTCGTATCGCTGCCCTTTTCCTGGCCTATGACGGCAATCGGCTGGCCGCGAAAGCGTGCAAGGCCTGCCTGGATTGCCGCATCCTCGGAGAATTTGCGGTCGCCGGCGAGCGGCGTGAACTCCTGGAAGAGCGTTTTTGCATAATCGACGAAGTGCGGGCGCTGCGGATGGCGAGCGACCTGCGTCTTTTGCCAGGCGTTGAGCTTGGAATAGATATCGACCATCGCTTCGCGGACGCGAACCTCCAGCCGGCCGACCTCATCGGACGTATCGATGCTCTCGTCTTCGGAAGCGAGCTTCTTCAGTTCGATGATCTTGCCTTCGAGGTCGGAGATCGGCTTTTCGAAGTCGAGATAGTTGTGCATGAGGTGCGTTTCCGTTCCTTGTGCCCGGGGCATTTCGCTGGCCTTGCCCCATGTTGCCGGTCCTATTCGTGCTTTTTCGCCTGTTTGGCAAGGGGGTGATGCGTCTGAACCAGTTGCTGCAGCCTTTCTTCAAGGACATGCGTATAGATCTGTGTCGTTGAAATGTCGGAATGTCCGAGAAGTTCTTGGACTACGCGAAGGTCGGCGCCGTTCGCAAGCAGATGGCTTGCAAAGGCGTGACGCATGACGTGCGGCGAGATCATTGATGGCGTCAATCCGGCACGGATCGCGAGGTTTTTCAGTTCACGGGCAAAAACCTGGCGGGGCAGATAGCCTTCCTTGGAGGCTGCCGGAAAAAGCCAGGAACTGTCGACCGGATCCTTCGTCTTGGCATTCTCCTCTTTGAGCGACCGGCCATAGGCCTTCAGTGCAGCCATTGCCGATTGCGATAGAGGTACGAGCCGCTCCTTGTTGCCCTTACCGCGAATGATCAGGAAACGTCCTTCTTGGTCGAGAACGCGTGCCGGCAGCGAAACGAGCTCGCTGACGCGCATTCCCGTGGCGTAAAGCAGCTCCAGAAGCGCCAACATCCGCTGGCGCTGCAATCGGCCGTCCGAGGCATTGTCGGCTTCGGTCTCGGCCTGTGTCAAAAGCCGCGTCACCTCCTCGACACCCATAGTCTTTGGCAGCGCCCGCGCCTTCTTCGGCGCGTCGAGAACGCCTGTCGGATCGTCAACCCGCAGGCCCTCGGCATAAAGGAACTTGTAGAATTGCCGCATGGCTGCCAGCCGGCGAGCCTGGGACGAGGATTTGAAGCCCCGTTTCGAAAGCGAGGAGAGGTAGGCAGCAAGATCACCGGAAGCCGCTTCGCTCAGCCGCACGCTTTTGCCGTTCAGGAATGCATGGAGGTCGTCCAGATCGCGCTCGTAGGATTGCAGCGTGTTCACCGCAGCGCCCCGCTCTGCACTCATCATCTCGAGAAAGGCTTCCACATGGGCGCGGCTCAGATCCTTCATCGGCTCACTTCTTCGCCGGCTTGATCGCGCCAGTTGCCGGCGGGTTGATCCGTTCCGACGGGATGCGGATCGTCACGTCGCGCGGCTGTGGCTCCACGAAGGTCACGAGCGCAACCATACCGCCATAAATCGCCCCAGCGATCATCGCCAGGACAGCCAATAGACGCAAGAGGGTCGGCATTTCGCAACTCCATGAGCTCTGCCTCTTTTATGAAGAAGCGGGTTTGCGTGCAAGAAGCGGGTTTTGAACCATGTTTCCCCGGTCGGCGACTTGACGCTACACCCGCATTTGTCGATACCGTTTGCAAACAAAGTGTGAATGGACCGATGAGTGACCCAGTTCTGAAAGTGGGAGACACCCTGAAAGACAGAGCTCGCGCCGCGCTCGGGTCCCGCAATCTGATCCTCGTTGGCCTGATGGGGGCCGGCAAATCCTCTGTCGGCCGCATCGTCGCCCATCAGCTGGGCATACCTTTCATCGACAGCGACGTGGAGATCGAGCGCGTCTCGCGAATGACCATCTCGGAGCTCTTCGCCGCTTACGGCGAAGATGAATTCCGTGCGCTGGAAACACGCGTGATAAAGCGGTTGCTGAAGAACGGGCCGCGCGTGGTATCGACCGGCGGCGGCGCTTTCATCAATGACCGGACGCGCAAGCACATCAAGAAGAGCGGCCTTTCCGTCTGGCTCAAGGCCGATCTCGAGGTGCTGTGGGAACGGGTCAGCAAGCGCGACACGCGCCCGCTCCTGAAGACCGAGAATCCAAAGCAGACGCTCGAAAACCTGATGAACGCGCGATACCCGATCTATGCCGAAGCCGACATCACCGTGCTGTCGCGCGACGTGCGAAAGGAAGTCATGGCCGACGAAGTGTTGAAAGCCGTGATCGAAGCCCAAACCGAAAGTACCCTGCCATGAATGCGATCACCTCCTCGGCCGAACGAAAGGTTCACGTACCGCTCGGAGAGCGCGCCTACGACATATTGATCGGACCGGGGATGATCGCCAGAGCCGGAGCGGAAATAGCGTCACGGCTGAAGGGTCGCAAAGCCGCGATCATCACCGACGAGCACGTGGCGCCACTTTATCTCGAAGCCCTCGTAAAGAGCCTCGAACGCTCAGGTATCATCTCCGCGCAGCTTGTGCTGCCCGCCGGCGAGAAGACCAAGAGCTTCGAGCATCTGATGAGCGTGTGCGACAAGATCCTGGAGGCGCGTGTCGAGCGGAATGATTACGTCATTGCGCTTGGCGGCGGCGTCATTGGCGATCTTGCCGGCTTTGCCGCAGGCATCGTGCGTCGCGGCGTGCGCTTCGTGCAGGTGCCGACGTCGCTGCTTTCGCAGGTGGATTCTTCCGTCGGCGGCAAGACCGGCATCAACAGCCGACACGGCAAGAACCTTGTAGGCGTCTTCCACCAACCGGATCTGGTCCTTGCCGATACGGATGTTCTCAATTCCCTAAGCAAGCGCGAATTCCGTGCCGGCTATGCAGAAGTCGCCAAATACGGCCTTATCGACAAGCCGGAATTTTTCGCCTGGCTTGAAACAAACTGGAGCGCCGTCTTTGCCGGCGGCTCTGCGCGTATCGAGGCGATTGCCACAAGCTGTCAGGCCAAATCCGATGTCGTTGTCGCTGACGAGCGCGAGAACGGTCCGCGGGCGCTTCTCAATCTCGGCCATACCTTCGGGCACGCTCTGGAGGCGGCCACAGCCTATGAGAGTGCACGCCTGGTGCACGGCGAGGGGGTTTCGATCGGCATGGTCCTCGCGCATGAATTTTCCGCGCGGATGAATCTGGCAAGCCCCGATGACGCCAAACGGGTTGAGAAGCATTTGAAAGAAGTCGGCCTGCCGACGCGCATTTCCGATATTCCGGGCGCTCTTCCGCCGGCTGAAAAGCTGCTCGACGCAATGGCGCAGGACAAGAAAGTGAAAGACGGCAAGTTCACCTTCATCCTGACGCACGGCATTGGCCGGTCGTTCATCGCCGATGACGTGCCGGCTTCCGAAGTGTTGGGCTTTCTCAAGCAAAAAGAGCAGCAATGACACTCGAAGGCACGCTGGCATTTCTTGCGGTTTACTGGCCGGAAATCGTTTCCATCGTCGCACTCGTGCTCATATCAGCCTTCTTCGTTGGTTCGGAGACTGCACTGACGGCGGTCTCTCGCAGCCGCATGCATACGCTGGAAACAAACGGCGAAATGCGCGCCGGTGTCGTGCGCCAGCTGATCGAGCGGCGCGACCGGCTGATCGGGGCGCTGCTGATCGGCAACAACCTTGCAAACATCCTGTCTTCGGCTCTGGCCACAAGCTTGTTCCTCAGTGTCTTCGGCAGCCCGGGCGTGGCGCTTGCAACGCTTGCGATGACGGTGATCCTCGTCATTTTCGCGGAAGTTCTGCCGAAGAGCTGGGCAATCTCGTCGCCTGACCGTTTTGCATTGAGAGCGGCATTGCCAATCAAGCTCTTTGTCGCTGTCGTCGGTCCGATTTCAACCCTCGTCAATGCCGTCGTCCGCCGGATCCTGCGGGCCTTCGGCATCACACTTTCGCGTGAAATCCCGATGCTGACGGCCCACGAGGAACTGCGCGGTGCCGTCGATCTGCTGCATCGCGAGGGTGCGGTGGTGAAGGCCGACCGGGATCGACTTGGCGGTATACTCGACCTTAGCCAGCTTGAACTCTCCGACATCATGGTCCACCGCACCGCGATGCGGGCGATCAATGCAGATGACGCGCCTGAGGCAGTGGTTCGCACGATCCTCGAAAGCCCCTATACCCGCATGCCGCTGTGGCGCGGCACGATCGACAACATCATCGGCGTCGTCCACGCAAAAGACTTGCTGCGTGCGCTGGCCGAGCCGAACGTGGAGCCGGAGAATCTTGATATCGTCAAGATCGCCCAGAAACCCTGGTTCGTACCGGACAGCACCAATCTCGAAGATCAGCTCAATGCGTTCCTGCGCCGCAAGCAGCACTTCGCCGTCGTCGTCGACGAGTATGGTGAGGTGCAGGGCATCGTGACGCTCGAGGACATCCTGGAAGAAATCGTCGGCGATATTTCCGATGAGCACGATATCGATATGCAGGGCGTGCGCCAGGAATCCGACGGCTCGATCGTTGTCGATGGCAGCGTGCCGATCCGGGATCTGAACCGCGCCCTCGATTGGCAGCTGCCCGACGAAGAGGCAACGACAATCGCCGGCCTCGTCATCCATGAATCGATGACGATCCCGGAGGAGCGGCAGGCCTTCACTTTTTATGGCAAGCGCTTCATCGTCATGAAGCGCGAGAAGAACCGCATCACAAGGCTGCGCATCCGTCCTGCCGCGGAGAACGAGACAAAACCGCTCTGAGCCTTATCCGACCGTTCCGTGGCTGGTGAGCAGACGCAGGATCTGCACTTCTTTCGGCAGTTCGATCAAAAATTCGCTGTCGCGTTCGAGGTGGTGGATCTTCGTCGGATCGGTGCCGGTAAAGGTGCTCATCGCCTCAATGTCCTCCCAATATGAGATCGTCACGAATTCGCTTTCCGTTTCGCAGTCTTCGCGAAAGGTCTGGACGCCAAGGGCTTTCTCGATCAGCGGCCTGATGCCCGCTTCGTAGTTGTAGGCTTCGTATTCGTCAGCCTTGGCTCTTTGCGTACGTCCGCGCCAGATGCGGGCAATCGTCGGCTTCGTCATGCCTATTTCCTCCTTGAATGAAAGGAGGGCAAACGCCTATATGAGGGACGTGTTCCGCTACCAGCTGGTTGCTTCGCCGGGGGCGGCGAGCTCCACGGCGAGCGCATGCAGCCCTGCGTCGAGTTCCGGCTTCAGCAGTTCGGTGACGGCGCGGTGGCGGGCGAGCCTCGTCATTCCTGCAAACTTGGCTGAAACGATGCGCACGCGCATGTGGGTTTCACCGGTGCCGGTGAAATCCGGCTGATGGCCGGCATGCAGGCGGCTTTCGTTGATGACGCTGAGGCGCTCGGGGGCAAAAGCTTCGGTCAGTTTTTTTTCGATGCGGGTCTGGAGGGTCACGATTTCGTCCGGTTGCTTCGCAAAAAGGGGGTTCCCACCAAGCCAGCAACATTCGTGTTTGTCAATTCTTGTCGTCGCTTCGCGGCAGGCCCATAATTAGCGCCGTCATGAGACTCGATTCCAAATATTTCGATCGCATCCGCACCCGCCGCAAACGCGAGCAGGAAACCGAGCAGGCTCCTCCGACCTGCCAGTGGGACGGCTGTGATAAAAAAGGCGTGCATCGCGCTCCTGTCGGCCGCAATGCCGAAGGGCAGTTCTTTCTTTTCTGCTTTGAGCACGTCAAGGAGTACAACAAGGGCTACAATTATTTCTCCGGCCTCTCGGACGGCGAAATCGCCCGCTACCAGAAGGAGGCGATCACCGGGCATCGTCCGACCTGGACCGTCGGCGTCAACAAGGCGGCGAAGGACAGCCCACTTCATTCCGACATCCGCTCCGGCGCCTATAGCCGTGTGCGCGATCCCTTCGGTTTCGTCAGTGGCGCCAAGGGCAGCGGTCCGCGCTTTCCCGAGCAACGCAAGTTGAAGAGCCTGGAGGCCAAGGCCTTCGACACCATGGGGCTGCAGGCAAGCGCCACCTCTGCCGAGATCAAGACCCGCTACAAGGAGCTGGTCAAGAAGCATCATCCCGATGCCAACGGCGGCGACCGCGGATCCGAAGAGCGCTTCCGTGCCGTCATCCAGGCCTATCAATTGTTGAAGCAGAACGGTTTTTGTTAGTTCCTGTCCTTGCTCTCCGCCTTCAATCGGGTATGGTCCAAATCGGCTGAGGCCGCAGGCAACCGCGGCATGCATCTGTGCGTTTTGCCAACGCCGCCTTTGCCAACCTTCCGGACGCGGCGTTTCTTGTCCGGGACTTTGTTCCTGAATGCTCGCAAGCGGTCATTTCCCGCCGAGGTTTCGCTTCAGTCCCGGAGAGGTATCGCCGACGTTCCCACCTTGAACGGGCGCAGAACAAGCTGCGGCGTCATGGATGCGAAATGGCCTGAGATAGTATGGCCGGGTGGAAGCACCCGCCTTGGAGACATGATGAGCAAGATTGACCTTGATATTTCCGAGCTTCCAGACACCACCGTTTCGGTCAGGGAGGTCTTCGGAATCGATTCCGATATCCGCGTTCCAGCCTACAGCAAGGGCGATGCCTACGTCCCGGACCTTGATAACGACTATCTCTTCGACCGCGAGACGACGCTCGCCATTCTTGCAGGTTTTGCCCACAACCGCCGCGTCATGATCTCCGGCTACCACGGCACCGGTAAGTCCTCTCACATCGAGCAGGTCGCTGCCCGCCTCAATTGGCCCTGCGTGCGCATCAACCTCGACAGCCATGTCAGTCGTATCGATCTCGTCGGCAAGGACGCGATCGTCGTCAAGGACGGCCTCCAGGTCACGGAATTCAAGGACGGCATCCTTCCCTGGGCTTATCAGCACAATGTCGCGCTTGTCTTCGATGAGTATGACGCCGGCCGCCCTGACGTCATGTTCGTCATCCAGCGCGTGCTGGAATCTTCAGGCCGCCTGACCCTGCTCGATCAGAGCCGAGTCATCCGTCCGCATCCGGCCTTCCGCCTGTTTGCGACGGCAAACACCATTGGCCTCGGCGATACCACCGGCCTCTATCATGGCACGCAGCAGATCAACCAGGCGCAGATGGACCGCTGGTCCATCGTCACCACCTTGAACTACCTGCCGCACGACCACGAAGTGAACATCGTCACCGCCAAGGTGAAAAGCTTCCAGAAGGACAAGAACGGCCGCGATACCGTTTCCAAGATGGTGCGCGTCGCCGATCTGACGCGCGCTTCCTTCATGAACGGCGATCTGTCGACCGTCATGAGCCCGCGTACGGTCATCACCTGGGCCGAAAACGCCGATATTTTCGGCGACCTCGCATTCGCCTTCCGCGTCACATTCCTCAACAAGTGCGACGAGCTGGAGCGCCCGCTGGTCGCCGAGCACTATCAGCGCGCCTTTGGTGTCGAGCTCAAGGAGAGCGCGGCCAATATCGTGCTGGAGGCTTAAGGCCCGTCGATCATGGCATCACGTGGTGACAATTCGAAAGCAAGGCCAAACGGCCCGGTCGACGTCGAGCCCTTGCGGCGCGCGATAACCGGCTGCGTGCGCGCGATTGCCGGCGACGGCGAGGTCGAGGTGACCTTTGCCAACGAGCGCCCCGGCATGACGGCTGAGCGCATTCGCCTGCCCGAGCTTTCCAAGCGGCCAACGGCGCATGAGCTGGCGGTGACGCGCGGTCTTGGCGACTCCATGGCGCTTCGCCTTGCCTGCCACGATGAAAAAGTGCACGCGACGATGGCGCCTCAGGGCTCGGACGCCCGTGCGATCTTCGACGCCGTCGAGCAGGCGCGCGTCGAATCGATCGGCACCCTGCGCATGGAGGGCGTGGCTGCCAACCTGCGGTCGATGACCGAGGAGAAGTATTCCAAGGCGAATTTCACCGGCATCGAGCGGCAGGAGGACGCGCCGATCGGCGAGGCCGTCGCCATGATGGTGCGTGAGAAGCTGACCGGCCAGAAGCCGCCGGCCTCTGCGGGAAAGGTTCTCGACCTCTGGCGCTCCTTCATAGAGGAGAAGGCAGGTTCCGAACTCGATGACCTTACAGGCGTCATCAACGACCAGCAGGCTTTCTCGAAGGTGATCCGCCACATGCTCTCGGCCATGGAAATGGCGGAAGAATACGGCGACGACGACAGCGAACCCGATCAGGACAACGAGCAGGATCAGGAAGACCAGCCGAATGGCGACGAGTCGGATCAGGACGAGGTCGATGACGACGCCGGCACTGATGCCGCGCCGGTCGAGGATAGCGAAGTTGCCGACGAGCAGATGGAAGATGGCGAGACCGAAGGCGCCGAGATCTCCGACGACGACATGATGGAAGAGGGCGAGGACGATTCAGAAACACCGGGCGAAACCCGTCGTCCAAACATGCCGTTTGCCGATTTCAACGAGAAGGTCGATTATCACGTCTTTACCGAAGAGTTCGACGAGATCATTACCGCCGAGGAACTTTGCGACGCTGCCGAGCTGGAGCGCCTGCGCGCCTTCCTCGACAAGCAGCTCGCGCATCTCCAGGGGGCTGTCGGCCGCCTCGCAAATCGATTGCAGCGTCGCCTGATGGCCCAACAGAACCGCTCCTGGGACTTCGATCTGGAAGAGGGCTATCTCGATACCGCCCGCCTGCAGCGCATCATCATCGATCCGATGCAGCCGCTTTCCTTCAAGATGGAGCGGGATACGCAGTTCCGCGACACGGTCGTGACGCTGCTGATCGACAATTCCGGCTCCATGCGCGGGCGCCCGATCACCGTTGCAGCCACCTGTGCCGATATTCTTGCCCGCACGCTGGAGCGTTGCGGCGTCAAGGTCGAGATCCTTGGCTTCACGACCAAGGCCTGGAAGGGCGGGCAGGCGCGCGAGAGCTGGCTTGCCGGCGGCAAGCCGCAGACGCCCGGCCGCCTCAACGACCTGCGTCACATCATCTACAAGTCCGCTGACGCGCCGTGGCGCCGTGCGCGCACCAATCTCGGCCTGATGATGCGCGAAGGACTGCTGAAGGAAAATATCGACGGCGAGGCGCTGATCTGGGCGCATAATCGTCTTCTTGCTCGCCGCGAACAGCGCCGTATCCTGATGATGATCTCGGACGGTGCGCCGGTCGACGATTCCACGCTTTCGGTCAATCCCGGCAACTACCTCGAGCGTCATCTGCGCGCCGTGATCGAGCAGATCGAGACCCGTTCGCCGGTCGAACTGCTTGCGATCGGCATTGGTCACGACGTGACGCGCTATTACCGCCGCGCCGTGACCATCGTCGACGCCGACGAGCTTGCAGGTGCCATGACCGAGCAACTTGCTTCGCTCTTCGAAGATCAGGCAGCGCAGTCGCGTGGCGGCCGTTTGAAACGCGCAAGCTGATGCCGAAGGGAATCGGCGCTTGATGATCCGTCTGTCCAGCGCGGCCTTGCTTTTTCTTTGTCTGGCTGTGGATGATTCGATCGCCGTTGCGCGCGAGAGCGTGGATATCAGCAGCCGCGTCATTTCGACGTTCAAGATTGGCTCCAGCGAGACAAGGTTCGGTCCGCTGGAGTTCCTTGGCGGGCTGGAAATGGTGTCCGGCAACCGGCTTTTCGGATCATGGTCGGCCATCCGTTTCGCGCCCGACCGGCAGCATTTCGTTGGTGTGCTTGATACAGGCCACTGGCTGACCGGCAGCATCGAACGCGATCAGCAGGGAAGGCTCTCCGGTTTGTCCGGCGTTGAAATCACGCCTATGAAAAACGGCAGCGGGGACACGTTCGAGGGCAAGGGACGCATGGATGCGGAGGGTCTTGCCCTCGAGGGCGACAAGGTCCTGGTTTCCTTCGAACAAGACCATCGCGTCGAAGCCTACCCCGATCCCGGGTTTGAAACCTCGCCATCGGTCGGCTCGATCCCCATTCTCGTGCCGGCACGGTCGTTGCGAAGCGGCCGGGGCTTCGAGACGCTGGCGGCTGCTCCGCCCGAGAGCGCCTTAAAGGGCGCTGCCGTCATCATTTCCGAAGAGAGCCGGGATCGAAAGGGAAACAACTACGGCGCAATCCTATCCGGGCCGCTCAAGGGCCGCTTTACGGTGACGCGCAACGGTGATTTCGATCCGACCGATGGCGCCTTTCTGCCAAATGGCGATCTCTTGCTTCTGGAGCGTCGTTTCAACATCGCAAACGGCATCGCCATGCGGATCCGGCGCATACCGGCGGCACAGATAACGCCGGGCGCCGTCGCCGATGGCGACATCTTGTTGACAGCCGATTTCGGTTACCAGATCGACAATATGGAGGGCCTCGACACTTTTCAGGCGCCGGATGGCAGCTCGCATGTGATCATCGTTTCGGATGACAACCACTCGATTTTGGAGCGGAACCTCATGCTGGAATTTCGTCTCGCTGAGTAAGGCCCCACCGGAGGCCGTCACTGGCGATCAGCTTGCGCGGGCCGGCTGCATCGGCCGCAGCACGTTCATCAGTGCGCCGTAGGGCAGCAGCATGACAAGGCCCATGATCATCTTCACCGAGAAATCGCTGATCGCCCAGGAGATCCAGCGCGGCGCCTGAGCGGCAAATGCACCGAGGACCGGGGCCTGCTCAAGCGCAAACGGATCGTTCGGGCCGAGGAAGACGAAGAAGGCGGCAAAGGCAAAGGAGAAGAAGATTGCGGTGTCGAGCGCCGAGCCGATCAGCGAGCCGACGAGAGGTGCACGCCACCAGGTCTGGCGGCGAAGGCGATTGAAGACGGCGATATCGAGCAGCTGGCCGGCGAGGTAAGCGGAACCGGAGGCGATCGCGATGCGCGGCACTGACGTGAAAAAGGAAAGCCCGATGCCGACGACAAAGCCGGCGAACACGACCTTGCGCGCCACCTGGGGACCAAACTGGCGATTCGTGAGATCGGTGATCAGGAAAGCGACCGGATAGCTGAACGCACCCCAGGTCAGGATGTCGGCGAGATTGATGCCCGCGACCTCGGCGTTCACCGGAAACTGGACGAGGAAATTCGAAGCCACGACGACGAACGTCATCAAAGCGATGTAGAGGAGGGTATAGCGGCTCTTCAGCATTTTTTTATCCTGGGTGATGCCACCAGTTGGAGTGTCAGGCCGGCAAAGCAAAAGGCTTGTCCGGTATTAGCCGTGCAAGCCTTTGAAGCCGTATGGAAGAAGATGTCGAAGCTTATGCGGCTTCGGCGGTCTTCTTGACGATCTGACGGCGCAGCAGACGAGCGCGCATCGACAGTTCGTTTTCGCTTGCCTTGATCAGGAAGGCATCGAGGCCACCGCGATGCTCGACGGAGCGCAGGGCGGCAGCTGAAACACGCAGACGGTAGCGCTGGCCGAGAGCATCGGAGATCAGCGTAACCTGGCACAGGTTCGGCAGGAACCGGCGCTTGGTCTTGTTGTTGGCATGGCTGACATTGTTACCAGTCAGGACGGCCTTGCCGGTCAATTCGCACACGCGGGACATTGAACACCTATTCTTGTTTTTCTAGACCATCGAAGTGCGATGCCCCGGCAAACGCGGGTCTGCAATCCAACAGGCCATAATTGGAAAGTTGCGGTTCTATAGTCAGACCGGCCGCCCGCGTCAAGCCAAACCTTGGTCTTTCCCGCAATTCTGTCAAAAAGCTCGTGTTTGCTTCTCTTTGCGGTAGGAGTATGGATCGCGAGTGCAGGGCATTGTCTGCCCTTGAAAAAGGCTCTCTTCATGACACATCTGGGCAAGCGGATTTTCCTATCGTCGATTGCAGCGCTGATGTCCATCCCGGCCGTCGCAAGCGAGATCCGTCATCGCACGGAATATAAAGTTGCTCTTGGAATCCTGCCGATTGCGCGCGCCGCCTTCGTTACCCAGATCGACGATGGTCAGCGCTACCAGGTTTCAGGCAATATCAGTTCGGCGGGCCTTGCCGATCTTGTGACGAACATTGCTGCGAAGACCAACGTCACCGGCGTCCTGCGCAACGACCGACTGCAAGCGCAGCGCTACTACCTTTATTACAAGAGCGGCAAACGCGCACGTACATACGAAGTCCGCTACAGAAACGGCGATATCGTCTCCACTACCGTCAAGCCGGAACGGCGCCAGCCCCGCAACTGGGTCGATGTCAAGCCGGGCGACATGCGCTCCGTGCTTGACCCCATCTCGGGATTGATCTTTCCGGCCGATACCAAGCTCTGCTCGCAGCGCCTGCCGATCTATGACGGCGAGATGCGCATGGACCTTGTGCTTTCGCCAAAGGGATCCAAGGAGTTCAAGACGGATGGGTTTTCCGGCACGGCAACCGTCTGCGGCGTACGTTTCGTGCCCCGGTCTGGCTACAGGAAAGGCCGCAAGGATATCGATTATCTGAGCAGAAGCGGCAACATGGAAATCTGGTTTGCAAAGGCGGACGCGGCGAATGTATATGCTCCGGTCTATGTTCGCATTCCGACGCAATATGGAATGGTGACGATTACCGCGGTGAAATACCGTACAAACTGACGGAGCACGGTCTCCGTGAAGGGGGACAGGTGAAGCTTCGGGCGACATTGATCGGGTTCACGGCCATCCTGATGTGGTCGTTTCTGGCGCTCTTCACCACTGCATCCGGCAAGATGCCGCCGTTCCAACTGTCGGCGATCTGCTTTGCGATCGGCAGCATTCCGGGCATTGCGGTGCTGATCCTCAACCCGTCTCGGGTGGCGCTGCTGAGGCAGCCGCCAAAGGTGTGGATCACCGGCATTGCCGGCCTCTTCGGCTATCACTTCCTCTATTTCACCGCGCTTCGCAACGCGCCGGCGGTGGAGGCCGGCTTGATCGCCTATCTCTGGCCGCTGCTGATCGTCGTCGGCTCGGCGTTGCTGCCGGGCGAGAGGTTGCGCTGGTATCACGTGGCAGGCGCGCTCGCCGGGCTCTGCGGCACTTTCCTGATCGTCGGCCGCAACGGCATCGATTTCGACGGTGCCTTTGCGATCGGCTACGGCGCGGCTTTCCTTTGCGCCTTCACCTGGTCCGGCTATTCGCTGCTGACGCGGCGCTTCGATGCAGTCTCGACCGATGTCGTTACCGGCTTTTGCCTTGTGACATCCATCCTGTCGTTCTTCTGCCATCTCGGATTGGAAACAACCCTTTGGCCGCAAACGGCTTTTGAATGGATCGCCGTTGCCGGCCTCGGCTTCTTCCCTGTCGGCGCTGCGTTCTATGCCTGGGATTACGGCGTCAAGAACGGCGACATTCAGATCCTCGGCGCGGCAAGTTATGCGGCGCCGTTGCTGTCGACGCTTGTCCTGACGATATTCGGCTTTGGCGAGCCGAGCTGGCGCATTGCGCTTGCCTGCCTGCTGGTCACCGGCGGTGCAGTGCTTGCGGCTCAGGAAATGTTCCGCCGGAAAGGCGTCGCAAAACAGGTTGTGGCGGCCGAATAGGTCTCAGCCGCCCGGTTTCCAATCCGGCGGTGCCAATTCGAATTTCGAGAACTCGAAACCGGGTGCCACCGTACAGCCGACGAGCGTGTATTCGCCAAGCGTTTCTGCCGATTGCCACCAGTTTGCCGGAATGATTGCTTGCGGACGCTCACCATTTTCCAGGTCGATGCCGAGCATCAAGGTTTCGCTTTTTTCGCCGTCTGCGGACCTGTGGAGTGCCAGGGGCGCACCGGCGTAATAATGCCAGACCTCCGCAGCATCGTGAACGCGATGCCAGTGCGAACGTTGGCCGGCTTTCAGCAGATAGTAGATTGCCGTCGAGTGCCCGCGCTCCTCGCCATTGCCATCGCTAAACGTCTGCACGTACCAGCCGCCTTCCGGATGCGGCTGCATCGAAAGCGCCTCGATAATCTCGTCGGGAGACATTAGAAATTGTCCTTGCGCCTGCGGATCTCGGCAAAGACTTCCTCGTTCGTCTTGCCTTCCATCAGGAGGTTGCGGCGAATGGCGGGATCGGCAGCGCGAAGAAAGGGATTGGTTTCCTTTTCCAGGCCAAGCGTCGTCGGGATCGTGAACCTGCCTTCGGCGCGCAGCGCCTCGATCTCCGCAGCGCGCGTCTTCAGCCGCTCGTTGTCCGGATCGATCGTCAGAGCGAAACGAGCATTGGAAAGCGTGTATTCATGGCCGAAATAGATCGCCGTCTCGTCTGGCAGAGCGGCCAGCTTCTGCAGCGAATGCCACATATCGGCGGCCGGGCGCTCCAATAGGCGGCCGCAGCCCAGTGCAAAGAGCGTATCGGCGGCAAAAAGCAGCTTGTCGTCTCCGAAATGGTAACAGATATGGCCGACGGTATGGCCCGGCGTTTCGATGACGTTGACCACATGGTCGCTGAATAGAAAGCTGTCGCCATCGCCCATCGACTTGTCGAGGCCGGGAATTGCCACGGCTTCGTTGACCGGACCGATGATCTCGCAGCCGAATTGCTCCTTCAATGCCAGGTTGCCTTCGACGTGGTCGGTGTGGTGATGCGTGGTGAAGATGTGCGAAATCTTCCAGCCGCGCCTTTTGGCGGCCGCTGCCACGGCCGCCTCTTCGGGCGCGTCGATCGCGGCTGTCAACCCGGACGCCGCATCATGCACGAGAACGCCGAAATTATCGGATCGGCAGAGAAAGACTTCCAGTTCCAGAGGTTTCATTGTCCAAGCGGCCCCTTTCCCACGAACATGTCCGGAATGTAGAGGCCCCGGCCTTGAAGTCCAATCGCCGGCTGATAACATTTATTGCGATGCACACGGATATTGTCGATCTGCGCCAGTTCTATCATTCCGAGCTCGGCCGCCTTGCCGAGCACTCGATTGCCATGGCGTTGTCGTCGCTTTGGGTGCGCCTGCCGCAGGAACGGCTCGTCGGCGTCGGCTACGCCGTCCCCTTTCTCGACCGGTTCAGCGCCGATACCGAGCGTACCTTCGCCTTCATGCCCGCCGGGCAGGGCGCAGTGAACTGGCCGGTGGGGTCGTTGTCGTCGACCGCACTGATCTTCGATGAAGAACTTCCGCTTCCCGATTCGTCCATCGATCGTGTGCTGATGGTGCATTCGCTGGAATTTGCCGAGAGCCCGCGGGAAACCTTGAAGGAGCTCTGGCGCGTGCTTGCGCCCGGCGGGCGCCTCGTCATCGTGGTGCCGAACCGGCGCGGCGTCTGGGCGCGCATGGAACATACGCCTTTCGGCTCCGGGCGCCCCTATTCACGGGGTCAACTCACGCATCTGCTTCGCGAGACCAATTTCACGCCCGGGGCGAGCGCCGAGGCGCTGTTCTTCCCGCCATCGAAGCTTCGCACGGTTCTCAGTCTTCGTCGCGCCTTCGAACGCATTGGCCGCACGCTCTGGCCGGCCTTTTCGGGCGTCATCATCGTCGAGGCACAGAAGCGTCTCTATCAGGGCCTGCCGGTAGCTGCACGGGCTTCGCGCCGCGTCTTCGTGCCGGTTCTTGCGCCGCACGGTGTTCCGACGACACGCAGCCGTTAAGTCTCACTCGACAAAGGCTGCTTTCCGCTTTATTTGCCACAGGGCAATTCCGGCCGGAATTTCCGGCGTTTTTTCAAGGTCGATTCCATGAGCGTTGAGATGAGCAAGCCTGTTCCGCGTCCCGGTATCCTGGATATTGCAGCCTATGTGCCGGGCAAGGAACATGCACCGGGCGTCGCCCGCGTCTACAAGCTCTCATCCAACGAAACGCCGCTTGGCGCGAGCCCCAGGGCAATCGAAGCCTTTCGTGAGGCCGCTGGCCATCTCGAGCGCTATCCGGACGGGCAGGCGATCGAATTGCGCGAGGCGATCGCCGCTGTTCACGGCCTGAATCCGGCTAACATCATGTGTGGAAACGGCTCGGACGAACTGCTCGGCTTGCTCTGCCACGTCTATCTCAGCCCGGGTGACGAAGGCATCATCACCGAGCACGGCTTCCTCGTCTACAAGATCCAGATCATGGGCGCCGGCGCGACGCCGATCGTGGTGAAGGAGACGGATCACACCGTCGATGTCGACGCTATCCTTTCCGCCGTGACAGACAGGACGAAGATCGTCTTCATCGCCAATCCCGGCAATCCAACCGGTACCTATATCCCGGTCAGCGAAGTCCGCCGCCTGCAGGCCGGTCTGCCGAAGCATGTCGTGCTGGTTCTCGATGCGGCCTATGCCGAATATGTCCGGCGCAACGACTATGAATCAGGCATCGAAGTCGTCTCCTCGAACGCGAACGTGGTCATGACCCGGACATTCTCGAAGGTCTACGGGCTTGCCGCACTGCGCGTCGGCTGGATGTATGCGCCTGCCGAGATCATCGATGCGCTGAACCGCGTGCGGGGCCCGTTCAACATGAATGCGTCGGCGATTGCCGCCGGTGCGGCGGCGATCCGCGATCAGGCCTTCGTTCAAGAGGCGACCTCCTTCAATCAGATGTGGATCGAGAAGGTTACCGGAGCGTTCGAAACGATCGGTCTAAAGGTTACGCCGTCGGTGACCAACTTCGTGCTCATCCATTTTCCGGATGTCGACGGCAAGCGCGCTGCCGATGCCGACGATTTTCTGACGAGCCGTGGCTATATCCTGCGGGCGGTTCGCAGCTACGGATTTCCCAATTCACTGCGCATGAGCATCGGCCCCGAAGAAGCCAATCGCGGCGTCATCGAAGCGCTTGGCGAATTCATGGGACGCCCGGCATGACAGCGCAGTTTGATCGCATCGCGCTGATCGGCATCGGGCTGATCGGCTCCTCGATCGCCCACGACATCAAGCGGCTGGGGCTTGCCAACGAAGTCGTCGTTGCAACGCGAAGTGCCGAAACGCTGAGGCGTGCCGAGGAACTGCAGCTCGGCAGCCGCTATACGGTTTCGTCGGCCGAGGCCGCCAAGAATGCCGATCTCGTTATCGTGTCCGTGCCGGTCGGTGCCTCGGAAAGTGTTGCCAAGGAAATAGCAGGAAGCGTGAAGGCGGGCGCGATCGTCACCGACGTCGGATCCACCAAGGCTTCGGTCATCGCGCAAATGCAACCGCATATGCCGCCGCATGTGCACTTCATCCCCGGCCATCCGCTGGCCGGTACGGAAAAATCCGGTCCCGACGCCGGCTTCCCAGGCCTTTTCGAAGGCCGCTGGTGCATCTTCACGCCGATTGCGGGTACGGATGAGGGCGCGCTCAAAAAGCTTCGCAAATTCTGGGAAAGCCTTGGCTCCAAGGTCGATGAGATGGACGCCGACCACCACGACAAGGTTCTCGCCATCGTCTCGCACCTGCCGCACATCATTGCCTACAACATTGTGGGCACGGCCGACGATCTGGAAACCGTGACTGAATCGGAGGTGATCAAGTACTCCGCCTCGGGCTTCCGCGACTTTACGCGCCTGGCAGCCTCCGATCCGACGATGTGGCGTGACGTCTGCCTGCACAACAAGGATGCGATCCTCGAAATGCTGGCGCGCTTTTCGGAAGATCTTGCCTATCTGCAGCGGGCGATCCGCTGGGGCGAGGGCGACAAGCTTTTCGAGCTCTTCAGCCGCACTCGGGCGATCCGCCGCTCGATCGTCCAGGCAGGCCAGGATGTGGACACGCCAGACTTCGGTCGCCCACATGCGCAGGATACGAAGACGAACTGAGCCTCAGATCGGTGGGATCGTACCGAGCGGGATGAAGCCGCTTACGGTGGCATTGCCGCGCTGAACGACGAGGTCGACCGAAACCCTGTCGCCGCCGACTGCGAGCGCCTTCAGAAGCTTGGCGGCGGTATCGACGGTCTTGGCGATTTCCGGGAGGGCCTGTTTCAGGCTGTCGCGCCAGGGGCCGAGTTGCTCGATCTCCAGCTTGAACTTGCCGGACAGAAAGCCTTGCTCATCGAAGGAGAAGGGCCCTGTCAACGTCATCACCTTGCCGTCGCCGATATCGGCCACGGCCTTGCGCAGCTCTCCGCTTGCTCCATAAAGCCCCTGCGGATCGCTGCCGTCGATCATTCCGCCTTTGCCCGCAAGGGTGATATCTGCGCTCGCCGAGAATTTGGGGAAGACCTGCGGCCAGTCCTTGATCAGGGCATTTGCATCCCGCAGGGAGAAGGCACCGTCGAGATCGCCGGCATTCTGGCGGAGGTGGACTTCCGTGCGTCCTGCATCGACATTGACCGTTTGTCCGGTATGGGACGACACAGCGATTGCCTTCAGTCCGTCGATGACCATGGAGGTACGGTCGATGCCGTTAAGCCTCGTTACCAGGCTGGATTGCAGGTTTTCCCACTGCGCCGAGATCGAAAGGCCGTTTGCCGTGCGGATTTCGGCCGGCGAATCGAGTTCCCAGACGATATGGCCCGGCGCGTAAACCTGCGCTGCGGAACGAAGTTCACCAAAGGAAGCCGAGACGCCGTTCGTGTTGTCGTCCACACCCACCTTCGAGCAATAAAGGCCAATGCGGAACGGGTAGCCGCGAAAGTCGATATCGGCGCATTCACCGCTGACGCCGGCCGTGCTGCGCGGCGCAATAACCTTCAGCACGGTCTCCTTGAGGTGGGCGGCTGCGTAAAACCAGCCGCCGGTATAGATCGCGATAACCAGAACGATGCCCAAGCCGAGCAACCAGAATTTTCTGCCGCTGCCGGATTGGCTTGACGCTGCCATGATGGATCTCCAATGGTGAATCGCGAATGGGAATTTCGGTCTGGCGTGCGATATGGACGAATTTTGGGTATTTGGCTACGGATCACTGATGTGGAATCCGGGCTTCGAGTTTCTTGAGCGCTCTCAGGCTCTCGTTTACGGCTACCGGCGATCGCTATGCGTCCATTCCTGGGTTCACCGCGGGACGCAGCAAAATCCAGGTCTCGTGCTGGGCCTCGATCGTGGCGGCTCCTGCCGCGGCATAGCATTTCGCGTGGCCTTGGAGAGGCGGGACGAGGTGATGGACTATCTGCGCGCCCGCGAGCTCGTCACCAACGTCTATCGGGAGCGGCATGTGCCGCTATCGCTTCCCGGCCGACGCAACATCAAGGCGATTGCCTACGTCGTTGATCGCGACCACGCTCAATATGCTGGTGCACTCGATGCCTCGGCAGCTGCGCGCATGGTGCATGGGGCAAAAGGTCGATCCGGTTCGAACGACGCCTATGTCTTCAATACGCTTTTGCATCTGAAGGAGATGGGCATTCGCGACCATTGGCTGGAGCGGGTCGCCGGCGAGGTCGAGCGGTTGCGGGCCGCTTAGGCGGAAGCAGCCGTTGCCTTCCGCAACTGCGCAAGCCTCTCGACGGCGCTCGCCGGCAGTGGCAGGTGCGGATTGCGCGCAACCGTATCGACCAGAAGTTCGTCGCTCGCCTTTTCGGTCACCTCGATCAGATGCTCGAAGAATTGATCCGGATCCATGCCCGGCGGAATGGCAGGCAGGATGCGAACCTTGAAATGGCCGGGACGGCGCACGGCGCTGCGGCGCGGCCAGAAAAGGCCGGGATGCATGGCCACCGGCACGACCGGAATGCCGAGATCCCGATACATGCGGGCAATGCCGTATTTGTAGAGCGGTTCTGCGCCCGGGGGCCGCCGTGTGCCTTCTGGATAGATGATCAGTTGCCGGCCTGTCGCAAGCTCTTGCTTGGTGCGCTTCAGCACCTCGACCATCACCTTGCCGCGTGCGCCGCGATCGACCGGGATCATGCGCTGTTTCTTCGCATACCAGCCGAACAGCGGGATCCACATCAATTCGCGCTTGAGGATGTAAACCGGGTCTTTCAACCAGGGCAGCAGTGCATAGGTGTCCCAGAAGGACTGGTGCTTGGGTGCGAGGATGTAGCTGCCGTCCGGCAGGTTCTCTAGGCCGTCGATCTCAAAGGTCGTCCCGACGATCTTTTCCATCAGCCAATGGTTCGAAAGCGCCCAGTTCTTGGGAATTGCATAGGCGGTCTTGCGGGGCGCGACGAAATAATAGGGCGAAAGCGCGATCATCCGGATGATGAGGTTGGCGTAGAAGATCGTATTGAAGAGAACGGAACGCAGGGCGATCATGAAATTTTCCAAAGCCAGTATCCGCGAAAACGGCGGGCTGGACCTGCCTACACGATAATGGCTTTCATAAAAAGCGCTTGATGGAAATCAGCCCGGGCCCGTGATGCTTGCCGAGCGAAGGCCGGGATGGCGCCCGAAGCCGGTGATGTTGCGCGCCCCTGCCAGAAGCACCTTGGCATATTCGGCGAGCATGACGCGAAGCGCATTTGGATCGGTGAACCAGGCCCTGGTCTTCAAGTCGGAATTGACGACCGGGTAGGGGATGAACTGGGTTTCGGCATCGACATAGGCGAGTTCGGCGAGACTGCGTGGCATGTGGTAGTTGTTGGTGACGATCAGAACGCTCTTGTAGCCTTTGGCATGGATCCAGTTTGCAGCTTCCTGCGCATTGCCGATCGTGTCGATCGCGTCATAGCCGATGTCGACGCAGCAGTCGAAAAGATCAGCGGGTGCCGATGTGGTTTTGCGAATCTGCCCCGGCGTTGTCGACGGGTGAACGCCCGATATCAGCAGCCTCCTGCCCGCGCCCTTCTCAAGCAGTTCGACGGCCTGATCGATGCGCTGATAGCCGCCCGTCAAAACGACGATGGCATCGGCTTTCGGTTCGGCCGGAGGTTTCAAGGTGGTTACGGAATCGGCAAACCGCAGGAAGCCGACGAAAAGCAGCGCGCTTGCCAGGACGAAGGCGAAACCGCCCCATCGCAACATCCGGCGCAGCGGACCACGACGCAGCGTTTCGACGCCGTAGCTGGCAAGCGCCGGGTCGGGACGAATCGGAGTGCGTCTAGTATGGCCCATGGTCATAAATCGTGAATATATAGAGATTGCGGCAGGGAACAGACACTTTCGTGGCAAAAAAGACTGAGCCGTTCAATTCGCGATGCCATCGCTTCGCGTCGGATCGGAGCGCAGCGTATCGATTTCGTAGATCGTGCGCATCACCGTCAGTCGCGCTGTGAGCGTCGTCAGCAATGCAATGACGATCATCGTCGCAAAGATGCCGAGGTAACCAAGGGCTCCGACCGAGAAGGTGCCGAAGAGAGCCGTCGCTTGATCGGTCTGCGGCGTCGCAATCGTTCGGCTCTGCAGGAAGCCCGCCGCCAAGAAAAAGAGAGCCGCCAAAGCGCTGCCGATTGCCGATCCCTTGAGACTGATCTTCAGGAAATGCTTCTGGAACTCAGTCGCGACGAAGGAGCTTTCGGCGCCCACGAAATGCAAGACCTCGACGATATGGCGGTTGCCGGAAAGCGCGCCACGTGTCGCAAAGACGACCGTCAGCACCATGGCGATGAAGACGAGCAGCAACACGCCGGTGCCGAGCATGACAGTCGTATGCGCCATTGAAACGAGGCGATCGACCCATGTGCGGTGATCGTCCAGCGAGGCCTGAGGGATGCTCTCCTTCAGCAGTGAGCGCATCGCGTCAAAATCGGGCGGGTTCGTCTCGTCGATGGTAATAATCACCAGGCGGGGGACGGGGAGCTCCTTGATGTCAAGGCCGCTGCCGAGCCATGGCTCCAGCAGACGGGCCGTTGCCGCGTCATCTAAGATCTGGCCGCTTTTGGTGCCGACAAAGGTCATGGCGATATCGCGTGCCTGCGTCAGCGCCTTTTCCATATCGAGGCCGTCGTCCGGCTTGATCTGGATGGTGATCTCGCGGGAGATCTGGCTCTCCCAGCTGGCCGCTGTCGAACGCACCATGCTGACGCCGCCAAGCGTCAGGCAGGCGAGGAAGGCCATGATGGCGATGACGACGGTCAGTGCGTTGCCCTGGATATTCGAGGGCGGAAGGATCGGCGCCGTTGGCCGCACGCGCATTTCCGCCCGCTTCTGCTGTGCTTGGGCGGGGCTTTGCGCGCGGTTTTTTGATGCGGGCTCAATCATAGACGTCAAGATGCCCTTCCGAAAGGATCATGCGGCGGGCTTCCACCTGGTCCATCAATGTCAGATCGTGAGTTGCGATCACGACAGCTGTACCAAGGCGGTTGAGTTCGAGAAAGAGGTTCAGCAGGCGGCGTGCCATCGGCGGGTCGACGTTGCCAGTCGGCTCGTCGGCAAGCAGAACCTCGGGCCGGTCGATCAGCGCCCGGGCGATTGCCGCGCGCTGTTTCTCGCCGCCTGAAAGCACCGGCGGAAGCACATTGATGCGCTCGCCCAGCCCCACCCATTTCAGCAGTTCGAGCACGTCTGTCTTGTAAGAGCTCTCGTCCTTGCCGCGTACGCGAAGCGGCAGCGCGACATTCTCATAGGTCGTGAGATGATCGAGCAGGCGGAAATCCTGAAAGACAATCCCCACGCGGCGGCGAAGCAGAGGCAGCTCAGGCCGCGGAATGTCGGAAATGTCGCGTCCGAACATGCGGATCAGACCTCGTGTCGGCTGCAGCGACAAAAAAAGCAGGCGCAGAAGCGTCGTCTTCCCGGCGCCAGACGGACCTGTCAGGAACTGAAAGGACTTTTTCGGAATATCGAAGGTGAGGTCCCGGAGAATCTCCGGGCCCATGCCATAGCGCAAACCGACATTCTCGAAATGGATCAACGGGCAGCCCAGTCTTTCATGGTTTCACGCCATCGACTTGTTAACCAACACCGTTAACAATCAGTGAATTTCGTCGGAAAGATGCCTGTTTGAAGGCAAGCTTAGCAATACATTAACCATTAAAATTTACGACTGGGCAGGATTCGTTTCAATGCCGGATTTTCGCCGTGCACTGAAACCATGTGGAGATGGGAGAGACCGTCAACATGGAAGCATCCACCTTCAGGCGCCGCGCACCGGGCAACGCCTACGATTTCCTGCCGCCGGAGCCTGCCGCGCGTCAGCCCCGCTATCCTGGCCGCCCGGCTGATGTCGCCGATGCCGAATTCGTCGTTATCGGCAAGCCCAGCCCGGGCTTCAATGCCAAGAGTTTCAATGACAATCGTAAGCGGGCTGCTGCCAAGTTCCCTGCCGCGCCCACGGCTTTGTCGAAGGCGAATATCTTCTTCGCGATCGCAGAAGAATGGCTGCAGCAGGCGTCGCAAAAGAGCTTCATAGCCCTGGTCTTCATGCTTTTCGTTCTCGTTTTCGGCCTGACGGGCGGTTTTTCCGGCCTGGCGGGGAGCGATACGGTCGCCTCGACCTCGCCGTTGCACTTCACCCACGTCACGATCGCGCCGCGCGAGGCAAATGGTATGCGCATCCTGGTTATCAACGGCATCATCGAAAACGGCAGTGGCACGACACAGACCGTGCGGCCGATCCGTGCCGATCTGATGAGGGGCGAGCGACGGGTGGCGAGCATGGTCATCGCCCCGCCCGCAGACGTCATCTATGGTGGAGAGAGCCGCGGTTTTTCGGCACGCGTGCAGCACTCTGGCGGAAAAATGCCGGAAGTCCGGCTTTCGTTCATGCCCTAGAGCGCATCTTTTCGAGATGAAGGTGGCCCGCCCTCGCGAAAAGCAAAATTCAGGCTCTATGGATTGGCCGAAGCCGAGCCCCACGCTTGGTGAGGGCGAACCACAAAAAAGAATAGCGTCGATTTCATCGGCTTGAATACGTCGACGCTAAAGATTTCAGGATGCGGTCTTTACACGACATCTCTTCGGAGTTGGGGCGACAGTTTCCAAGTGGGCAGCCAAGGCCCAAAGTGAGGGCATCTAGACGACGGCTGGCATGCACTTATGTGCCTTGTTCAACAGCTTCACGTCATGTGCTTCGTCATCGAGGCCGGAACGAAAAGTGCCATGACCAAAGAGCCTGCAATCGAACATAAGAGGGTGTTTCTGGCCTCCTTATGTGCTAACGGCTTACCCTTCGTTTCATGGAGCTAGCCGTAATGCCTGTCGTGCGCGGAAAAACTATCGAGCCGCTTTTCACTGCCGAGCAGATTGCCGAGCGCAATCACGAGATGGCAAAGCAAATCGCTGCGGGTCCGACAAAGGACCTGCTCGTCATTGCCGTGTTGAAGGGGTCGTTCATTTTCGCCGCAGACCTCATCCGCGCTCTGCACGACAGCGGGCTTGCGCCCGAAGTCGAATTCATCACGCTTTCCAGCTACGGCACCGGAACTGAATCTAAGGGCGTGCGCATCGTCAAGGATATCGACAGCGACGTGAAAGACCGCGACGTGTTGCTGATAGACGACATCCTCGAATCCGGCCGCACGTTGCTTTTTGCCAAGGAACTTCTCTATGAACGGGGCGCGCGCAACGTCAGCATCGCCGTGCTGCTCGACAAGAGCGTCAAGCGCAAAGAAAAGCTCGAGGCAGACTATGTGGGTTTCGAATGCCCGGACTACTTCGTCGTCGGCTACGGCATGGATGTCGCCTATGCGTTCCGCGAGCTGCCCTACGTCGGCGTGGTTACCGGCGACGCCTGACCTCACCGATGATAAGAGGGTTGTTAACCATCCCTACCATCGCTGTCCTCCGTTTACCGATCGCAAAGGAACGCCGTGCAATTTCCGTTCCGGGGCATGAAGACGGAGCAATGCAGATCATGGCAAAAATTCTGATCACGGAAGACGAAGATTCGCTTCGCACTTTCGTCGCCCGCGCCTTGCGCCTTGACGGTCATGAGACCGACGAAGCAGCCGATGGCGCCGAGGGGCTGGAGAAGCTCAAGGTCGGGATCTACGATCTGCTGCTTTCGGATATCCGCATGCCGGTCATGGACGGCATCGAGCTTGCGCATCAGGCGAAATCGGCCTTTCCGGCGCTCAAGATCCTGCTGATGACGGGCTATGCCGAACAGCGCGAACGGGCCGACGACCTTGCAGAAAAGATCGTGGATGTCGTCGAAAAGCCGTTTGCACTTCCAGACATCCGAAAGGCAGTTGCCCGGGCGTTGGCTGCCTGAGACGGGCTGAGGAGCTTCCCGCTTTCCATTCCCCTTCTCTTCACAGGAATTCAGTCATGGTGCGAACGCTCGCGTTCAGCATCGTTTGAAAGAGAAACGCCTGCACCCAAGGACTTGGCTGGCGCATCCAAGACCAGCTAATGGATATCCAGCAGCCGTTCCAGATAGCGCCGCTCCATTTCCTGCGGCGGGTTGTTGCCGAGCTTTTCACGGATTGCATCCAGGATTTCACGGGCGCGCTGCACGTCGATTTCGTCGGGTACCTTCACTTGGTCGCCGAAATCCGGGCCTTCTGCGCGACGCGGACGACCGAGCGGATCGCGACCGTTCTGGTTGCCCTGGCCCACCTGACCTTGTGGCCCTTGGCCTTGCTGGCCCTGTTGCGCCTGCATCATCTGGTTCATCATGTCCCGGGCGCCCTGGCGCAATGCTTCCAGCGCGCGCCCTTGGCCCTGGAGAGCCGGTTCGCCGCGGCCCTGGCCGAGTTCGCGCCCGGCACCTTCCATTTCGCGCTGTGCCTGACCAAAGCCCGGGCCGGGCTTCATACCCATCTCACCAAGGCCTTTCTGGAGTTCGCCGAGCTGCTTGCCAAGCGCATCCTGCTGGGCTCGGAGCTGTTTCAACGCGTTGCGCAGTTCTTCCTCGGTCATCTGCTCGGAAGGTGACTGCCCCTGCTCGCCGTTCTGCCCCTGCTGCTGGTCCTGCGGCTGGCCATCTTGGCCTGGCATCATCTGGTCAAGCAGCGGATCGTTCATATCCATGTTCGGATCGCCGCGCTGCATACGGTCCTTCAACTGTTGGTCCAGCTTGAAGGTCTGCTCCATCAGCTTCTGCTGGTCGCGCAATATCTGGCCAAGCTTGTCCATCTGCTGGCGCATCTGACTGTTGTCGCCCTGCTGCTGCTGGCCCTGTTGCGGCCTGCCGGCCTGCAGGTTGTTCATCATGCGCTGCAATTCGGAAAGCATCTGCTGAGCGGCATCTCGGTTGCCTGAACGGGCGAGATTCTCAATCTGGTCCATCATGCGCTCCAGATCCTGCTGGCGAATGATGTTCTGCGCGTTCTGGTTCGGCTGCATCGGCGCATTCTGCATGCGCTGAGCCAGTTCCCTCATATATTCGTTCATCGCCTTGCGGAGCTCGTCCATGAGCTTCTTGATCTCCGGGTCCGGCGCATTGCGCTGAAGCGCGTCGGCGAGATTCTGCTGGGCGTTGCGCAGGTTGCGTTCCGCAAGCGAAAGGTCGCCGTCCTCCATGCCGATCGCGATATCCCAGAGATAGTCGGCCGTATCCTTCAACTGCTCGTCGCCCTTGGCGAGCTTCATGCGCGTCTGCGCCGATTGCAGCAGCAGATAATTGGTGAGCTTGGGAATCGTTTCTTCAGGACGGATCGTCAACGCCTCGTTGAGAGCGATCGCTTCCGGCATCTTGCGGGTATCGAGGGCGAAAACCTGGCGTTCTTCCGCAACGGCTGCGGCCAGCGGCTCATTGAACGGCCGCGACGGCAGCGTCATTTCATGCGGCGGGCTCCGGCCCGTCTGGCCGGCGGCATCCTTGGCGACCAGCGTAACGCGTACGCGCTTTCCGGCCAGCGGATGTTCGGTCAGGTTCTTGCTGGTCACGGCCTTGGCATCACGTGCGTTGCGGCGCGGAATGTCCAGCCGGAAATCGGGCAGTGGATAAAGCGGCGTTGCCTGCGGATCGGAAGCCATCGGCAGGATTTCTGCACGTGCCTCCTGCACGCCGTAATCATCCTTCACCGTGAAGCCGATTTCCAGCGCCCCGTTTACGCTGGGTTTGGGCAATCCGTCGAAAGCAATCTCGGGCGCCTTGTCGGGAATGACGTTGAAGTTCCACGTGCGGCCATTGACGAGCAGCGCACCGTTTTCCTCAAGCTTCATCAAATGTGTCTGTGCGGCAAGTGCCGGGGTGGCAGGAGTCTGTGGCTTCGCCTGGGGTGCAGCATCGGGCTCTTGATTGGCCTTTGCCTCGGAGGCGATTTCCTGTACCTCGCCGCTCTCCTTCCGGAATACCACCTTTTGGTCCGTCTGCCCGCCGCTGACGCGAACTGTCAGGTTCGAGAACTGCGGAACGTTGATCGCCTGCTCCGTGCCGGTTGCCGTCAGATAGACCGGAGCGCGGCTGGTATAGGAGGGCGGGGTGACCCATGCGTCGATACGCACAGCCGGATTGGTCGCTGCCGGCGCGACGGGCGGCTGCAGCGCGTCGGTAAGTGAGCCGCCGTTGGTCGAAAGCGAGTAACCGAAGGCCGTGACGACAAGCAGGGCCGGGATGGCACGCAGAGCGAAACGGTCGTGGGTTGCGATGTCCGGGCGGGGAAAGCCAGTGTCGAGGGCTGCTATCTTCTTCGCCATCCGCATCTGATGTTCGCGCCAAAGCGCCCTTGCAAAGGGCGTGTCGAAGGCCGGTTCGTCTTCCTGCACAGTCACCGGCTGATGCGGTAGGCCGTTGCGCTCCTCGAGCAGGCGGTCGGCTTCGGCGGTATCGGGCCAGCGAAGTTTGCGAAATGGGATGAGTGCGCCGAGGAAGGCGATGCCGAAGGCAATCAGCAGCCCGACGCGCATGAAGTCAGGAACGGAGCGGAAGAGGCCGAACCAGGACGCTGTCAAATAAAAGGCAATGACGGAAAGAACCGGAACGAGCGGTGGCAGGACCTGCTCGGAAACAAGGACCAGGCGCGCAAAAAATCGCTTTACCGCTACAAGCCTCGCCAGCGAGGGCCGAAGGGCAAATGCACCACGTCTGTGCCTGTGGGGGCTATTCGTCAATCCGGTCTCCGCCATTTGATCTGGAGTGACAGAGCGCGCTTCCGGCGCTTTCTGGGCAACATGCTCGCATGACGAAAGGATAACACTCTTTGTGGCGAAGGCGAGGGCAGGCGGCCGGCGAAGCCGTTTTTTCACCTCTATTCGCCAAAAAGTGATGAGGTCGTCACTCGATCCAGGCGGGTACGGAGTCGAGGCCGATCAGTTCTTCATAGGTGCGGCGGGGCCGAACCACATGGAAATCGGCACCCTTCACCAGAACTTCTGGCACCAGCAGGCGGCTGTTGTAGGTGCCTGCCTGCACCGCGCCATAGGCGCCGCCGGAACTGACTGCAAACAGATCGCCCGGCTTCGGCATCGCCATCTCGCGATCGAGCGCCAGATAGTCCCCGGTCTCGCATACCGGGCCTACGATATCGGCTTTGATGCGCGGCGCATTTGCCGCCGAGATCACGACTGGCCGGATTTCGTGCCAGGCGTCGTAAAGCGTCGGGCGGATGAGATCGTTCATTGCCGCATCGACAATGACGAAGGTCTTTTCTCCACCGTCCTTTACATAGATGACTTCGGTAACGAGGATGCCGGCGTTACCGACGATCAGGCGGCCCGGTTCAGTCACGATCTTGCAGTTCAGCCCGCGGAGTTGGTTCTTGACGATCGCCGCATAGGCGTCCGGCAGCGGCGGCGGAAAGTTGTCTTCCTTATAAGGAATGCCAAGGCCGCCGCCGATATCGACATGATGGATGTCGTGGCCATCGGCACGTAGCGTGTCGACCAGTTCGCGCAACAGCTTGAAAGCATCGTCGAAGGGCTGCAGCTCGGTGATCTGGCTGCCGATATGCATGTCGATGCCGGTGACTTCGATACCAGGCAGCTTGGCGGCTTGCGCATAGACGGCGCGAGCGCGTTCCCAAGAAATGCCGAACTTGTTTTCCTTCTTGCCGGTCGAGATCTTCGAATGCGTCTTTGCATCGACGTCAGGATTGATGCGGAAGGAGACCGGCGCCTTCTTGCCGGCCCGGATCGCGCGCTGATTGAGAATCTCGAGTTCCGGTTCGGATTCGACGTTGAAGCAGTAGATGCCGGCCTGAAGCGCGAGATCCATCTCCCCGGGCGTCTTGCCCACGCCGGAGAACATGATGCGGCTTGCCGGAATGCCTGCGGCAAGCGCGCGGCGCAATTCACCTTCGGACACGACGTCGATGCCGGCGCCGAGATTGCCGAGAGTCTTCAACACAGCCTGGTTCGAATTCGCCTTCATCGCGTAGCAGACCATGGAGTCGATATCGCTGAAGGCTTCTGAAAAGACCCGGTAGTGGCGCTCAAGCGTTGCGGTCGAATAGCAATAGAACGGCGTGCCGACGGCCTTGGCGATCTCCGGAACGGGGACGTTCTCGGCGTAAAGGATGCCGTCGCGATATTCGAAGTGGTTCACGGGAGGCGCCTATCAGAGCAAAGGATCGAGAAGGAATGGTCTGTCGACGGTGCCTGGCTGTTTCGTCGACTTCGATACATCGCCTTCCTTCGTTGCCATCGCGCTCGGCGGGTCGAGATCGCCTTTGCGCCCGCATCCGGCAACGGCAAGGCCGATGACGGCAAGGACGACCGTCAGGCGGATGGGGTGCGGCAAGCTGGTCTGCATGGGATTCCTCTTGGAGCGGCGCTGATGGACATCTTCATAGCGAAGTTTATCCGCCTTGTGCACCCTGATTGTTTTCTCAGTTGCGAGCCCGCCAGAAGGCGATCTGCTTCCTCACTTCGCAGGGTGCAGTGCCGCCGAAGCTCCTGCGGCTTGCAACCGACGCCTCGACAGTCAAGACCTCGTAGACCTTGTTCGTGATTGCCGGATTGATCGCCTGGAGATCGGCAAGCGGCAGCCCCGCGAGGTCGCAGCCCCTGCTTTCGGCAAGCGCCACGGCACGGCCGGTCACATGATGTGCGTCGCGGAACGCAAGTCCTGCCTCACGCACCAGCCAGTCGGCGAGGTCGGTGGCCGTCGAATAGCCGGAACCGGCTGCAGCTTTCATGCGCTCCGTATTGACCGTCATGTCGCGGACCATGCCGGCCATGGCGGCAATTGCAAGTTCCAGGCTCTCGGCTGCGTCGAACACCTGTTCTTTGTCTTCTTGCATGTCCTTGGAATAGGCCAGCGGCAGGCCCTTCATGATCGTCAGCAGCGCAATCAGCGAGCCGTTGATGCGGCCGGTCTTGGCACGCACCAGTTCGGCGGCGTCGGGGTTCTTCTTCTGTGGCATGATCGAGGAGCCGGTCGAAAATGCATCGGAAAGCCGCACGAAACCAAACTGCGGCGTCGACCAGATGACGATCTCTTCGGCCAAGCGTGACAGATGCATGCCGCAGATCGCGGCGATCGACAGGAATTCGATGGCGAAGTCGCGGTCGGAGACTGTATCGATCGAGTTGCGCGTCGGCTCACGAAAGCCAAGCGCCTTTGCCGTCATATGGCGGTCGATCGGATAGCCGGTCCCGGCCAGCGCTGCAGCGCCAATGGGGCTTTCGTCCAGATGCTCGATGGCGTGGCGTACGCGTGAACGGTCGCGGCCGAACATTTCGACATAGGCCATGCAATGGTGGCCGAAGGTGACGGGCTGAGCAGTCTGCAGGTGCGTAAAGCCCGGCATGACGGTTTCGGCATGTTCTTCAGCCCGCTCGAGGAAGGCGGCGATGAGGTCCGTCAGCATCGCTTCAGTCTTCTGCAGCTCTTCCTTCACCCAAAGGCGGAAATCCAGCGCTACCTGGTCGTTTCGTGAACGGGCGGTGTGCAGGCGGCCGGCCGCCTGGCCGATCAGCGCGGCAAGGCGGGCTTCGATATTCATGTGAATATCTTCGAGCTGGCGGGAGAAATTGAAGTTGCCGCTTTCGATTTCTGACATGATCGTGCCTAGTCCGTGAACGATCTTGTCCTTATCGTCCACGGAAATGATGCCCTGATGGGCAAGCATCGTCGCATGGGCGATCGATCCACGGATATCCTGGGCAAAGAGCTTCTTGTCGAAACCGATCGAGGCATTTATCTCCTCCATGATCGCGTCGGGACCGGATGCGAAACGTCCGCCCCACATCTGGTTGGAGGATTTGGTGTCCTTTGTGCCGTCGCCCATGAAAAGATGCCTGCCTTAAGGGTGCATGCCCCTGGAGAATGAAATGACGACAAGAAAGCTGTTCGGGCTGCCATCCTTGAAACTGATCGCGGTAGCCGCCGTCGCAGGCGTAATTGTCGGTGCGGCAGCGGTTTACATTAAGGAGGCCGGGTATGGCAATGCCGGCGGCGAAAAGGCCTCTGCCGAATGCACCGCGGCCAAGGATCTCGTCGAGACGATTACGCCCCTCGCCAAAGGCGCGGTGGCGGCGATGGTCGCTGTGGACGCGCCGCGAAAGCTCACATCCGTCGTCTTTGACGGTCCGGACGGCAAACCGGTGACGCTCGAGAATTTCGCCGGAAAGACCGTGCTTCTCAACCTCTGGGCAACATGGTGCGTGCCCTGCCGCGAGGAAATGCCGGCGCTGAACGCGCTGGAGAAGGAGATGGGCAGTGACAAATTCCAGGTCGTCGCAGTCAATATCGACACCGGAGACGACGAGAAACCAAGGGCGTTCCTAAGCGAAATCGGCGTCGATTCCCTGCAGTTCTATCGCGACAACACGATCGGCGTCTTCAACAGCCTGAAGAAAGAGGGGCTCGCTTTCGGCCTGCCGGTGACGTTGCTCATCGACGACAAGGGGTGCCTGGTTTCGGCGATGAACGGGCCTGCCGCATGGGATAGCAGCGAAGCGAAGGCCCTGATCAAGGGTGCTACCGGGTCCTAACGCTATCGCGTCGGGACAGGCGTGTCGCCGCGATAATCGTAGAAGCCGCGGCCGGACTTGCGGCCGAGCCAGCCGGCTTCGACATACTTTACCAGCAGCGGGCAGGGCCGGTACTTGGAATCGGCTAGGCCGTCGTGCAGCACCTGCATGATCGAGAGGCAGGTGTCGAGGCCGATGAAATCGGCAAGCTGAAGCGGGCCCATCGGGTGATTGGCGCCGAGCTTCATCGCCGTGTCGATGGCATCGACAGTGCCCACGCCTTCGTAGAGCGTGTAGATCGCCTCGTTGATCATCGGCAGCAGGATGCGGTTGACGATGAAGGCCGGGAAGTCCTCAGCCACCGTGACGGTCTTTTCCAGCGAGGCTACGAATTCCTTTGCGGTCGAAAACGTGATTTCGTCCGTTGCGATGCCGCGCACCAATTCCACCAGTTTCATAACCGGGACGGGGTTCATGAAATGAATGCCCATGAAGTGCTCGGGCCGGTCCGTTGCCGAAGCCAGCCGGGTAATGGAGAGCGAGGACGTATTCGTCGCAAGCAGGGCGCCCGGCTTCAGCACAGGACAGACCTGTGCGTAGATCTTGCGTTTTACAGCTTCCTCCTCTGTCGCCGCCTCGATGACGAGGTCGGAGGGAGCAAGGTCATTGAGGTTGGCGGAGCCGGAGATGCGGGAAAGGGTTGCTTTGCGCTCCTCATCCGTCATCTTGCCGCTCGTTACCTGCCGGGCAAGGTTGCCATTGATGGTCGCGAGGCCGGATTCGATGCGCTCCTGCGTCAGGTCGTAGAGCTGGACCTTATAGCCCGCAGCTGCTGAAACATGGGCGATGCCGCAGCCCATCTGGCCCGCGCCGACAATACCGATCGTTTTCAACACCGCACTCATCTCCAAACCCCCGTGGCAGCCGCCCGCTCCGCCGTATTTTTCTTCTAATGAAACTGCCGGGCAAAATGATCGCCCGGCAGCAGTAGTAGCCCCATAAGAGATAATTTTCCAGTCATTCGCAAGTGCGAAAAGCTGGCATTCTGCCCGTTTAGAGAGCTTTCTGCAGTTCCGGCAGGGCCTCGAAGAGATCGGCGACGAGTCCGTAGTCTGCGACCTGGAAGATCGGGGCCTCCTCGTCCTTGTTGATGGCGACGATGACCTTCGAATCCTTCATGCCGGCAAGGTGCTGGATGGCACCGGAAATGCCGCAGGCGATGTAGAGCTCGGGGGCGACGACCTTGCCGGTCTGGCCGACCTGCCAGTCGTTCGGCGCATAGCCGGCATCGACGGCCGCACGGCTTGCACCGACGGCGGCTCCCAGCTTGTCGGCGAGTGGCAAAATGACTTGCCTGAAATTCTCGGCCGACCCCAACGCACGGCCGCCGGAGATGATGATCTTCGCCGAGGTCAGCTCCGGGCGGTCGGAGGAGGACAGCGCGTCCTTGACGAAGCTCGAAAGCCCCGGGTCGGATACGGCCGGAATCGCCTCGACTGGGGCGGAGCCGCCTTCGCCGGCGGCGGCGAAGGAGGCGGTGCGCACCGTGATCACCTTCTTGGCGTCGGTTGCCTGCACCGTCTGGATGGCGTTGCCGGCATAGATCGGACGCTTGTAGGTATCGGGCGCCACGACCTCGATGATTTCCGAGACCTGCGCCACATCGAGGAGGGCGGCAACGCGCGGCGCGACGTTCTTGCCGGTCGAGGTCGCAGCCGCAATGATCGTGTCGTAGCTGGCGGCGAGCGAAACGATCAGGTCGGCCAGCGGCTCGGCCAGATTGTTGGCAAGCGTGTCGCTTTCGGCCAGCAGCACCTTGGAGACGCCGGAAAGCTTGGCTGCGGCATCGGCGGCAGCCCTGGCGCCCTTGCCGGCAACCAGCACGGTGACATCGCCGCCGATCTGGCTGGCAGCGGTCAGCGCCTTGGCGGTCTGGTCGGAAAGGCTTGCATTGTCGTGATCAGCCAGAAGCAGAATGGCCATGGTGGAATTTCCTTTCTCGAACCTTAGAGGACGCCGGCTTCGACTTTAAGCTTCTCGACGAGCTCGGCGACCGACTTGACCTTGACGCCTGCCTTGCGGCCACTCGGCTCTTCGGTCTTCAGCACCTTGAGCCGCGGGGCGGTGGAAACGCCGAAGTCGGAAGGGCTCTTCTTGTCGAGCGGCTTCTTCTTTGCCTTCATGATGTTCGGCAGCGAAGCATAGCGCGGCTCGTTCAAGCGCAGGTCGGTGGTGACGACGGCCGGCAGCTTGATGTCGATCGTCTGCAGGCCGCCATCGACTTCGCGGGTGACGGTCGCCTTGCCGTCGGCAATCTCGATCTTCGAGGCGAAGGTTGCCTGGGCAGAGCCCAAGAGGGCAGCGAGCATCTGGCCGGTCTGGTTCGAATCGTCGTCGATCGCCTGCTTGCCGACGATGATCAGGCCCGGCTGTTCGGCGTCTGCCACGCCCTTGAGTATCTTGGCAACGGCAAGCGGCTCGACCTGATCGTCGGTCTCGACCAGGATCGCCCGGTCAGCACCCATGGCGAGCGCCGTCCTCAGCGTTTCCTCGGCCTTGGCCGGACCGATCGAGACGACGACCACTTCCTCAGCCTTGCCGGCTTCCTTCAGCCGCAGCGCCTCTTCCACCGAGATCTCGTCGAACGGGTTCATCGACATCTTGACGTTGGCAAGCTCGACGCCCGTGCCATCCGGCTTGACGCGGATCTTCACATTGTAATCAACCACCCGCTTCACGGGGACCAGAATTTTCATGGGGTCCTTCCTTCAACTCTTTCGCCAAGAAAATGCGCGCTTCGGCGCCGCTCCGATTGTCGAATGGCGACATGGATACGCGTTTTTCCTCCAAATACAACGCTTGCCGGTCGCAGACAGACAAATTGCGTCTGCAAATATATGACGTTTACGTTCACGTCAACATCGTGATGCGGCCCAATTTTTTCAGTGTCCCGGCGTTCCGTCGTCGGCGGCGACCACCACCCGCCTCACAGCCGGCGTGCTTGAGACGGCGCGTGGCGTGACGATCTCGCGGTCGAACAGCGGCACACCCTTGCGGCGCATGAAAATGACTAGAACGGCGCCGGCGACGATGCCACCGGCATGCGCGCCCCAGGAAACATTGCCGTCCGGATCGACAAGCAGCATGAAGAACTGCTGGCCGATCCAAAGCAGCAGCGGCACGAAGGCAGGAAGCGGCAACGGAACGCGGAAGAAGACCAGCACCCAGATCTTCACGCGCGGGTGAAGGATGACATAGGCGGCAACCACCCCTGATATCGCACCAGAGGCGCCGATCAGCGGCGCCTGCGATTCCGACACCAGCAGGCCATGGCAAAACGCCCCGAAGGCGGCGCAAACGAGATAAAAGATCAAGAAGCGGAGATGCCCCATGGCATCCTCGACATTATCGCCGAAGACCCAGAGGAAAACCATATTGGAAACGAGATGCCAGAAGCCGGCATGCACAAAGGCATGGGTGATATAGGTCAGCGGTTCCGGAACGATCGCAAGGCCGGGCGCCAGTGTTGCATAGTCGAAGGCGACCGCCGGTATGTAGCCCAGGCCGATCGCTGTCGCCTGAGCCGTCTGTTGCGGCGCGAAGAAGCCGGTGAAAAGCCACACGGCGATATTCATGCCGATCAAGCCCAGCGTCACCCACTGGACCTTGATGTGCTTCAGCGTATTGGCGTCGTGCAGCGGTATGAACATTAAGCCCCCGGCTATCGTGACCGAGGAGAGCCTATCTGTTTTTTCCTGGAACCCAAAGCACATCGGCATTGCCGCGGTCGTTGGCGTGGCGTGCGGCAACGAAGAGGAAGTCCGAAAGCCGGTTGACGTATTTCAAGGAAGCTGGGCTGACGATCTCACCCTCCGTGCGGGCAAGTTCGACCATCAGCCTTTCTGCGCGGCGCGCGATCGTGCGAGCTAAATGAAGATAGGCGGCGGCCGAATGACCGCCGGGCAGAACGAAGGATTTCAATGGTTGCAGATCGGCGTTCAGTTCATCGATCTCGCTCTCGATCCGCGCCACCTGGGTGTCGATGATGCGCAACGGCTCGTGCGCCGGCGGCTTGCCGTCGTCGGGTGTCGCAAGATCCGCGCCGAGGTCGAAGAGGTCGTTCTGGATCAACGTCAACATTTTTTCGAGAACCGGCATGCCCTGCATATGCAGTCGTGCGACGCCGATTGCGGAATTGACCTCGTCGATCGTGCCATAGGCTTCCACGCGCAGGTCGTATTTGAGACGGCGCGGTCCGCAAACGAGCGCAGTCGTGCCGTCGTCGCCGGTCTTCGTGTAGATCTTGTTGAGTGTTACCATGCCTATCCCTCGCTTCGCGGCGTTAACTAGGGCGGCCGCCACCGGTCAGCCAGAGTGTCAGCATGATCAGGATTACAGCGACGGCCTGCAGCAGGACGCGCAGCTGCATCAGCTTGTTGGAAGTGTTCGCGTCGCCGCCCTTCATCATGTTGAAGAGGCCGCGGACCAGCACGAGCGCGACGAGGCCCATGATGATGATCGCGAGAATATAAGTGGCCGTGGACATGGCAGCAGGCTTCCTTGATTAATCGGTCCAGCGCATCAGGCGATAAAAAAGGTCCGCCGGAATTAGCCTCTTCAGGAACATGCCCTGTTTTGCCGGTGTCGTTACAGGATAATGTGGCTTCGGACTGTTCGAGTTCAATGCGTGTTTCAACGCAGCATAGACGGCGTCGGGTTCTAGCTTATGTCGATTCTTCGGGCCAGTCCCGTCAAGGCGCGCGAGCTGTCGGCGGTAATCTGCCGCATGCACCGAATTGCGCAGGTCGATATGCTCCTTGAACTTCGCGAGCGCGTTGGCGGTAAAGCGCGAGGCAATCGGACCAGGTTCGATCAGGCATACGTGGATGCCGCTGCCTTGAAGTTCCATGCGCAGCGTAATGCTCAGCCCTTCGAGCGCAAACTTCGAAGCGGTGTATGCGCCGCGAAAACGATAGGGCACGACGCCGAGAATAGACGAGCATTGTACGATGCGGCCAGAGCCGCGCCTTCGCATCAGCGGCAGTATTTGCCGTGTCAATTCATGCCAGCCGAAGAAATTCGTTTCAAATTGCGCACGCAGCACGTCGGTCGTTAAATCCTCGACCGCGCCGGGCTGTCCGTAGGCGCCGTTGTTGAAGACCGCATCGATGCGTCCGCCGCTTGCCACAGTTACATCGCGAACGAAATCAGCGATCGTATCCGAGCGCGTATAATCCATCACGAAGGCTTCGATCCCCTCCTCCTGGAGCGGTCCGAGGTCGGCGTGTTTTCTGACCGCTGCAAAGACGCGCCAGCCATCGGTCTTCAGGGCTCGCGCGCAATAGGCACCGATGCCGGATGAGCATCCGGTCACGATGATGGTGCGCTGCTCCGCCATGGAATGATTCCTGTACAAATTGGGACTCATTTCCCATATTCGAAGCGACGATACAATGACGAAGCCCGGGGGTGGAATGCCGAAGATTGTGCGTACGCTCTATGATGTGGCATACGACGCGATCTGCCACATGATCGAGGATGACGGTTTCGCGATGGCGAGCCATGTCGCATTATCGATCCTGCTGGCGGTTTTCCCTTTCTTGATCTTCGGCACGACGCTCGCAAACTTCCTCGGCGCCGATCAGTTCTCCTCCACGGCCGTGCATCTCATTTTCGATACCTGGCCGGAAGCGATCGCCAAACCCGTGGCCGACCAGGTGCTGCAGGTGTTGACGATTCCGCGCGGCGGACTGTTGACGGTCTCGGTGCTGGCAGCCGCCTACTTCGCCTCGAACGGTGTCGAGGCGCTGCGCATATCTCTCAACCGTGCCTATCGCGTACCGGAGACGAGACCCTGGTATCTCACGCGCCTGGCCAGCCTCGGATACGTTTTGATCGCGGTGATCATCTTTGCCGCCATCAGCATCCTGCTCGTCGCCGTGCCCTTCGCTCTCGACTACGCGCGGCAATGGTTTCCGCTTTTTGCCGATACGCTCGAAATCGTCTTCAGCTGGCGAATCTACGGAACGCTCTTCGTGCTGACGGTCGGTCTGCTCGTCGTTCATCTCTGGCTGCCTGCCGGCCGCAGGCGGGTTTACGACGTTATCCCCGGGGTCTTGCTGACACTGCTTCTCTGGCTCGCCGGCGCGCTGATATTCGCCTTTTATCTCGCCACCTTCGCGAATTACACAGCAACTTACGCGGGCCTGGCATCGGTGATGGTCGTACTGATCTTCCTCTATATGGTCGGCGTGATCTTCATCATCGGCGCGGAAATCAATGCGGCACTGATGAAATTTCGGGTGCGCGCCATCTTCGCCCGTAATTTTCTGAGCGGGCAGGGCAGCAAGCTTTCAAAGACCGACAAGATTCCGGATATCGGCCGACGATAGCCCCTTGTTGCGCAAATCCGCAAGCCCGGTATCGCCATCGCTTTTCGAGAGCTTGCGTCCCTTTGCATCCGTCACCAGGCGATGATGGTGGTAGACCGGCTGAGGCAGGTCGAGCAGCACCTGCAGCAGCCGGTGGATCGATGTTGCATGAAAGAGGTCGAGCCCGCGCACAATATGAGTGACGGCCTGCAGCCCATCATCGACAACCACCGAAAGGTGATAGCTTGAAGGGGCATCCGAGCGCGAAAGAACGAAGTCCCCCCACACCGACGGATCGGCGGCAATCAACCCGGTCTCGCCGTCGCCGGTCTCCCTCCAGTATAGGACACGACCGACAGCCTGCAGTGCCCGCCCCATGTCCAGGCGCCAAGCGTGTTTCAGGCCTGAGTCGAGCATCTTGCGCCGCTCGCCTTCACTCCGGTCGCGATCGTCGGAGGGATAGTGCGGCGAACCGTCCGGGTCGCGTGGCCAGGCATTGCCGCCGGCTTCGGAAGCGGTCACCCTGGCCCTCACCTGACCGCGTGTCAGAAACGAAGGATAGACTAATCCGCGCTCGATCAGACCATGCAATGCTGTCTGATATTGTGCGAAATGATCGGATTGTCGTCGCACGGGCTTCTCCCAGTCGATTCCCAGCCATTCGAGATCGGCATAGATGCCTCGTTCGAATTCGGGTGTACAACGTGCCTGGTCGATGTCTTCGATGCGCAGCAGTAGCCGTCCGTCCATTGCGGCGGCCATATCCTGGTTAAGGAAGGCCGAAAGCGCATGGCCGAGATGCAGCGGGCCGTTGGGACTGGGCGCAAAACGGAAAATGGTCTTTTGACGCTGAAACGTGGTCATGCTTTCTTCTGCCACGAATTCGAAACCATCGCGAGGCAACGTGCAGATCATTCGAAGCGAAGCGGATATCCACGAGGGACTGAAGCAGTTGTTTCGCCTCGACCCGCGGCTTGCCGATATTGCCAAGGAGGCTGGTCCGATCCCGCTGCGCCTTCAAGAGCCGGGGTTTGCCGGTCTTGCCCACATCATCGTTTCGCAGATGGTTTCGCGCGCAAGCGCCGATGCCATCTGGCGGCGCATGGCGCTCGCTGGAGGAGTGCTGACGGCCGAGAGCTATGTCGCCCTGCCGGCGGATGCGTGGCGAAGTTTCGGCCTGTCGCGTGCCAAGGCGACGACACTGTCGGGCATCGCCGAAGCCGTCGTATCCGGGCGCCTCGATCTCGCACTTCTTTCCTCGATGCCGCCGGCGGAGGCGCTTGCCGAGTTGACGGCATTGAAGGGTGTTGGTCCGTGGACGGCGGAAGTCTATCTGATGTTTTGCGGCGGGCACGCCGATGTCTTCCCGTCAGGAGACGTCGCATTGCAGAACGCCGTCGCTGCAGCCTTTGACCTCGCACAGCGTCCGCACGCGAAAGTGCTCGCCTCGCTTGCCATGGTCTGGTCTCCCTGGAGATCGGTCGCAGCAAGGCTTTTCTGGGCTTATTATGCCAAGAAGCTAGGGCGCGGACTCCTTCCGGTCAGCTGAGGGACAACGGCTCATCGAATTGCCGTTATTGACTGAATTTATTGGGCTTCACAAGGCTGTCACAACCGGCCTAATATAAGGATGCAGATGCCGAATCGCTCAGGAGAGTACCTTGACGATTGCAGTCTCCCCCCAGGCCCTGCCGGCGCTCGTCCTGAACGCTGACTACCGGCCTTTGAGTTATTATCCCTTGTCGCTCTGGTCCTGGCAGGACGCGATCAAGGCGGTCTTCCTTGACCGCGTGAATATCATCGCGGAATACGAACATTCGGTTTCCTCGCCGAGCTTCTCGATGCGGCTTCCAAGCGTCGTCTGCCTAAAGACCTACGTTCAGCCTTCCAGAAACCCGGCCTTTACCCGGTTCAATGTCTTTCTGCGCGACAAGTTCGAATGTCAGTATTGCGGCGAGCATGACGATCTGACCTTCGACCATGTCATTCCGCGCGCCCATGGCGGCGAGACGACCTGGCAAAATGTGGTGGCCGCCTGCTCTCCCTGCAATCTCAAAAAGGGCAGCAAGCTGCCGAAGCAGGCAGGCATGTTCCCCTCGCAGAAGCCGTATCAGCCCACCGTGCAGGACCTGCACAACAACGGCCGGCTCTTTCCGCCGAACTATCTGCACGACAGCTGGCTCGACTATCTCTACTGGGATACCGAACTGCAGCCTTGATCGCCGCTGTTGCTTATGCCGATTTGCGGACGCCGACGAACGCGAAGGCCGCAAGGATCAGGCTCGCGATCACGTTCCAGCCCGCAAAGGAAAGACCAAGAACGCGCAGCGCCGCATCCGTGCAGGACGGGCCGGTCACAGTGTTGAGTTCCGAAAGCAGGTCGCCGGCATTCTGCGTCATGCTGCCCGCACTGGTCGAGCAGGTCGCTGGCCCTGCCCAGAAATGCCATTCGACGCCTGCGTGATAGACACCCATGCCGGCACCGACCACCATCAGGATACCCGCCGCCAGAAGCAGGGCACGAGCGACCCAGTTCGGCAGACCGAAGAACGATGCGAGCGCACCGAGGATCGCGATCGGAATGCCGTAGTAATAGGGCTGGCGCTGCAGCAGGCAGAGGGCACAGGGAATATAGCCGCCGATATACTGGAAGCCGAGTGCAGTTCCGACGACGACCGCCATGCCCAGCGCCAGAAGCAGCGAGTAGAGAACGACCGGCCGGGAAAGAGGCGAGGCAATGGCAGTCATGGCGGAACTCCGCAAGGTTGGCTCAGTGGGCAAGGTAGCGGTAGACAATATAAAGCACGATGGCGACCACTGCACCGATGCTGACGATATGCCCCAAGCGCTTTTCAATGAAATGGCGAATGGGCTCGCCGTAGCGGCGAAGCAGCCAGGCCAGGAATAGGAAGCGCGCACCGCGGGCGACGATCGCCGAGAAGACGAACAGCCATATATTGACCTGAATCACCCCCGACAGGATCGTCACGATCTTGATAGGCGGCAGGTGCGCTAGTCCCGACGTCACCAGCAAAAGCAGGATCGTCTCGTAAGTGACGTAAGATTTCATCTGCTCGAAGGCATCGAGCTTTCCGTAGAATTCCAGTACCGGACGCGCCACGGTCTCGTAGGCATAAAAGCCGAGCGCCCAGCCGGCGATGCCGCCGAGAACCGAGGCGACCGTGGCGACGATCGCATATCGATATGAACGCTCGGGCTTGGCGAGTGCCATGGGAAGAAAAAGGACATCGGCCGGGACGAGAAAGACGGAGCTTTCGACGAAGGCGATAACGGCGAGCCAGACTTCGGCCGATCTGCGGGCGGCGAGAGACATGGTCCAGTCGTAAAGTCTGCGGAGCATTCCATTCCTTTCGTGCTGCGGTGCAAAAGCTTTAGGGGGGCAGTCTGGCGCTGTAAATGCCTAGTGTGGCAATGATGCCAGCGTGCCACGAAAATTTTTGTGATGCAGGGAGCGGCCGTGCTCCCCGATCTTCGCGAGATTGCGAATCGGCAAATCTTCTGCAAGCTGGCTTCCGATCGGTTTTGCAGGTGGCTAAGAATGAAATTGAGGGTGATTGAGGGCGGGCTCGGCGAAACGGCCGATGGGCGCGAAACAGTAGCTTCAGGTCGAAGGCCGAGCCGCGAGGATGTGCGGCGCGAAGCCCTCAGGCGGCTTCGGGAAAGCGGCTATCATTCGTCTTGTGTGAGAGAGGCTGCAACGGGCGTTCCTGCGCCCGAAGCGCTCAGATATCTGAAGCTGCAGCTCGATTTTGCGGCCGAGACGCTGTCGCGGCTCGATCCGATCCCCCATGACTTCTCCGCCGATGCCTATTGGCCTTCCGCCGACACTTCGCGTTGATCCGGCTGTTCCTTGCGCTTCGCGTTCAGGGCGTTCATGTGCGAGCGCTCTCGTGCCATTTCGCTGACGGCGGCCCTTAGCGCCGGGTGGCGGGCGGTGAACATGTTGAAGTCGCGGCGTTCCAGCACCAGGAATTGGCAGAAATCGATGGCTATGACATCGGCCGTCCGCCGCCCGCCGCTCAGCAGAGCCATTTCTCCGAAAAACGCACCCGGTTCGAGGCGGACGGCGCCGCTTGGCAGACGGACTTCCACGGCTCCGGACGAAAGAAAATACATGCCGTCTCCGCGGTCACCCTTACGCATCACGCGTTCGCCCGGAAGCGCCGATTTGGGGCGGAAGAGAAGAAGCAGTTCTTCCTGCGAGTGCTCATCGACCTTGGCGAAAAGCGGGAAAGTCTCGATCAGTTGCTGCATCTCCAACTGATGCTGGCGCTCCCGCGCTTCGGAAAGTGCCCTGATCTTTTCAAGCTCGCGCGCGAGCGCCTCATGCCGGCGGCGGCCATAATGATTGCTGAGCACCGGCCATCGGGCGTGCACATAGGTGTGCAGCGCCTCAGCGCCGACGCAGACGAGCGGATTGAGCGTGATCGAAATGATCGCGGACGCAAGGATGATATCCTGCCCGTCATTCGGCAGCAATCCGAGGGAAACGCCGAGACCGGCAAGAATGAAGGAAAACTCGCCGATCTGCGCCAACCCGCCCGCGACGGTCAACGCCATTCCGACCGGATAGCGAAGCAGGATGACGATCAGAAAGGAGATGATCGCCTTTCCGACGATGATCAACATCAGTGCGCTGATGACGGCCATCGGCTGGCGGACCAGGATCGACGGATCGAACAGCATGCCGACCGACACGAAGAACAGGACTGAAAAGGCGTTCTGAAGCGGCAAAGAATCGGCAGCAGCGCGGTGGCTGAGATTGGACTCGCTCATCACGACGCCCGCGAAGAAAGCGCCGAGTGCGAAGGAAACGCCGAAGATCTCGGCGGAGCCGAAAGCGATGCCGAGCGCAATGGCAAGGACCGTCAATGTGAAGAGTTCGCGCGAGCCGGTCCGGGCGACGAGCGTCAGGAGCCAGGGAACAATCTTCGGGCCGACAAAGATCGCCATGCCCGCAAAGGCGCCGACCTTCAGCAGAGTGAGCGCAATCGCCAGAGAAAGCGGCAGCCCAGTGCCCTGCGCAGCATCGCTGGCGGCGTGGCCGCCGAGCAATTCCGCAAGCGCAGGCAGCAAGACCAGCGCCAGAACCATCGCCAGGTCTTCGACGATCAGCCAGCCGACCGCGACGCGGCCGCTGGCCGAATTCAGCAGGTTTCGTTCCTCCAGGACCTTCAGCAGCACGACGGTGCTTGCCACCGACAGGCTGAGGCCGAAGACGATCCCGGCGCCGAGCCCCCAGCCCCACCATTTCGCAAGGCCAATGCCGAGCAGCGTGGCGATGATGATCCGGATGATCGCGCCCGGCACGGCGATACCGCGCACGGCAAGCAGGTCAAGGGCTGAAAAATGCAGCCCGACGCCGAACATCAGCAGGATGACGCCCATTTCCGCCAACTGTCCGGCAAGCCCTGTATCGGCGACGAAACCAGGCGTGAACGGTCCCATCAGTATGCCTGCCACGAGATAGCCAACCAGCGGCGGCAGCCGCAGCCTGTCGGCGATATATCCGAGCACCGCTGCAAAGACGAAGCTGACGGCGACTGTCGCAATAAGCGTTACTTCCTGATGCACATCCGTCCCTTGATATTCGTTGGCGACCGTCACTTTGACCGAAGTGTGAGTGAAATTAAATACTTGATTTGAGTTTCCAAATCACCGGCAATTGCTGAGCTCCAGCGATATTGGGGCATTCTCGCCGCGACACCAGTTTGGCGTCAGTTTCGGAGATCAATATAAGCGCACACTAAAACAGGAAACGCTGTCTCATTGGAGATATCCATGCGAGAAATAGAAGCTGTTGATGTCGCGTCTGATCGGTCTTTCGGAGCCGTCGAATTCGGATATGTCCGGGAGGTATTTCTGGAGGACGAAGCCTGCTGGGGTCTGTTCGATTCCGAAGGCGATGTGATCTTCGTCGGCGACGACCTGGACGAATGCCGCTCCTTCGCTGCTAAGGAGGAGATCAGAATTCAGCTGATCCAGTAGGGTAGCGCGTCTTGCAGGTCTTTTCGCAACCGCAACCCCTGCCGCATCGACTTCAGTCAGCGCGATAAGGACTGGATATAATCGTGACTGACGATGGATTCCTCGCTTGTGCCCTCGCCGTAGATCTTGGCGAGGGTCGCATGCAGGTCAGGGGAGTAAAGAGCGCTCGACAGCTCAACCCGCTCGCCGCCTCTTTTGGTTTCCTCCCTGATCCTGAAAACCTCGTATTTGCACCGGCCGACTGCAACTGTCTCGCGTTTGGTTACCGACAGCTCCAGCGTCCACTTGTCGCTGGATTGTTGAGGATCGAGGGGGACGAAGGGGATCACGTGATGTCCTTCCTTCTTGATGGGCAGAAGCTTGCCCAAGCCATCTTGTGGAAAGATGGCGTAACGCTCATCGCTGCTGGAGCGAGACAGATCGAAAAGCCCTGATGCGAATAGACCGTCTGCTTCGAACTTCCTAACGAATTGCTTTTTGCGACCACAGGTCCTTGTGCCGGCCGGAATTCGCTTATCGCGTCCGAATTCCTCAATAAGAAACCGTTTTTTGCACTCTTGGCTGAAGGGCAATCGGCTGCATAAGAAGCAACCGGAAGGACAAGAAGCAGGAGAAAGCTGAAGGGGCGCCTTTTGATCATAGACTTTTGATGCCAGCGGATTAGGTATTCCCAAACGCTAGATCATCAGAATGAAAAGGGCGACAAGAACAATCTCATTGGTTGAGTTGCTCACAGCTCCGACCGCTTGAGGAGTGCACCGGCCAACTCAGCCAGGGATATAATGGATGATTCGTTTTCGCCGCTCTTGAGCATCTGATTGTCGACGAAGTGGAGATCATTGTCGGCGAAGGCCGCATCTTTGACCTCATTGGCCTGGTCGGCGAAGTCAAGTCGGCAATGATGGTCGACGCCGTCGGCATGGCGCAACGTCTTCCATCGACTTCTCGGAAGGATTGGGCGGCATGTCGCAGCTCGGACTCGAGGGCAGCATCTGTCAAATCGAAAAGGCCGCCGTCATTTCCGATTGCGGCCGATTTCGCTACGAGCTGACGCGTGTGTGGGACAAGGGCGGGCCGCTGCTCGTCACCTGCATGCTGAACCCTTCGACGGCCGATGCCGACAACGATGATCCAACGATCCGCGCGCTGATCGATTTTGGTAGGGTGTGGAGCTATGGCGGCCTGCTGGTCGTCAACCTCTTCGCCTTCCGCTCGTCGAGCCCGATCGTGATGATGTCGTGGCACGATCCGCGCGGCCCGAAGAACGCCCAGTTCATCGATGCCGCCTTGACGCTCGCCCGCTCGCAGAACACGCCGGTTCTTGCCGCATGGGGCGCCAATGGCGCGCACCACACAAATGTGAACGATTGGGAAGATGGACAGGACTGGTTCTGCGCCCGCGCCCGCCGCCAGTGCGTCGACCTTATCTGTCTCGGGCTGACGAAGGACGGATTTCCGAAACACCCGATGGCACGTGGCCTCCATCGCATCGCTCGGAACCAGCAGCCGGTCATGTTCCGGCCCGCAAGGAAGGCTGCGTCACAGCATTGGTGCACGAATCGGGGATTTTTCGGACGTAGTCTTTGATGCTATCGTCTATGCGGTGGGTGTCATGCGATGGACGGAATTCGGGCGCACATGCCAACATGCGATTGAGGAGGGCGCAGCCGACCGCGACCTCGTGCGCGCTCCAGCCCGCATCGCCGCCGAGATCGAGCCCCTTGATCGAGAAATTGCAGATCGCTGATCCGGAGGACGGAGAGCGGGAAACTGAGATGAAGCAGGTCGTTGCGGATTCGCCAATCCTCCCGGTTCTTCAGGAAGACGATCCACGCAGACGACATCGGCAACATGACGCTGTGCTCAAACGATCTCGGCAACGGACTGGTGACTGGTGCGCCCAGGCCAAACTTCAAGACTGGCGCCGTTGACTGAGACGACAACCGCCAGACGACGGCCTATACGAATGATGAGGGTCATTTTGCGTCGGTGGTGCCCCATGCCGGGGTCGAACCAGCACTTCTTTCGAAACTCGATTTTGAGTCGAGCGCGTCTACCAATTCCGCCAATGGGGCAACCGATACCAACGAGCCGGGTGTCTACCATGCGACCTGCGACCGCGCAAGACGGCGGGCGGGCTTATCAGGCTGATTTGATACGGCTTCCGGCTCGATGTTCCGTCGTAAACCCCTTTGCAATCAGTGTGCGGTAGCCGGTGCCGATTCTCTCAAGCCGGACTTCTTCAACGTGATCGCGAGGATCGAGGCGAGCAGGCAGAAGGCGCCGGCAACGAAGAAGGCCGGCAGGTAGCTCGACAGTTCGGTCCGTGAAAGGCCGGCGCCATAAGCAGCGGTTGCCGCGCCCAGCTGATGGCCGGCAAAGACCCAGCCGAAGACCATACCGGCCTTTTCCCGGCCGAAGCGGTCGGCAGCGATCTTGACGGTCGGAGGAACGGTGGCGATCCAGTCGAGGCCGTAGAAGATCGCGAAGATCGAAAGACCGTAGAAGCTGAAATCGCTGAAGGGCAGGAAAAGCAAGGAGAGCCCGCGAAGACCGTAATACCAGAAGAGCAGCCATCGGTTGTCGAAGCGGTCCGACAACCAGCCGGAGCCGATCGTGCCGAAGAAATCGAAGATACCCATTACGGCTAGAACGCTGGCCGCCGCGACAGGCAGGATGCCAAAGTCGCCGCAAAGTGTCACGAAGTGAGTCTGGATCAGGCCGTTGGTGCTGAGGCCGCAGATAAAGAAGGTGGCGAACAAGATCCAGAAGGTCGAAGTTCCGGAGATCTCTTTCAGGATCGTCACCGGCGTCTTCAGCGCGCCGACGAGCGTTCCGCGTGCCGGCGGCGGCGTGACGTGAGCTTCGCCGAGCGAGGGCAAGTTTAAGTCCGAGGGCCGATCGCGCATGAAGGCAAGCACGGCGAGGGCTGCAACCATGATCATCGCGCAGACGAAGAAGACCGTGGAGCGCCAGCCGTAGCGTTCCGTTAGTTCCGCCATTAGCGGCAGGAAAACGAGCTGACCGGTGGCCGAGCTTGCCGAAAGCATCCCGACGACGAGGCCACGGTGCTTCGTGAACCAGCGCGCAGATATGGTCGCTGCAAGAACCATGGCCGTCAAGCCAGTGCCGAAACCGACGACGATGCCCCAGAGCATCAGAAGCTGCCAAAGCGATGTCATGAAAAGCGAGCCGACGAAGCCTACGCCGATCAGCGCAAGCGCAAAGACGATGACCTTGCGCACACCGAAATAGTTCATGAAGGCCGCTGCGAAGGGACCCATCAGGCCGAAGAGAACAAGGCGGATCGCAAGTGCGGAGGAGATCTGCGACGTTTCCCAGCCGAACTCGTCCTGCAGCGGCTTGATGAGCACGCCCGGCGCGCCCATGGCGCCGGCGGTGACCAGCATGGTCAGGAAAGTCGCGGCGACAACGATCCACCCGTAATGGATGTTGCGGCGTGCAAGGGTCGAGGCAAGCACAGTGGAAACCATGGGCAAGTTCCATTCGTGGGAATGATGGATGCATCACCGATTTAGATGATGATCATCATGTTTCTTGCGTATTGATGATGGGCGTCATATAATTTGTCAAGGGACTATTTTCGGAGCCGGTCATGCGCGTCAGTCGCGAAAAATTTGCAGAACACCGCCAGAAGATTCTGGAAGTCGCGGGCGTGATGTTCCGCGAAAACGGGTTTGACGGGGTGGGGGTCGCCGATATCATGAAAGCCTGCGGACTGACGCATGGAGGCTTCTATGGGCACTTCCAATCAAAGGAAGAGCTGCAGCTGGAGGTCAGCCGGGCGCTGATTGCCAAGGTGGAAGTGCGGTGGAAGGCACTTATCGCCGACGCACCGGATCGCCCCCTGGATGCGCTTCTCGACCACTATGTTTCCTGGTTGTCCGTCGACAATCCGGGCTCGAGCTGTGTCTTCGTGGCGCTGATGGAAGAGGTGAGCCGCAGCAGCGGTGCGGTGCGGGAAACCTTTAACGACGGGCTATCCACGCTTGTCGATATCCTGGCGGAGATCGCTCCAGGAGAGACGCCCGTGGAGCGCCGCAAGAATGGCTTTACGACGCTCTCTTCAATGATGGGGGCCGTCAGTCTGGCGCGCGCGGTCGAAAATCGCGAATTGGCCGGTCAGTTCCTCTCGACGATGCGGGAGAAGCTGTCACCGGCCAATTTTGTCAGCGCCTGAGTGCGCCCGCAGGTACGTATCTGGCCTATTTGAAGCCTTCCACGTGATGCGGAACATAAGGCTCTTCGAGAGCGGCGACGTCATCGGCGGTGAGCTTGACAGCCAGTGCCCCGACCGCGTCCGAAAGATGATGCGGCTTTGAGGCGCCAATGATCGGTGCGGTCACCGCGCTTTTCTGCAAGATCCAAGCCGTGGCGATCTGGGCCCTGGAGACCTCATGTGTCTTCGCCAACCGGCCGACCGTATCGATGATTTTGCGGTCGGCATCCTGGGCCTGCCTGTAGAGTGTCTTGCCGAATTCGTCGGTTTCAGTGCGGGCGGTCTTTTCGTCCCAGTCGCGCGCCAGGCGGCCGCGCGCAAGCGGGCTCCATGGAATGACGGCGATCTTCTGGTCCTCGCAGAAAGGCAGCATCTCGCGCTCCTCCTCGCGATAGAGAAGATTGACATGGTCCTGCATGCTCACGAATTGAGTCCAGCCGTTCAGCCGCGAGGTGTAGAGCATCTTTGCGAATTGCCAAGCGTACATGGATGAGGCGCCGATATAGCGCGCCTTGCCGGCCTTCACGACGTCGTGCAGCGCCTCCAAGGTTTCCTCGATCGGCGTCGTGTAGTCGAAGCGATGGATCTGGAAGAGGTCGACGTAATCGGTGCCGAGCCGGCGCAGGCTGTTGTCGATCTCGTCGAAGATCGCTTTGCGGGAAAGACCAGCGCCGTTCGGACCGGGTCGCATGCGGTTGAAGACCTTGGTCGCAAGTACGATATCCTCGCGCTTCAATTCCTTGATCGCCCGTCCGACCATTTCCTCCGACGAGCCGTCGGAATAGGTATTCGCGGTGTCCAGGAAATTGATGCCAAGATCGATCGCCTGCCTGATGATCGCCAGGCTTTCCTTCTCGCCGAGCGTCCAGGCGTGATTGCCACGGCCCGGATCGCCAAAGGTCATGCAGCCGAGGCAGATCCTCGAAACTTCGAGGCCAGTGCCTCCGAATTTGACATAGTCCATGATTGACTCCGTAAATGAATCTCGACCCCCCGAGGCACCTTCGGCTGATGTAGGGCGCAATCGGTGGGATTGTCAGCAATCCCGGCCAAAGAAAAATTCCAGAGGCATCCGTGCGATCATGAGGTGGAGCTTGGAAACATGGGGTCGAGCAAACTTGCACTCCACCGCCACAAGGTGTTAGCTGGTGCAGCATTCACTGGATTTTAAGTATGAAACTTCCCGCCCGCGATCGCTATGATGGTCTTTATCGCGATTTTTCGTGGGAGATTCCGGAAGATTTCAACATCGGCCGGGCCGTCAGCGACGAATGGGCGGCGCAGGCGCCCGAACGCATCTGCCTCGAACATTTCAGTCCGGACGGCCGTCATTCGTCGATGACCTACGGTGCGCTGGCGGAGCGTTCTTCATCGTTTGCCAATGCATTGACGGCACTTGGCGTTCGTCGCGGCGATCGCGTCGCGTTGCTTCTGCCTCAGTGTTTCGAGACGGCGATCGCCCATGTGGCGATCTACAAGATCGGTGCAATTGCGCTGCCGCTCGCGCTGCTCTTTGGTGTCGAGGCGCTGGAATACCGGCTGAAAACGTCAGGCGCGGCTGCGATCGTCACCAACACGTTCGGGCTAGAGCGGGTAAACAAGATCCGCGAAAACCTGCCCGAACTCAGGACGGTCGTCAGCACCGATGGCGGCCAAGCGCTTGCTTTCGGAGCGCTCGTCGAGGCGCATCCGCCGCTTTTCGACGTTGCTCCGACAAGGCCGGAAGATCCGGCGTTGATGATCTTCACATCAGGCACGACGGGGCCTCCGAAGGGCGCCTTGCACGGCCATCGCGTTCTAGCGGGCCACATACCCGGTATGCAATTTGCGCATGAAAGTTTTGCGCAGCCAGGAGACAAGGTCTGGACGCCGTCCGACTGGGCCTGGGCGGGCGGGCTTTTGAATGCGCTGCTGCCAAGCCTCCTGCTTGGCGTTCCTGTCGTTTCCTCTCCGGCCCAGAAATTCGATGCCGACATGGCCTATCGCATCATGGCCGAGATGAAGGTGCGCAATGCCTTCATTCCGCCGACAGCGCTCCGCCTGCTGAAATCGATCAGTGATCCCCGCGCGAAATACGATCTCAATCTGCGTACTATCGGCTCCGCCGGTGAAGCGCTTGGTCGAGAAACCTATGAATGGGCGCGCCAGGCGTTCGGCATCACCGTCAATGAGTTTTATGGCCAGACTGAGTGCAATTTCGTACTCTCCTCCAGTGCAGGCTATGGTGTCACGAAGGCCGGTGCGATCGGCCGCGCGGTGCCCGGTCACCGGGTTGCCATCATCGACGAGAGCGGCGATGAAGTGTCGCCCGGCAAGACAGGCCAGATCGCAATCAAGGCGCCCGATCCGGTTATGTTCCTCGGCTATTGGAACGACGGCGAGGCAACCAGGAAGAAGTTCATCAAAGGCTGGCTGCTGACCGGCGATCTCGGTCGTCAGGATGAAGAGGGCTATGTCACATTCGAAGGCCGGGATGATGATGTCATAACCTCGTCAGGCTATCGCATCGGCCCTGCCGAAATCGAGGACTGCCTGTGCGGTCACCCGGCCGTGCAGCTCGCTGCCGTCGTCGGCAAGCCGGATCCGGTGCGCACCGAGATCGTCAAGGCCTATATCGTGCTTTCACCCGGCCGCACGCCCAGCGATGCGCTCGGCGCGGAAATCCGCGATTGGGTGAAGATGCGGCTTTCGATGCACGAATATCCGCGCGAGGTAGAATTCGTGGACGCGCTGCCGCTGACGACGACCGGCAAGGTCATCCGCAGACTTCTGCGTGAAAGGGCGGCCGGCGAGGGGCCGGGGCCTAGCCCCGCCGCGCGAGCGATATGATCTTCTCGCGCAGCATCTTCGCCATATTGCGGGTGCTGCGATACATATGCAACTGAGCGGCGGCCTGCCGGACATCGCGGTCGCCGTTCTGTGCAAGGCCGATCACCAGCGTTCCCATTTCCTCGCGCTCCTGCCAAAAGCGGCTCATGATGGGATGGTCCGGGACCGCGCAGGAATCTGAACGCACGATATTCGCATCGTCGAGATGCCACTCCGTCAGTTCGGCCATCAGCAGCTTGCCCGGAGAATAGCGGGCATAGGCCTCGTCGTAGGCCGTCTTCCAAGTATAGGCCTCGCCGCCCATCATCAGCACGACTGTTGCCGCAATTGCCTTGCCGTTCAGGTCGATCGTGTGAATGCGCACAGCGTCGATCGCCGCAAGGTTCGAGACGGCTTCGCGGGCGAAGGCCGTATGGTATCGGTCGGTTGCCAGCGCGCTACGTTTCTTGCCCTTCCAGCCGCCGGCTTCCATTGCCAGGAACTCCTCGAACCGTGCATGTATATCGCGGGGCTGGCGCGCGACGACATAGACAGCTGTACCGAGCTCTTCGAGCTGCCGCCATTGGCGGCGCATTTCCCGTTTGTGCGAAGAAGAGATGATACGGCCAAGATAGGCCATGGCGTCGTCATCGCTTTGCAGCATCGGCCGCTTTGATGGATTGGTGACCATGACCGGCAGGTTTCGGCCCAGCGCGACCGCCTTTGCCATCCGGGCAAAGATGCCGTTCAGGCGAATATCCGGCAACACCAGCGTTGCGGGAAGGTTCAGATCGCGCGCCGTCAAGCCTTCAAAGAGATTGTCCAGCGTCTCGGCCGCATCTTCGGCATCCACCAGGGGTGTGCCGAGCGGCGCGAAGCTGTTCGACCATGCACGGATGATCGAGGGGCCGACGGCAAAGCCGGGTCTTTCGATAGAAAAAGGCATCAGCAAACGCAAGCGGCTGCGCCGGCCGTTCTCATCGCGGATCAATGCGAAATTCACTTTCCGGTCTTCAAGCCGCGGCATGGCGGGCGCGAGGAAGCGGCCGGTGAAGAAAACATTCGGCTCCATTGCACGGTTCGAAAGGAAATCCAGTTCGTCCTGCAATTCATAGCCGAGCCTGCCCGGATAGAGGCAGAGCTCCCGGCCCGGACGTCCGATCTCCACGCGCGCTTCGGCCTGCGGCAGGTCGAAGTTTATCGAGGCGAGCTCGTGAACCATGCGATTGGCATTGGTATCGGTGCTTTCGGTGACGGGTGGGACACGCACCATAATCAGGCTCTCGTTTCTGTCGTTGCCGGCGGGCGGCTGAATGCAAAAAGGACAATGCCGAGCGCCCGGCGCACGGCGATGTGCAGCAGAATCGCTTCCACAACCATTGCCGATGCCGTCGCGATCGCAGTGCCGACGGTGCCAAGGTGCGGGATCAGGGCGATATTCAAGGAGACGTTTGCCGTGAGCGCCGCCGCATAGAGGGCAACGCAGAGGTTCTGCTTTCCGGCCATCATCAGCAGCGTTTCGGCCGGACCGACGAGGGCCTTGGCGAGGATGCCCGCAAGCAGGATCGCCATCAGAACATAACCTGCCGTAAAGGCTCCGCCGAAGAGCGACAGCAGCAACTGACCGGCTGCTACGACTGCGAGTCCGAGGGTCAGTGCGGGCCAGAATGTCCAGCGCGCAGCGTCGATTGCTGCTGCGGCAAGCTGCTCGCGGGTGCCTTCTGCGATGAGGCTGGAAAAGCGTGGGCCAGATGCAGCCTTTACCGAGAACATGATGAAATGCACCAGCGCCATCGTCTTTGCGGCGGCAAAATAGATCGCGACGTCATGCGGCTCGAGGAAGATGCCGACGACAACCACATCTGAATTGGTCAAGAGGAAGCTCACGCCTTCTACGAGGAAAATCGGGAAGGCGATGTTCAGCCAGTTGAGGAAATCGATCCTGCGCGGTCCCTCGCTGTAGTGGCGGCGCAGGCGAAGGAGTGTCGCAATGTACTGGCCGACGGCGGTGACATAGGTTGCTACAAGCGCGGCTTTCATGGCGGTGACGGCAGAATGCTCCGCACCCGCTCCCATCGCTGCCAGCATAAAGAGGATGATGAGGACAGGCCGGATGATGTAGACCGGGCTCAGCGCCATGACCGGCCAGTGATTGGCACGCGAGGTACCTTCCAGAATGTCGCCGAGCGCGATCATCGGCATGGCGAGAAGGCCAAGGAAGACAGGTATGAGATAGTAGGACTCGATCCTGTCGCCCAGGAAATGGAGTCCCGCCATACCGGCAGCCATCACCAGTGTTCCCGAAAGCATGGCGAAGGTGCGGGCCGTTCCCGTCAGGCCGCGAATTTCCTCGAAGGCGCCTGCAGCCTTGTACTGCGGCAGGAAACGAACGATCGCCGTGTGAAAGCCCAGGCAGGACAGATCGCCGAAAAGGACGATCAGGACCCAGACAAACACGAAGATCCCGTATTCATATTCGCCCATCAGGCGCGCGAGGATGATTTGTGAAATGAAGGCGAGGGCGGCACTCATTATGCGGATCGAAAAGGCGGTAAGGGCCATCCGCTGTGCGGTTGCCTTGTCGCCGTGACCGCTCAGAATCGCGGCAAGCAGGCGCAGCAGGCGGCTTCCCGCTGGACGCAGGCCTGCAGGCAGCAGTCTTTCCGCTGTTTCAATGACCGCCATTACGAACACGCAACACTCTGAACTCAGGCAAATCGTGTCGGAAGTCTTGTCAGATCAGGATTAAGAAACGGTTGTGGCGAGCACGTTATCCTTAACCGCCAGCCCGATTTCGCGCAAAAAGAAATGCCGCCCGAAGGCGGCATTCTTGAACTGGCTGCCCTCGCTCAGGCTTCGGCAAACGCACCGTGGCAGTGCTTGAATTTCTTGCCAGAACCGCATGGGCAGGGCTCGTTGCGGCCGACCTTGCCCCAGGTGGACGGGTTGTTCGGATCCCGGTTTTCCGGCGAGACGATCACTTCGGATGCCTGGTAGACCGGCGCGAAATCATTCTCGCCCGTATCGGGGTCCAGGTGCTGGGCTTGCATGACCGGCAATTCCGGCTCGGCAGGTGCCTGTTGCACCAGCTCGACGCGCATCAACTGCGCGGTCACGGCCTCGCGCAGGCTGTTCAGCAGGGTCTGGAAGAGCTCGAAGGCTTCGGATTTGTATTCCTGCAGCGGATCGCGCTGGGCATAGCCGCGGAAGCCGATGACGGAGCGCAGATGATCGAGGTTGACGATGTGCTCGCGCCAGAGATGGTCCAATGTCTGCATCACGATCGAACGCTCGACATAGTGCATGATATCCGGGCCGAAGCGCTCCGCTTTTTCGGTGAAGGCAGCATTGGCAGCTTCCGTCAGGCGTTCGCGGATGTCGTCTTCGCCAATGCCTTCTTCCTTCACCCAGTCCTCGATCGGCAGATCGAGGTTGAGAAGTGCTGCAACCTGCTCCTTCAGTCCGGCAGCATTCCACTGCTCGGCATAGGCGCGCTCGGGAATATGCTTTTCGACGAGGTCCTCGATGACTTCGCGACGCATGTCCGAAACAGTCTCGGAGATGTTTGAAGCTTCCATCAGTTCGAGGCGTTGTTCGAAGATCACCTTGCGTTGGTCATTCAACACGTCGTCGTATTTCAGCAGGTTCTTGCGGATGTCGAAGTTGCGGGCTTCGACCTTCTTCTGGGCGCGCTCCAGAGCCTTGTTGATCCAGGGATGGACGATTGCCTCGCCTTCCTTGAGACCAAGCTTTTGGAGCATGCCGTCCATTCGATCGGAGCCGAAGATGCGCATCAGGTCGTCCTGAAGCGACAGATAGAACTTGGAGCGGCCCGGGTCGCCCTGACGGCCGGAACGGCCACGGAGCTGATTGTCGATGCGACGGCTTTCATGGCGTTCCGTCGCGATGACGTAGAGTCCGCCGGCGGCGATCGCCTGCTCCTTGAGTTTCTGGATTTCCTCGGCGATCGTTGCAATCTTGGCGTCGCGTTGCGGGCCAGGCTCGACCTCGCCAAGCTCGCGCTCGATGCGCATGTCGAGGTTGCCGCCGAGCTGGATGTCGGTACCACGGCCCGCCATGTTAGTCGCGATCGTGACTGCGCCCGGCACGCCTGCTTGTGCAACGATATAGGCTTCCTGCTCGTGATAGCGGGCGTTCAGGACCTGGAAGTCCTTGAAGCCCTGCTTGCGCATCAGCTCAGCCAGAAGTTCGGATTTCTCGATGGAGGTCGTGCCGACGAGCACCGGCTGGCCGCGTTTCTGGGCGTCTGCGATCTCGGCGATGATCGCCTTGTACTTCTCCTCGAAGGTCCGGTAGACCTCGTCGTCTTCGTCGATACGCTGGATCGGCAGGTTGGTCGGCACTTCGATGACATCGAGGCCGTAGATGTTGCCGAATTCTTCCGCTTCCGTCTGCGCCGTACCGGTCATGCCGGCGAGCTTTTCGTACATGCGGAAATAATTCTGGAAGGTGATCTGCGCCAGCGTCTGGTTTTCCGGCTGGATCTGCACCTTTTCCTTGGCTTCCAGCGCTTGGTGCTGGCCCTCCGAATAGCGGCGGCCCGGCATCATGCGGCCGGTGAACTCGTCGATAATGACGATTTCACCATTTCGCACGATGTAGTCCTTGTCGCGCTGGAAGAGTTTGTGGGCCTTCAGCGCATTGTTGACGTGATGGACGATCGCGACGTTTTCTATGTCGTAGAGCGCGCTGCCTTTCAGGAGGCCGGCCTGCTTTAGGAGCCCTTCGAGCTTTTCAGTACCAACTTCAGAAAAATTCGCCGAACGTTGCTTCTCGTCGATTTCGTAATCTTCTCCCGACAAGAGCGGAATGAAAGCGTCGATCGTGTTATAGAGATCGGAGCGGTCGTCAAGCGGACCGGAGATGATCAGCGGCGTGCGTGCTTCGTCAACCAGGATCGAGTCCACTTCGTCGACGATCGCGAAGTTGTGGCCGCGCTGGACCATCTGGCTCTTCTCGTACTTCATATTGTCGCGAAGATAATCGAAGCCGAGTTCGTTGTTCGTGGCGTAGGTGATGTCGCAATTGTAAGCGGCAGCGCGCTCTTCATCCGACAGTCCATGGACGATGACGCCCGTTGTGAGCCCAAGGAAATTGTAGATGCGGCCCATGTTGGCGGCGTCGCGGCGGGCGAGATAGTCGTTGACGGTAACGACATGAACACCCCTGCCGGAGAGCGCATTGAGGTAGACGGGAAGCGTCGCAACCAGCGTCTTACCTTCACCGGTCTTCATTTCGGCGATGGCGTTGGAATGCAGGATCATGCCGCCCACAAGCTGGACGTCAAAAGGACGCAGGCCGAGTACGCGGCGCGAGGCTTCGCGCACGACGGCGAACGCCGGAACGAGGATGTCGTCGAGCGTCTTTCCATTCGCCAGCATCTTGCGGAATTCGACCGTCTGGGCGGCGAGCTGTTCGTCGCTCAGCGCCCTCGTCTTCTCTTCGATCGAGTTTATGGCGGCGACTTTCGGCTGGAAGGACCGCACGCGGCGATCATTGGCAGAGCCAAATATTTTGCGGGCGAGACCGCCGAAGCTGACCATATGACTGGTCCTTTCTCAATATTCTTCCCCGGCTTTTCTTATACGCACACCCGGCCGAAAATCAGGCACACGTCTCGAAACGCCAGGAAACTTTTCTGGACGCGAGGTTGCGTGACAGATAAGAGGGGGGTCGAATGATGTCAACGGATTTGGCTGATATAGAAAGGCCACATTCCAGTGTTGATGGCTGTTTTTGGCTGGACTCACGAATGCTGAAGCCGGTGATGTAACTCTGAAAGGTTATTGGATGTTGAGCTACAACAAACTCGCCATGATGGCGCTTGCAACTTTTGTTGCGCTTCAGGCGCCGGTCTATGCGGAAGACAAGCCGGATGCAGTCGTTGCCAAGGTCGGCGACCTTGAGATCCATCAGTCGGAACTCGACCTGGCCGTCGCCAACCTCGACCCGCAGCTCGCGCAGCTCCCGGACGATCAGAAGAAGGTCGCGGCACTTTCGGCCGCGATCGACGTCAAGCTGCTGGCCGGCGATGCCGCTGCCGAGAAGCTCGATCAGACCAGTGAATTCAAGAAGCGCATGCAGTATCTCTCGGATCGCGAACTGCATAATGCCTATTTCAAGAAGCATGTCGTCGATACGGTTACCGACGATGAAGTGAAGGCGCGCTACGACAAGGAAGTCGCAGCCCTTCCCAAGCAGGAAGAAGTTCATGCTCGCCACATCCTCGTGAAGACCGAGGAGGAGGCCAAGGACGTCATCAAGCAGCTGGATGGCGGCAAGGACTTTGCAGAGCTTGCCAAGGAAAAGTCAACCGACCCGAACAAGGCGGACGGCGGCGATCTCGGCTACTTTACGAAGGGTCGCATGGTCAAGGAATTCGAGGATGCGGCCTTCTCTCTCGAAAAGGGCACCTATTCCAAGACGCCCGTGAAGACCGATTTCGGCTTCCACGTCATCAAGGTCGAAGACAAGCGCGACGCTCCGCCGCCCCCGCTTGACCAGGTCAAGGACCAGGTTCGTCAGCTTGTCATGCGCGACAAGTACCTTGCACTCCTTGCCAAGGCGAAGGAAACCTCCAAGGTCGATATCATGGACGAAACGCTCCGCAAGGGTTACGACGACGCGAACAAGCAGCAGGCGCCAGCACCGCAGCCGCAGCAGTAATTTCCACTAAGGGCCCGGTTCTTCCGGGCCCTTCACTATCCTCTGTTGTCGCATTCGACGGCGAACCGATTTTCAAGGTCGCCTGAAAATGCCTATAGCCAGGTCGATCCTCATGTCCGGTTCCGTTTCTCCGCTCGCTCCGAAAACCTTTGCCACGATGCCGGCGCTGCGCGGTGTGCGCATGGCGACCGCTTCTGCAGGCATCAAGTATAAGAACCGGACGGACGTGCTGATGATGGTCTTCGACAAGCCGGCCGCCGTAGCGGGGGTTTTCACGCGATCGAAGTGCCCGTCGGCGCCCGTCGACTTCTGCCGAGGCAATCTGCCGCATGGCGTGGCGCGCGCCGTCGTTGTCAACTCTGGCAACGCCAATGCCTTCACCGGCCTGAAGGGGCGCCAGGCGACGGCCTTGACGGCAAAGTCGGCTGCCGCTGCCGTCGGCTGCGCCGAGAATGAAGTCTATCTGGCGTCGACCGGCGTGATCGGCGAGCCGCTGGATGCGACGAAATTCGCAGGTGTTCTCGACAGGATGAATGCCGAGGCGACTGGTGATTTCTGGTTCGAAGCCGCCAAGGCGATCATGACCACGGATACCTATCCGAAGGTTTCGACGCGCAGTGCCGAAATCGGCGGCGTGAAGGTGACGATCAACGGCATTGCCAAGGGCGCCGGCATGATCGCACCCGACATGGCGACCATGCTCTCCTTCGTCGTCACGGATGCCGATATCGCGCCGGCCGCCCTGCAGGGACTGCTTTCGGACGGCGTCGGCCCGACCTTCAATTCGATGACGGTCGATAGCGATACGTCTACCTCCGATACGCTGATGCTGTTTGCGACGGCCGCCGCCGCCGAGGACGGCCAGGTCCGCATCGAACGTGCCGACGATCAGCGCCTGGCCGCCTTCCGCACGGCGCTCAATGAAGTACTCAAGGACTTGTCGCTGCAAGTTTGCCGTGATGGCGAAGGCGCCACCAAGATGCTCGAAATCAGCGTGACCGGCGCCGAGAGCGATGCGGCCGCCAAGCGCATTGCGTTTTCGATCGCGAATTCGCCCCTGGTGAAGACGGCTGCCGCCGGCGAAGACGCCAATTGGGGCCGCATCGTGATGGCCGTCGGCAAGGCCGGCGAGATGGCCGATCGCGATCGACTTGCCATCTGGTTCGGCGATGTCCGTGTCGCGGTTAACGGAGAACGCGACCCCGATTACTCCGAGGAGGCGGCCTCGAATGTGATGAAGAAGCAGGAAATTCCGGTAAAAGTCGATATCGGGCTCGGCACGGGTGCGGCTACAGTCTGGACCTGCGACCTCACAAAGGAGTATGTGGCGATCAACGGCGATTACCGGAGCTGATCGTTCATTGACTGAAACATTGTCCCAAAAGGCAAATTTGCCGCTTGTACGCAGGCTGGAAGCTGTCGGTTTCCGGGCGTGGCCGGCCTCTTCCGTGCAATACGACGGCAGTTGGCAGGTCAGGCTGACGGCGGGCCATCCGTCGAACCGGCTGAATTCCATCGTGCCGCTCGACCCTTCCGATCATCGCGACGTCGAAGTCCGGCTGGAGAAGGCCAGCCGCAAATTCGACGCTTATGGCCGCCCGGCCGTTCTTCGCCAGACACCGCTTGCGTCGCCGGTCCTGATCGATCTCGTCAAAGAGCAGCAATGGACCCATTTCGATGAGACGATCGTCATGACCTGCGACCTGGCCCATGCCGAACTGCCCGATACTCTCGATCACCTTCCGACGCATGACATCGGCCGCTTCGTCGATGCCAATCTCGCGACGGATCAAGTCTCCCCGAAGCTGAAGCCGGCGCTTGCGGAAATCATTAACGCGATCGGACCGCCGTGCGGTCTCTTCATGATCGAGGACCTGAAAACCGGGCCGCTTGCAACCGTGCTTTGCGTTCAGGACAACGATCTTGCCGGCATCATGTCGCTTTCGGTGGCCAAGAAGCGGCGGCGAGAGGGGCTCGGCCTCGAAATCCTGACCTCTGCCCTTCGCTGGGCGCGCATGCGCAGTGCCCGCTCGGCCTGGCTGCAGGTCAAGGCTGCTAACCTGCCGGCTTTGGCGCTCTATGACCGTCTCGGTTTCCGTGAAGCTTACCGATACAGCTACTGGCGCCGGGAACAGCCGCAATGAGCGAAGCCGGCAAGAATATTTTGCTGGTTGCCGCCTGTGCGCTGATCGATTCCGACGGCCGCATCCTTCTGGCACAGCGTCCGGAGGGCAAGTCGCTCGCCGGCCTGTGGGAGTTTCCCGGCGGCAAGGTCGAACCTGGCGAGACGCCGGAGGTAACCTTGGTGCGCGAGCTCGAGGAGGAGCTTGGCGTCAAGACCAAGGTCGCCTGCCTCGCGCCGCTGACATTTGCCAGCCACAGCTACGACACATTTCACCTCCTGATGCCACTTTATGTCTGCCGCCGCTATGAGGGTATTGCCCACGGCAGGGAGGGTCAGGCTTTGAAATGGGTAAAACCCATGGTTCTCAGGGATTATCCAATGCCGCCGGCCGACGAGCCGTTGATCCCCATGCTTCAGGATCTACTTTAGCGAATAATTGCTTCTTTGCGGCAAAGTACCGGTTTCGGCCGGAGTTATTAATCGATCGTTTATCACCTTCTGCCAAAGATCGGCCTCACTCAAGCAACTGGCGTGTGAGTAAAAGGCTTGACGCATGGACGACGATTTCTGGAAAGCTGTCCGGGAGAAAGAACAAAGCTCGAATGCTTCGCGCAGGACAGGCGCGCTCAATCTCGCTTTGCTTTTCGGCACCGCGGTCGTTGCCCTGACGCTCATCCTCACGCCGATGCTCGCCGACAAATCCAAGTCGAGCGTTTTCGCCAGCGTTCCGGCCGAGTTCGATTCGATCACGACCGGATCGATCCCGAGAACCGAAAACGGCAAGCGCTACACGATCCGACGTAGCGTCCTGCAGGAGACACCCGGCTCGGTCTGCGTTGTCCAAGGGTATGGTTCAGGAGCCGGCTGCTGAGGAAATCGGATATCCGCCTTGGCGGGAAAGGTTGGGCATGCGCATTCTGAAAGCTTTCCTTGCAGATGTTCGCGGCGCGACTGCCGTCGAGTATGGCCTGATGGCCGCCCTGATTTCAGCCGCCGTTGTCGGGGGGCTGACGACCTTCGGAAACAGCCTGCAAAACACCTTCAATACGGTGTCCAACAATCTCGACAGTCACTAGGCGCGCACCTTCACTGCTTCAGCTTGTGCTCTTCCACACGCAGAGCATCGGCAAGGCGCGCTTTCGCCGAGCCCGGCTGCAACGGCTTCTGCTGGCTTTCATGCGGTGCCCATCCTGAAACATAAATGATCGAGAACGTGGCCCTGATACGCCCGTCCGGATCGGAATAGCGCTCGGCATAGATTTCTGCTGCGCGCAGAAAGAATGCGCGGCTGGGCGGCTTGCGGCTGCGGGCGGTGAGAGGATTGGTCATGCCCATGGCGCGCAGGTCCTTCATCAGCGGGAAGACGGAATCGTAGCGGACGGTATAGGTCTCGGCGTCGATTACCGGCAGCGCGAAGCCGGCGCGCTGGAGGAGGCCGCCGACATCGCGAACGTCGGCGAACGGAATCACGCGTGGGCTCGCGCCGCCGGTCATCTCCGCTTCCGTTGCAAGCAGAACATCCCTGAGTTCCTGGAGAGTGCCTGCTCCGGGGATCGCTGCAAGAAACAGGCCGTCTGGCTTGAGAGCGCGGCGAATCTGGATGAAGACGCCGGGGGTATCATTGGTGAGATGCAGACAGAGTGGCGCAAGAACGAGGTTGGCCGACTGCGGCTCGATCGGCACGTCCTCAAGCGGCGCCAGGGCCAGAACTTCATTCGGCGCGGCAAATCCCCGTTCCGCCTCGACCCGGATCATCGTACCGATCTTGCCTGTCGCGACTGCCGTTCGCGCCGCTGCTCCTGTCATCCCGTGCAGTTCCACGGCGGTCTCGAAATGGCGTTCGACGACAGCCAGACGATCGGCAAGTTCTGTGGCGGCGATATCCAGAAGAAAGGCAGCTTTCGGATCGTCGTTTTTCAGTGCGCGACGGCGGTTTGCAGCGATCGCGGTCCGGTCGAAGATGATATCCATGCGCATGTCCATAATCCTGCGCGCCAAGGGCGGCAAGCTAGTTCTCGCCCGATCTCGGCGCAGGTAAGCGCCGAGGCGATCTGAAATCCTCTTCCTTCGACCGGCTCCGCTCGCCCTCCGCTCACGATCATGCCGTCGGCGATCTCGTCTGCCCCCCACAGATATCGCGACCGCACCGATGCCGGCGTGGATAATTCGCGCCAGGAACGGCATGGTCGGGGCCGAGATCTGCTGGTTCCGGTTCGCCGTCACCGCTCCTCGTATGCTGTCCCGTCAGACGGCGGAGCTTGCCTGCAACCCCGCGTTCTTCGGTGTGCGGACGCCGTGAACATCATGGTTTTTGGCCTTTGCAAGGGCTTTCTCCGAACCTATATGACAGAAAGATACCGACATCCGTCTGGAGATAAAGTATGGCACCAGTCACCATCTATACGCGGCAATACTGCGGCTATTGCGCGCGCGCAAAATCTCTTCTCGAAGACAAGGGGATAGATTATGTCGAATACGACGCGACCTTTTCGCCGGACCTCCGTCAGGAGATGATTGGCAGGTCAAATGGCAGGACGACATTCCCGCAGATATTCGTAGGCGGGCAGCATGTTGGCGGATGCGATGATCTTTATGCTTTGGACCGGGCCGGCCGGCTCGATGCGATGCTGGTAGCTTGAGGGAAGTCCGATGACGTTCAAGGCCGCTGCCGTTCAGATGTGTTCCGGAGTCGATCCCGCGAAGAACGCGGCCTCGATGATGCACTTGGTGCGTGAGGCAGCAGCCCAGGGTGCGATCTATGTGCAGACGCCGGAAATGACCGGCATGCTCCAGCGCGACAGGGTTGCCGCGAAAGTGGTGTTGCGCGACGAGACGGACGACATCATCGTCAGAACGGCATCCGCACTAGCTGCCGAACTCGGCATCTACCTGCATGTCGGCTCGACGGCCATCGCACTCGACGACGGTAAAATCGCCAATCGCGGCTTTCTTTTCGGCCCGGAAGGCAAGATCCTCAATCGCTACGATAAGATTCATATGTTCGACGTCGATCTCGATAACGGCGAAAGCTGGCGGGAGAGTGCCGCATATCGTCCGGGCTCGGAAGCGCGCGTCCTGTCGCTGCCGTTCGCGGAAATGGGCTTTACGATTTGCTACGATGTTCGCTTTCCAGCGCTTTTCCGCGCCCAGGCGATTGCCGGGGCGGAAGTCATGACGGTGCCTGCCGCATTCACGAGGCAGACGGGCGAAGCGCATTGGGAAATCCTGCTTCGCGCCCGCGCCATCGAAAACGGGGTTTTCGTCATTGCTGCGGCGCAGGGCGGGCTTCATGAAGATGGCCGCGAGACATACGGGCATTCAATGATCATCGATCCCTGGGGCAAGGTTCTAGCCTCGACCGGGGGTACCGGCGAGGCGGTGATCGTCGCGGACATCGATCGAACTGCGGTCAAGGCCGCGCGTGACAAGATTCCGAATCTGAAGAACGGCCGTGAATTCTCGATCGAAAAAATTACAGGGGCCGTCGTGGGAGGCGTCGCCACTTGATCCGTTATTCCCTCAGCTGCGAGAATGCCCACGAATTCGAAGTATGGTTTTCCGAAAGTGCCGATTTCGACCGGCAGATCGCGTCCGGTTACCTCACCTGTCCGGTCTGCAATTCCACATCCATCTCCAAGGCGCTGATGGCGCCATCCGTCTCGACTGCCCGCAAGAAGGACGAGATGAAGACACTGGCGATGGATGCCGCGCGCCGCGACGCCTTTGAGAAGCTGAAGGCAGCCGTCGCTCACATCAAGGCAACCGCCGAGGATGTCGGCGCGCAGTTTCCCGAAGAGGCTCGCAAGATTCACTACGGCGAGGCGGACGCCCGCGGCATCATCGGACAGGCGACGATCGACGAGGCCCAGGCGCTGCTCGAAGAAGGTATCGAAATTGCAGCGCTTCCGGTCCTGCCGGAAGACGTGAATTGATCGCTATTCGGGCCGCTTCGCCAGCAGCATGTAGTTCACGTCCATATCCTTGGACAGGTTCCACTGGTTCGACAGCGGATTGAAGAAGACGCCGGTGCGCTCGATGATCGTCATGCCGCTCGCCGCAAGCGGCTTTTCCAGCTCTTCAGGGCGAACCAGCTTTTCATATTGATGCGTGCCGCGCGGCAGCCAGCGCAGGATATTCTCGGCGGCAAAGATCGCGAGTGCGGCGGCCTTCATCGTGCGGTTGATGGTGGCGACGAACATCAGCCCGCCAGGGCGCACCATCCTGGCGCAGGTGGTCATGAAGAAATCGACGTCGGCGACATGTTCGACGACTTCCATGTTCAGCACGATATCGAAAGTCTCGCCTGTTTGCGCAAGCTGTTCGGCAGTGACTGCGCGGTAATCGACCGTGACGCCAGACGCTTGTGCGTGTGTCGAGGCTATGCCGATGTTCTTTTCCGAGGGATCGGCACCGACAACACTTGCCCCCATGCGGGCCACAGGTTCCGAAAGCAGGCCGCCGCCGCAGCCGATGTCAAGTACGCGCAGACCTTCCAGCGGACGCGGGCTCTTCTGGTCGCGGCCGAAGTTTTCGGCTGCCTTGTCGCGGATATAAGTAAGACGTACCGGATTGAACTTGTGCAACGGCCTGAACTTGCCGGTCGGGCTCCACCACTCCGCCGCCATTGCGGAAAAGCGGTCCACCTCGCTCTGGTCGATCGTGCTTTTTGCCGCGTCGCTCATGACCCTGCTCCTCGCGTTCGTCGTGAGTGAAGTCGGACGTTCAGCAGCATAAGTCAAGAGCCGGGAAAACGGGGAACGGCAAGACGCGTCTCCAGTGCGGCGCCTATCGCCAGGACGTGTTCGTCGGCAAAGCGACGTCCGACGATCTGCAGCCCGACCGGCATGCCGTTCGCTGCGGGACCGACCGGCAGTGAAAGCGCGGGCAGTTGCGGCAGCATGTTGAAAGGACAGGTCATGTCGAGCCCGGCGAAACGGCCGTCCGGACAGGTCGCGACATAGTCGTCGTCAGTTCCGTTGGCGGGCGGAGCGGTGATGGCGCAGGTGGGGCACAGCAGGGCGTCGTAGCTCTCGAAGAGCTTTGCCATATTGCGCCACATTGCGCTGCGCAGCAGTTCCACGCGCTTGTAGGCGGTGGCGTTCATTGAATAACCGCGCTCGATCATCGCTACCACGGCGGGGTCCATTTTCTCCCGGTATTCGACGATTGTCTCGCCGAAGAAGCCAGACATGAAGACGCACCAGAGATCGAACCATCCATCGTTAACCGCGCGCGTCCAATGCATCGGGACTTCATCGACGGTGGCGCCGGCCCGGCGCAGCTCCTCCACAGCATCGCGTATCGCCTGCTCGACCTCGGGCTGGATACGATAATAGCCGAGGTCCATTGACAGTGCGAAGCGCTTGCCTTCCAACCGGCCGTCTCGTGCCGCATGTGACATGAAGCCGATCGGCAGCGAGGAAATGTCCTCGTCGCTTGGACCGCAGGCCGCTTCCATGAAGGCGATTGCGTCTTCCACCGTGCGCGCCAGCGGTCCGAAATGCGAAATGTTGTCGAAAACGCTGGGCAGAATGGTCATCGGAATTCGTCCGAGGCTCGGTTTCAGACCGACCGTGCCGCAGAATGCGGACGGAATACGCACGGATCCGCCCATATCCGTGCCCTCCGCAAAGGGCACGACGCCGGTCGCGACCGCAACGGCCGACCCACCGGAGGAGCCGCCCGAGGTGCGCTCCGGATCCCACGGGTTGCGGGTCACGCCCCAGCGCGGGCTTTCGGTAAAGCTCGCAAAGGCGAATTCCGGCGTTGTCGTTTTTCCCATCAAAATGGCACCCGCCGCTTGGAGACGGCGGATGCAGAGCGCTGTTTCGGTGGGCACCCAGTCGCCCTTTGTCCATGAGCCAAGCGTCGTCAGATCGCCTGCGGTCGGCGTGAGGTCCTTGGCGGCGAACGGTACACCGTGTAGTGCGCCAGTTGCTTCGCCGCGGGCGGCCGCGCGATCCGCCTCGCGGGCCGCTTCGAGCGCCTGCTCCTCACGAAGGACAGTGAACGGATTCAGCGTTTCACGCACCGCCTTGGCGCGGCGCAGAGATTCCGCCACAACGTTTTCGGAGGTGAACCGACCCTGGCAGATGCCGCTTGCGATTTCCAATGCAGGAAGGTCGAGCGGATGTGGCGTGGCAGTTTCCAGTGGCTTGCTCATCGTGGCTTCTGCCGGCGTGAAGGAGTGCGTGCTTTTTTGCGGCTCTTGGCTTCACCGGATATAGTGACGCATCTTCGATCAACCACGTGCTTGCTGCAAAAAGTCTGCTGCAGAGCGCATTTTCGACAGGGATGATGCGGTAGCCGAGCAATTCCTAGAGGGTCGCCATCACGCACGCTTCAGTTTTGCCGCCTGTAATTCCCAGTGTTTCGAGCGGTTGCGCCTGACACACTGTAGGAGCCTGCCGTCAAGCCATGAAGAGGTTGGCGGCACAAGCTCTTGCAATGGAGGCACGAGTTCCAGCATCTCTTCCAGCAACTGTCCGCCGGTCATCGTCACCGCTTATCGCAATAGTTCCGCCACGAGCCTTCGCGGTACCCTTTGGTTGCCTGGATCGTGTGAAGGTCATGCGACTGGTCTCTTATCCAGGCAATCACGGTCAACGGAGAGGATACTCTCATGCACTCCCCATGCCAGGGCGCATCGGGGCTGCCTGTCGACACAGATATGTCGCTCATTCCGAACCGCCCTTTGTCAACGGCGCCTCCGACCTCTAACCCGGCATACGTTGGTTCCTTGAATTATTGAAACTCGTTGCGGCCCAAGGCGTTATCCCGCAAGCGGATTAAGGCGGCTCAGATGACGAACAAAGGCACCGGCAGCGACGATTTGCCCGACGGCGTCACTGATCATCGCGGCTTTCAACGGCAGGTCTGGATCGTTCAGCGCGTTGCCTGGTTCGTCTTCGGCCTTATCCTTGCGGGCTGCCTCTTCGGCGCGTTGGGGAAGGGCGGATATCTTTCACGCGCCTTGGTGGAAACGCCCCAAGGAACGGTCGACTATCCAGCCATCTCGCGATGGAACGCGCCGGACGAGATTCATGTTCGGTTCGGACCTGGCGGTGCGGACTGCGTCTTCACGGTCGATGCAGCGTTTCTGAAAGGCTTCTTCGTCGAGGGCATTGATCCGCCACCAAAGGCGGTGACGACCAAAGCCGGGTCGATCCATTATCAGTTTACCGGCGATCCAGGCATGCCGATCGATGTCAGGTTCCGCCTGCACACCCAGTCGCCGGGCTTTCATCGCATCCGTCTCGGCATCGGCGATCACGTTTCGGCGCCGCTGGTCTTGATCCTTCCGTGAGGAGAACTCGATATGGAAAGCGTTATTCGCGGCCTTTCGATCTATTTTGCCCTCCTTGTCATCATACGCCTGTCTGGACGCCGGACGCTCGCGCAGATGACGCCGTTCGATCTCGTGATCCTGTTGGTGGTCTCCGAGACGACGCAGCAGGCGATGCTCGGCGATGATTTTTCGATAACCAACGCGATCGCGCTGATCTTGACCCTGTTTCTTGCGGATATCCTGCTCTCCTATCTCAAGAGCTGGTCACCGCTGGCGGGCAAGGTCATCGACGGCGTTCCGACCATTCTGATTGCAAACGGGGTTGCGGATCAGGAGGCCTTGCGCGGCTGCAGGCTGCAGATGGAAGACGTGCTCGAGGCGGCTCGCAATCAACAGGGTGTCGACAGCGTCAAGGACATCCGCTTCGCCATCCTCGAGGTGAGTGGCGCCATCAGCATCATCAAAAATCAATGAGCGCTGAGCCGCGTTTCGAAGGCCAGGAAGAAGACGGCTTACGGAATCGCAAAGATGCTGATTTCGTGAGTGATGCCGCGAAGCGTGACTTTTTGCGACATGGGATTGAGGCCGCGATCCGTCAGGAGGCTGAAGGCGCGCGGGTCGCCTAACACCGAGCCGGTCGCGAAGATTTCGCGCGATGTGGCCAGATGTTGGACCCGCGAGGCGATGTTCACCGTCTGCCCGAAGTAATCCTGCCGTTCGTTCAGGTTCACGGCGATGCATGGTCCCTCGTGGATGCCGATCTTCAGAAGCAGATCTTCGCTGCCACGTTCCTGGTTGAGCTTGCGCATCGCCTCGCGCATTCGCATGGCCGCGATGACTGCGCGGTCGGGGGTCGGGAAAGTGGCCATCACCGCGTCGCCGATTGTTTTGACGACAGCACCCGCTTCCGCGCCAACGATGTCGTTGAGAATGCCGAAATGCGTTTTCACGAGGTCGAATGCAGCGAGGTCGCCTACTCTTTCGTAAAGCTCGGTCGAACCGCGCAGATCGGTAAAGAGAAAGGTCAGGCTGGTGATCTTCAACCGCTGATCCACTTCTATCGTGTCGGTGCGATAGATGTCGCGGAAGGTCTGGTTAGAGAGCAGGCGCTTGGCAGTCAGGAACGGGCGGCGGCGGCCGAGCAAACCATGAAGGGCCTCGTTTGCAACGCAAACCGATGGCAAGGTGCGGACTTCGGTGTGGTTCTCCACCGAAATGCGTACCGGACCTGGCCTCAGCTCAAGGGGCTCGCTGTGCCGGTGTGCGCGATCGAATACAAGCGAGAGGCTCTGTCGCTCCTTGGTTGGCGCGCCTTTGATATCCAGGAACTGCGCTGCATGGGTGACAGGTTCGAAGATGATGACGAAATCCGAAGGCAGCTGCAAGGAGATGACGGCTTTCTCTCCCGGCGGCAGTTCGAGGCATTCAAGCACGAATTCGTCGACCTTCGCCTCAAAATCCTCCTCCGGCAGGTCGACACCTGAACTCCAGTAGATCTGGCGGAAATATTCCAAGGGCGGCAATTCGTGCGGATTGTGAGCGGCAATGCGGCGCACGCGCGGGCTGACAGTGAAGGTGACTTCGACCATCTCGTCCAGCGTCGGCTCGTAGCCCGCAGCACACAGTGCGCAGTTATACTCGTCGCTCTGGACGGTCCTCAGCGAGGTATTGGCATCGAGCACCCCACCACAGCCGGGACACAGCACGTTCCATGACAGATCGAATATGCCGAGGCGGGACGCATGCAGAAATGCGTTGACCACCGGCTCCTCGCCGAGGTCCTCGCTGGCTGCGAAGGCAAGCGCATTGATACGGCAAAGCTTGCGGTCGGGTCCGTCACGGACGAGCCGCTCCATAGCGTTTACGATTTCCGGCTGCGCCGACTGGCGCAGTTGTGCGAATAATGACCGAGCCTCACTCATGACAAACATCCTACACCGAATCCGATACGCGATCAGCGGATTTCCTCAAGGTGGCTGAGATTGTCCCGCGGGACCTTCCGTTTCAATCGACGGCCACCTTGCCACCCCGTTTCAAACTCGCTAAGAGACGCCGCAACTTGGGCCCCCGGGTGCAAGGCCTTAGAAGGGTTCCAAAGACTCCTTGTCCGGTCCTTCGGCCATGCTGTTTTGAGGGCTCCGTCATGCCGGGTCTGGCTTTTCGTCTCTCCCGGCGTTTGCTGTGGTAGAGGCTTATGGCACGCATCGTAATGAAATTCGGCGGAACGTCCGTCGCTGATCTGGACCGCATCAAGAACGTTGCCCGCCATGTGAAACGTGAAGTCGATGCCGGCCACGAGGTTGCGGTGGTGGTGTCGGCGATGTCCGGCAAGACTAACGAGCTGGTTGGCTGGGTGCAGGGGACGCCGAAGGTCGTCGGTGCCAATTCACCTTTCTACGATGCGCGCGAATATGACGCGGTCGTCGCTTCGGGTGAGCAGGTGACATGCGGGTTGCTGGCGATCGCGCTGCAGGCCATGGACATCAATGCGCGCTCCTGGCAGGGCTGGCAGATCCCGATCCGCACGGACAATGCGCATGGCGCTGCCCGCATCCTTGAAATCGACGGTGCCGACATCATCAAGCGCATGGGCGAAGGTCAGGTCGCCGTCGTCGCCGGTTTCCAGGGTCTGGGGCCGGACAATCGGATAGCGACGCTTGGCCGCGGCGGTTCGGATACGTCGGCGGTGGCGATCGCGGCTGCTGTCAAAGCCGATCGCTGCGATATCTATACCGATGTCGACGGCGTCTATACGACCGATCCACGCATCGTGCCGCAGGCGCGTCGACTGAAGAAGGTCGCCTTCGAGGAAATGCTCGAAATGGCCTCGCTCGGCGCCAAGGTGCTGCAGGTCCGCTCGGTCGAGCTTGCCATGGTGCACAAGGTCCGTACCTTCGTGCGCTCCTCTTTCGAAGATCCCGATGCTCCGGGCATGGGTGATTTGTTGAATCCGCCCGGAACGCTGATTTGTGACGAGGATGAAATCGTGGAACAGGAAGTAGTCACCGGCATCGCCTATGCCAAGGATGAGGCTCAGATCTCGCTTCGCCGTCTTGCTGACCGGCCCGGCGTTTCCGCCGCGATCTTCGGCCCCCTCGCCGAAAGCCATATCAACGTCGACATGATCGTCCAGAACATTTCAGAGGACGGTTCCAAGACGGACATGACCTTCACTGTGCCTTCGGGCGACGTTGAGAAGGCAATCAAGGTGCTCGGCGAGAACAAGGAGAAGATCGGCTACGACGTCGTGCAGAACGAATCGGGCTTGGTCAAAGTTTCGGTCATCGGCATCGGAATGCGTTCACATGCAGGTGTTGCCGCCACCGCCTTCAAGGCTCTTGCCGAGAAGGGGATCAACATCAAAGCGATCACGACTTCGGAAATCAAGATTTCCATCCTGATCGACGGTCCTTATGCGGAACTCGCTGTCAGGACTTTGCATTCCTGCTACGGTCTGGATAAGAATTGATTCCCAGCAGGAATGCCGCATTTAAGTTGTGAAGTCACGCGGCGTCTGCCGGGTTACTTTGCTTTTGTTTTTGGAGCTTGAGACGCCATGAGAGACCTATCCGGCGGTCCGCGCGTGCTGCTCAAGCGGCTGCGCGAGTTGATGGCGGAGCCGCTGGAGCCGCAGGAGCGTCTCGACCGGATCGTTCGGCAGATTGCCAGCAACATGGTGGCGGAGGTTTGCTCCGTCTACGTGCTGCGCTCTGACGGCGTTCTCGAACTTTATGCGACTGAGGGCCTTAAAAAAGAGGCCGTCCACCTGTCGCAACTGAAGATGGGTCAGGGCCTCGTCGGTACGATCGCCGCGTCGGCGCAGCCGCTCAATCTCTCCGACGCACAGTCGCATCCCGCTTTCCGTTATCTGCCGGAAACCGGCGAAGAAATCTACCATTCCTTCCTCGGCGTGCCGATCCTGCGCACCGGCCGATCGCTCGGCGTTCTCGTCGTGCAGAACAAGGCGAGCCGCACCTACCGCGAGGAGGAGCTAGAAGCGCTCGAGACCACGGCGATGGTGCTTGCCGAGATGATCGCCACCGGCGAGCTCAAGAAGATCACGAAGCCCGGCCTCGAACTCGACCTGACGCGCTCCGTCACGATCAACGGCGATACCTATAACGAAGGCATCGGGCTCGGTTATGTCGTGCTGCACGAGCCGCGCGTCGTCGTCACCAATCTTCTCAACGAAGATTCGGAGAAGGAAATCCGCAGGCTTGCGGAGGCGATGGGCTCGCTTCGGATTTCGATCGACGACTTGCTTTCGAGTCGCGACGTGTCGATGGAGGGCGAGCATCGCGAGGTTCTGGAAACCTACCGCATGTTCGCACATGACCAGGGCTGGGTGCGGAAGCTCGAAGAGGCAATCCGCAACGGCCTGACGGCGGAAGCAGCGGTCGAAAAAGTCCAGAGCGACACCAAGGCGCGAATGATCCGTCTGACGGATCCTTATCTCCGCGAGCGCATGCATGACTTCGAAGACTTGGCAAACCGCCTTTTGCGGCAACTGACTGGCTACACTGGCCACACTTCGGGGGATGGTTTCCCCGGTGACGCGATCATCCTCGCGCGCGCCATGGGCGCTGCCGAACTGCTCGACTACCCGCGGGCCAATGTACGCGGCCTGGTCCTCGAGGAAGGTGCCGTCACCAGCCACGTCGTCATCGTTGCCCGTGCCATGGGCATTCCGGTGATCGGCCAGGCGGCCGGCGTCGTCGCACTTGCCGAAAACGGCGATGCCGTGATCATCGATGGCGACGGCGGCCATGTGCATCTGAGGCCGTTGCCGGAGCATCAGAGGTCCTACGAGGAAAAAGTCCGGTTTCGCGCGCGCCGCCAGGAGCAATTCCGCGCGCTGCGCTCCGTCGAGCCGCTGACGAGGGACGGGCAGCGGATTTCGCTGCTGATGAATGCCGGGCTTCTGGTCGATTTGCCGCAGCTTGCGGAATCGGGCGCCGAAGGTATCGGCCTGTTCCGCACCGAACTGCAGTTCATGATCGCCTCCACGATGCCGAAGGCCGATGAGCAGGAAATCTTCTATCGCAACGTGCTGAAGCAGGCGGCCGGCCGCGTCGTTACCTTCCGCACGCTCGATATCGGTGGCGATAAGGTCGTGCCCTATTTCCGCGGCCACGAAGAGGAGAATCCCGCACTCGGCTGGCGTGCCATTCGCTTGTCGCTCGACCGTCCAGGGCTGTTGCGCACGCAGCTTCGCGCCATGCTGAAGGCGGCGGCCGGCGCTGAGCTGAAACTCATGGTGCCGATGGTGACCGAGGTTTCCGAGATCGCTACCGTTCGCGAGCTTTTGCAGAAGGAGGTGCAGCACCTTTCGCGCTTTGGTCACGGCCTGCCGCGCAAGCTGCAGTTCGGTGCGATGTTGGAGGTGCCGGCGCTACTTTGGCAGCTCGACGAACTAATGGCGGCTGTCGATTTCGTCTCGGTCGGCTCCAATGACCTCTTCCAGTTCGCTATGGCGGTGGATCGTGGCAATGCGCGCGTTTCCGACCGCTTCGATACGCTGGGCAAGCCGTTCTTAAGGCTCTTGCGCGACATCGTGCGAGCCGGTGAGCGCAACAATACGCCGGTGACATTGTGCGGCGAGCTTGCAGGCAAGCCGATATCGGCGATGGCGCTGCTCGGCCTCGGATTTCGCTCAGTGTCGATGTCGCCGGCCTCGATCGGGCCGGTAAAGGCAATGCTGCTCGGACTTGATGCCGCGGCCCTGGCAAAGGTCATGAACGAGGCGTTGGACGATATTCATGCAACGACTCCGATGCGCGAGGTGCTTGCCCACTTCGCCGAGAGCCACAATATTCCCCTTTAGCAGATTACAAGAAGAATCGGAGTGAAGGGTGGCGAAGCTTCCCGTTGAAAAGATGCGCGAGCTGGAACGCCGCTTCGGCGAAATCGAAGCGCGGATGTCGGCCGGCCCGTCGGCGGACGTCTACGTGAAGCTCGCCTCCGAATATTCCGAGCTGCAACCGGTCGTCACCAAGATCCGCGCCTATGAAAAGGCTGAAGCGGAAATTTCCGATCTCGAAGCTTTGCTCGAAGACAGGTCCGTCGACCGTGAGATGCGTGATCTCGCGGAGCAGGAATTGCCGGATGTGAAGGAGCGCATCGAGGCGCTGGAGCAGGAAATCCAGATCCTGCTGCTGCCGAAGGATGCCGCAGACGAAAAAAGCGCGATCCTTGAAATCCGCGCGGGTACGGGAGGCTCGGAAGCTGCACTCTTCGCAGGCGACCTTTTTCGCATGTATGAGCGTTTTGCCGCAGCGAATGGCTGGAAGGTCGAAATTCTTTCCGCAAGCGAGGGCGAAGCTGGCGGCTACAAGGAAATTATCGCCACGATCACCGGCAAAGGCGTCTTCGCCAAGCTGAAGTTCGAGTCCGGCGTGCATCGTGTGCAGCGCGTGCCCGAAACAGAAGCAGGTGGGCGAATTCATACCTCGGCAGCAACGGTCGCCGTACTGCCGGAAGCGGAAGAAATCGACATTGAAATCCGACCGGAAGACATCCGTATCGATACGATGCGATCGTCCGGGGCGGGCGGCCAGCACGTCAACACTACGGATTCAGCGGTGCGTATCACGCATCTGCCGACGGGCATCGTCGTCACCAGTTCGGAAAAGTCACAGCACCAGAACCGCGCCAAGGCGATGCAGGTACTGCGTTCGAGGCTCTATGATGCCGAACGGCAAAGAGCCGATAACGAACGTTCCGCCGATCGCAAGAGCCAGGTGGGCTCCGGCGACCGCTCGGAGCGGATACGCACCTACAATTACCCTCAGGGCCGCATTACCGATCACCGCATCAATCTGACGCTCTACAAGCTGGACCGGATGATGGAAGGCGAGATCAACGAGGTGGTGGATGCCCTGCTTGCCGATTATCAGGCAAGTCAACTGGCTCTGCTTGGCGAGCAGCAATGACCGGAACGCGGCCGACGGTTTCCAAAGTTCTCGCCGAAGTCCGCCGCCGCTTCACCGAAGCCGGCATAGCCGATCCGGCAACGGATGCAAGGCTACTCGTTGCCGGATTGCTGAAGTTTTCCTCGACCGAAATTCTATCACGCGGCAATGAACCCGTCGCTGGCGACAAAGAGGCCTTGATCCTTGCAGCTGTCGAAAGGCGGCTAGCGCATGAGCCGGTCCACCGTATTCTCGGCGAGCGGGAGTTCTACGGCCTGCCGCTTTGGCTTTCCGCCGAGACGCTGGAGCCGCGGCCGGACACGGAAATCCTCGTCGATACGATGCTTCCTTATTTAAGAACCCTTGCAAAAACGGAGGAACATCTCCATATCCTTGATCTGGGAACCGGAACCGGGGCAATATGCCTTGCGCTTTTGAGCGAATGTCCGGAAGCATCGGGTATCGGAAGCGATGTATCCGCAGGTGCCCTCAGAACGGCCGAATCAAACGCTGCGAGAAACGGATTGAAGGAACGGTTTGAGACTGTGCAATCCAGTTGGTTTCAAAACATTCACGGTATGTTTCACGCAATCGTCTCAAATCCGCCCTATATTGCTTCCAGTATCCTTGACAGTCTCGCTCCTGAAGTAACGAAATTTGATCCGGCGACAGCTCTGGATGGTGGCCCCGATGGGCTTGACGCATACAAAGCGATAGCCAAGGATGCTGCCGGGTTCATGCAGCCAAACGGCGTCATAGGACTGGAAATCGGTTACGACCAGCGCAATCACGTAACGGCGGTCTTCGAGGCCGCAGGCTTCAAATGCGTCGACTCGGCAAAGGATTATGGCCAGAATGACCGGGTGCTCGTGTTCGCACCCATCGCTTCGAGCGACAAATTGCAGCATTGAACAGGACATTACTGCTATTGCGAAGAAAAGGCTTGGATTTCCCGGGGAAGCGATATAGGTTGCCCTCACGCGTTGGGCAGTCAAGAAGGAACGTCGATTCGTTCGCTACTTGGTCGGCCTCGGGGGTCCACTCTTTTAAACGAGAGTTTCAAAGGTTGAACACGACCCAATGCGTGAATCAGTCAATATGACTTGAGAACAAGCGGCAGGTCGGCGCGAAGGCGCATTATGCTTGCGGCACGAAGGCCCTGAGCCGGTTTACCGGCCACGGCGGTTGGTGCCATAACTCCACACAAACAGAGAATTCAGGTGAACGATCTATGAGGCCAGGACAGCAGAACAAGCGCGGTCGAGGGCGTGGCAGTAACAATAACGGCGGCGGAAATAACAACAATAATTTCAACCGCAAGGGTGGCAATCCGCTGACGCGGACCTACGACAGCTCCGGCCCCGATGTGAAGATTCGCGGTACCGCTCAGCATATCGCTGAAAAATATTCGCAGCTTGCCCGCGATGCCCAGAGCTCTGGTGACCGCGTCATAGCCGAGAACTACCTCCAGCACGCAGAGCACTATTATCGCATCATCGCGGCCGCCCAGACGCAGATGCAGGAACGTTTCCAGCGCGACGACCGTAACGAATATACCGACCGCGAAGGCGGTGAGCGCGATGGCGACGAACTGGATACGGCAGACAGCGATGATGCCGTCGTCGTTCAGCCGCCGCGCGAGCAACCTCGTCGCGAACAACGCGCAGAAACTGCTGCTTCTGTCGCCGCCCCGGCTCAGGAAACCAACGACGGAACTGGCCCTCAGCCGGAAATCGAAGGCATTCCGGCCGAAGTCTCCATGGAGGAAGAAGGCGGCCAGCAGCGCGAACGCCAGCCGCGCCGCCGTAACGCCAGCAACCGACCGCGCCGCCCGCGCCGTGCCGAAGGCGAGGGCGAGACCGCTTCCGCCGAAGCACCGGCTCTGGCCGAAGCGGCTACGGAATAGGCTTCGTTCCCGGCTCACAGGAAAATCGTCGTGACAGAGCCGGCAAGCACGACTGCCATCACGATCTTGAAGGCGCGCGCAATGCGCGCGTCTCGAAGCAGTTTCTGCATCAATGCGCCTGCCATCAACCAGGCTAGACCGCTCGGGAAGCCTGCCACAAAGAACAGGCCTGCGAAGGTTGCCGCCGAGCCGAAAGCGCTTTCTGGAGATGCGCCGCAGTAGGCAGCAATCCCACTTACGGCAACCAGCCAGCCCTTCGGATTCATCCACTGAAACACCGCCGCTTGCACAAAGCCCACGGCTTTCGTGCCGCCTTTGGCCTGCGCCACGTCCGTGGTCGCGATCTTGAAGGCTAGCCAAAACAAAAAGGCAGCGCCGATCAGATTCATGATCGTCAGCGCAAGCGGATAAAGCAGAAACAGCTGCGCAAGTCCGAGGCCCGCACAAAAGAACAGCGACGACATTCCCAAGGCCGCACCGAGCACGCAGGGCAGGCCGCGTGTCAAACCCCCGAGCGAGCCGGTCGCCATGATCATGACGTTGCTAGGGCCGGGTGTGATGGCGCCCACGACCGAAAAGGCCAAAAATGCAGCCGTTTGCTCGAAGGTCATCAAGAACCTGCCGTTTAGGAAGCTCCTAGGCATACCAAAAGCGCCACGATAGGGTCTTGAACGTTCGTGCCGTCAGGCCGCGCCGCGTGCTCCCGAAGGGATTCTTCAGCCCGGGTTTCATGGTTCCGGGCTCTTTAAACTCGCAAAAATCCATCCCATATTCTTGCTCGAATGCTTCGTCCCAATTCCAAAAAGGATAAAGCGACGGCTCGCCTTTTGAGGGAGCTCAATCTCAATCATCGGCCTGTGCCTTATAAGGGCAGGGCGATCCATGGAGGTAGAATATGAATATCGAAAAGTATTCCGAGCGGGTGCGCGGTTTCGTTCAGTCCGCCCAGACCTATGCCTTGGCGCAGGGTCACCAGCAATTCACGCCGGAACATGTCCTCAAGGTCTTGCTTGACGACGATCAAGGCATGGCCGCTTCGCTGATCGAGCGCGCCGGCGGCGATGCCAAGGCGGCGCGGCTTGCAAACGATGCTGCGCTTGCAAAGTTGCCGAAGGTTTCCGGCGGCAACGGCAACATCTATCTCGCCCAGCCGCTCGCTAGAGTTTTTTCCACGGCCGAAGAGGCCGCCAAGAAAGCCGGCGACAGCTTCGTCACGGTCGAGCGGTTGCTGCAGGCCTTGGCGATCGAGACGTCCGCTTCGACGTCAGCGACGCTGAAACATGCCGGCGTAACGGCGCAGGGCCTCAATCAGGTTATCAACGATATTCGAAAAGGGCGCACGGCCGACTCCGCCAATGCAGAACAAGGCTTCGATTCCCTGAAGAAATACGCCCGCGACCTGACAGGCGAGGCCCGCGAGGGCAAGCTCGATCCGGTGATCGGCCGCGATGACGAAATCCGCCGCACGATCCAGGTCCTCTCCCGCCGCACCAAGAACAACCCGGTGCTGATCGGCGAGCCCGGCGTCGGCAAGACGGCGATCGTCGAAGGACTGGCACTGCGCATCGTCAACGGCGACGTACCGGAATCTCTCAAGGACAAGAAACTGATGGCGCTCGACATGGGCGCGCTGATTGCCGGTGCAAAGTATCGCGGCGAATTCGAAGAACGGCTGAAGGCCGTGCTCAACGAAGTGCAGTCGGAAAGCGGCGAGATCATCCTTTTCATCGACGAAATGCACACGCTGGTCGGCGCCGGCAAGGCGGATGGAGCGATGGATGCTTCCAACCTGCTGAAGCCAGCGCTTGCGCGCGGCGAATTGCACTGCGTCGGTGCCACCACGCTCGACGAGTATCGCAAGCATGTCGAGAAGGACGCAGCACTCGCCCGCCGGTTCCAGCCCGTCATGGTCGATGAACCGACGGTCGAGGACACGATCTCGATCCTTCGGGGCCTCAAGGAAAAATACGAGCAGCACCACAAGGTTCGCATTTCGGACTCGTCGCTGGTGGCGGCTGCGACGCTGTCGAATCGCTACATCACCGATCGCTTCCTGCCCGACAAGGCGATTGACCTGATGGACGAGGCGGCCGCGCGTTTGCGTATGCAGGTGGATTCGAAGCCCGAAGAGCTAGACGAGCTGGATCGCCGTATCATGCAGCTGAAAATCGAGCGAGAAGCGCTAAAGAAGGAAACGGATGCGGCTTCCGCCGACCGACTGACGCGGCTCGATGCCGAATTAACGGATCTGGAGGAGAAGGCCAACGCGCTGACGGCCCGCTGGCAATCGGAAAAGCAGAAGCTCGGTCTTGCCGCCGATCTCAAGAAGAAGCTTGACGACGCCCGCAACGAACTGGCAATCGCTCAGCGCAAGGGTGAATTCCAGCGCGCCGGCGAATTGACCTATGGCGTCATTCCGGAGCTGGAAAAGCAACTCGCCGATGCGGAAAGCCAGGATAGCGACCGCAGTGCCATGGTGCAGGAGGTCGTGACTCCGGACAACATAGCCCATGTCGTTTCCCGCTGGACCGGCATTCCGGTCGACAAGATGCTGGAAGGCGAGCGCGAGAAGCTGCTCAGGATGGAAGACGAGCTGGCGACGTCGGTCATCGGCCAGGGCGATGCGGTGCAGGCGGTATCGCGTGCCGTTCGCCGCGCGCGCGCCGGGCTGCAGGACCCGAATCGGCCGATCGGCTCATTCATCTTCTTGGGCCCGACCGGCGTCGGCAAGACGGAGCTTACAAAGGCGCTCGCCCGCTTCCTCTTCGACGACGAGACGGCAATGGTGCGCATGGACATGTCGGAATACATGGAAAAACACTCCGTGGCCCGGCTGATCGGCGCCCCTCCCGGCTATGTCGGCTACGAGGAAGGCGGCGCATTGACGGAGGCCGTCCGCCGCCGGCCCTATCAGGTCGTGCTCTTCGACGAGATCGAGAAGGCGCATCACGATGTCTTCAATATCCTGCTGCAGGTGCTGGATGACGGGCGCCTGACGGACGGTCAGGGCCGCACGGTCGACTTCCGCAATACGATGATCATCATGACCTCGAACCTCGGTGCCGAATACCTCACCCAACTGGGCGAGGGCCAGGACAGCGACACGGTTCGCGAGCAGGTGATGGATGTCGTGCGCGGCAATTTCCGGCCGGAATTCCTGAACCGCATCGACGAGATCATCCTCTTCCATCGCCTGAAGCGCGACGAGATGGGCGCGATTGTCGATATCCAGCTGAAACGGCTGGTGGCGTTGCTGGCCGAGCGCAAGATCACGATCGAGCTCGACGAGGATGCCCGCAGCTGGCTTGCCAACAAAGGCTACGATCCGGTCTATGGCGCGCGGCCCCTGAAGCGGGTGATCCAGAAGTATGTACAGGATCCGCTCGCCGAGCAGATTCTTTCCGGCCAGGTGCCGGACGGGTCTACGGTGAAGGTCACCAACGGCTCTGACCGCCTGTTGTTCCGCCCGCGCAATTCCGCCGTCGGCGAAGCAGCGTAAAGAGCGAGCATCCGGAAAAACAAATGGCGGCTGCGGCCGTCATTTTTGTCTGGCCTATTTGCTGGCGACCTGATCGACCGGCTGGTTGTTCAGGAGCGTATCGATGCGCTTGCGCTCGTCCTGGAATTTAGCCAGTGCTTCGCCAGCCAAAGACTTGCCGCCCGGCAGGCGGATGCGGAGCGGATCGACCTTGGTGCCGTTGACGATCATTTCGTAGTGCAGATGCGGTCCCGTGGACTCACCGGTAGTGCCGACCCAGCCGATCACCTGGCCCTGGCGAACTTTGGCTCCGGGCACGATACCTTTGGCAATGGCGCTCTGGTGGTTGTAGGAGGACTCGTATCCGTTGGCATGACGAACGATCGTCTGATTGCCATAGCCGCCGGAATCCCAGCCGGCCTTCTCGACCGTGCCATTGCCGGTCGCGATGATAGGCGTACCGCGGGGAGCAGCCCAGTCGACGCCGGTATGCATGCGGGCAAAACCCAGGATCGGGTGGCGTCGCATGCCGAAACCGGACTTGAAAATGCCGTTCGGCACCGGGTTGCGCAGCAGGAACTGACGGATGCTTTTGCCGTCCTGATCGAAGTAATCGACGTTGCCGTCTGCGTCCTGGAAGCGGTAGAAGCGTGTCACCGTATCGCCAAAACGGGCATTGACGTAAAGCAGCTCGGAATTCGGCGTCGCGCGGCCGCTCGAATCGGTGACGGAGAAAAAGGCCTCGAGGAAATCTGTCGGTCTCAATTGCGCCTGGAAGTCAACATTGGCCGCAAGCAGCTTGATGATCAGCGCCGTCATATCCTTGGTCATGCCGTAGGAAAGAGCGGCGCGATAAATGCCGTCATAAATGCGCGGCAGGTTCTGGCCAGCGGGAACCGAGAGCGAATTGTCGTCGAAGGCAGTCGCGATCGCATCAAGCATGGGCGGTTCGCTTGCCTCGACGAAGCGGCTGTTGTCATCGAGTGCGATCGTGACGAGATGACGCGTGCCACGATAGACGCTGGCGCGGATGAGTTTGGCCTGTTCGCCCTTCTGGATGATGCCGACACGCAGGACGTCGCCCTTGGCAAGATCATCGCTGCCGAGTGGCGGGGCAAGGTTGGCAGAGAGCATCTTCGCCTGCGGCTCGGGATAGCCCGAATCCATCAGTGCCTTGACGATCGTGACGTCCTGGCGGGCCGGCACGATGTCGTCGGCAAATTCCTCAGTCTGCGGCGTGATCGATTCCGGCGCGGACACCGTCATGTTCTGCTCAAGAACGCGGGCCGAAAGGCCCGATGTCAGATCCACATCGTTGTCCTCGTTCGAAAAACGCTGAGGGTCGACATAATAGAGCGCAGCCACCTGAGTGGCGCCGTCGGTCAGCGCCGAACCATTCGAGCGGACATTCTCCTCGACTTCATCCAGGGTCATGCCGGGCGCTGCCTGAAAGTCGCTCTTTCCGGTCGGGAAGGGAACGGTCTTGAGGCTGACCTCGGATTCAACGTCCGAGCCGTAAATCGCGCCGGTGCGCGCGGCCGGAGCGGGCTGTGCCTCATCGGCCGCGAAAATGGCGAGCGCGTCAAAATCGGGATAGTCCTCGGTCGCCACGTGATTGGCGGCGAGCCGCATCTTTACATGCGAGAATGGCTGGCGGCGGACAATTTCCTTGTCACCGTCATGGACGACCGTCGAGACTTCCATGATCGC